>DATKCM010000069.1:0-19873 GCA_035513195.1 Acidimicrobiia bacterium | reverse complement strand
AGGCCGAACATGGATCGTCTGGTCAGGTTGACGCGGTTGAAGTCGATCCCGTCGACTCTCATGTGCGCCGAGCTCGTCACCGTGACGATCCGGGTGCCCGCACCGAACGCCGTCTGGAGCAGATGGTTGAGGAGGAAGTGGCCGAGGTGGTTGGTCCCGAAGTGTTTCTCGAAGCCGTCGACGGTGAGACCCTTCGCCATCCCGACTCCGGCATTGTTCACCATGACGTCGATCACCCGACCCCGCTCGGCGAAGTCTTCGGCTGCCTGCCGCACCGAGTCGAATGACCCCAGGTCGAGTTGGAGAAACTCGGCCGAGCCCCCGGAGTCCGCGATCTCAGACAACAGAGAGGCGCCCCGTTCCCGGGAGCGGCCTGCAACGACGATGTGAAAGCCCCTGCGGTTGAGCTCGAGGGCCGTTGCCCGTCCGATTCCGGACGTCGCCCCGGTGATCACGGTTGTCTTCATCGTGCCGCACCGTAGTCCCCGGCCCTGCGGGACACTACCGTCAGGGCGATGAGCGGCTGGCCCGAGAACCTCAATGTGGACAACTGGATCTTGCGCGACCATCTCAGAGTGACATCCGACCGGGTTGCGTTGCGATTGGACGATCGAAACGTCACCTACGCCGAGTTGGATGCACTCGCGTCGGGATTTGCCGCCGCCTTGCAGGACATGGGGGTGATGAAGGGTGACCGGGTGCTGATCGTCCTTCCCGATGGAGTCGATTATGCGGCGGCGGTGTTTGGAACGTTCCGGCTTGGAGCGATTGTGGTGATGGTCAACCCCGATCTCTCCCGCGATGCGCTGGTCGGGATTCTCAACCAGGCCCGGGCAACTGCTGCCCTCGTCGACATCGGATATCGGGAGGCTTTCCAGGAGGCTTTGGCTAAAGCCGGACCAGACACAGTTGTGCTCGATCCGGCCGGGATCGTCCCTGGAGTTTTCGAAACGGTGTCGACGTCGCCCGAAGATCCAGCGATATGGCTCTTTTCCGGCGGAACCACGGGAGCGCCCAAAGCGGTCGCTCAGGCTCACCGCAGCCTGGTCAACACCACTCTCCTGTACGGGCAAGGATCACTCGCCCTTGTCCCGGACGACATCACGATTTCGGTTCCGAAGCTCTACTTCGGATACGCCACCGGGTCCAACCTTCTCTTCCCCCTGTCAGTTGGGGCCTCGTCGGTGCTGTTCGCCGAGCACTCGAACCCGGATGCACTTTTCGACCTCATCGAGCGTTACCGCCCCACTGTGATGGTGAATGTCCCTTCGGCGATCAACCAGATGGTGTCCCACCCCGATGCGCACAAGCGCGATCTCTCCTCGCTCCGGCTGGCGACATCGGCCGGAGAGGCCCTGCCTGAGACCCTCTATCACCGTTGGAGAGATCAATTCGAGGTCGAACTGCTCGACGGTCTGGGTACAGCGGAGATGTGGCACATCTTCATCACGAACACCGTGGGCGACGTCCGCCCTGGGACCCTGGGGAAGGTGGTACCCGGTTTCGAGATCAAGGCGTGCGACGAGGATGGCGTCGAGGTGGGGCCCGGTGAGGTGGGCCGGCTCCGGGTCCGGGGAGACTCGCTGGGACTTGGATACTTCGAGGATCCCGAGAGGACGGCAGAAGCGTTCCGCGGCGAGTGGTTCGTCGGCGGCGACCTGGTCTCGATAGATCAGGATGGTTATGTGACTCATCGGGGCCGGGCCGATGACGCAATAAAGGTCAAGGGCAAGTGGTTCCGGCCCCAGGAAGTCGAGTCCGTTCTTCTCGAAAACGAGGCCGTCAGAGAAGTTGCGGTGGTGGCGGTGAGCGACGAAGCCGGCCTTTCCAAGCCAGTGGCGTTTGTGGTGGCACATCCCGAGGTGAGTGAACAAGACCTGATCGACTGGGTATTGGCCCGCCTCGAGGCTTTCAAGCATCCGAGGAGGGTGTACTTCGTTGACAAGTTGCCTCAAACCCACCTCGGCAAGGTGGACCGGTCGGCCCTGAAACGGCTTGCCGGATAAGCAAGAAGAAACCCCCCACCGTTTCCGGTGGGGGGTCTTGTTCGGTGGCTTGTTAGTTGTCAGACCAGCTGCGGGTCGCGAGCTTCGTCACGGATCCTTACTTCGAAGGCATCCACCTTGGCGGCACCGGCCCAGTAGATCCCGGCTCCGATGAGGAGGAAGACCAGCCCGAGCCCTGCCAGGACTCCGGCGAAGGCCAGACCCAACTGAAGCGTGGAGTGGGTGACGGTACCGACGCCGAGTTCGGCGATGAGCCCGTGCGCTGTGCCGGTCCATGCCTGTCCGCGTGCGACGCCCTCGATCGGGTGTGAGCGATCGAAGTCTGTCCAGTAGCGGCCGTCGACTTCGAACTCGTAGGTGCCGGCCTCGAAGACCTCACCGTTGTATGTCGCATCCTCGGCCAGGACCACAGTCTGGGTCCCATGGAGGGTGTGGAAGGCAACGGTGGCCATCTGATACATGTACTCAGATGCGGTGTTGACCAGCGGGTCGGCGGGGTCGAGGTCGGACTCGACTACCGGGTAGTTCCAGTCCTCGGTAAGGAGAAGCATGATTGCGCCTGCCCCTACGGTCTCGCCCCGGTCGATGAGCTGTCCGTCCTCGTTGTAGGTCAGCTCGACGTTCTGCGCCTCACTGAACGACTGCAGAGCGCCGTAGCCATTCTGAACTTGGGTATAGGCAAAGATGCCTACTCCCATAAATCCGATACCGAACAATGCCAGAACAATTCCGATCATTCGAAAACGCTTGGCCATGAGTGCACGTCCTTTCAGTGCTTGTGAACCTTTTCACATAGCATCGTTCACGTTGGGTGAATCCTCTAGGGCACTTGGTCCCATGAACGGTGCCAGGTGGCCCTACCGCGCAGGGGACCTTCGTCAGTGGACCATGTGCAAATCCCTGAAATGGGGCTATGGCCCCTGTCTTTTCCTGATGATGGGAAGTACAATGAATACGATGCGTAACCGATTGCTCACTCTGGGTGCTTTCGTTGCCCTGATATTGGCGGCCGGGATTGTTGGCGCCCTGGAGAATTCCCCAGATGCTGAAGACACCGGTGTCCCCGGCTTCTTGGAGGAAGGGGCTGACTTGCCGCCAGGACTCGCCCAGAAGGACGTTCTCCCTCCGGGGTTGGCCAAGAAAATCGGAGACGGAGTGGCACCGGGACAGGCTAAGAAATCCGGCGATTGGACACCTCCCGGTCAGGCGAAGAAAGGCGATGACTGGTTGCCGCCCGGCCTGGCCCAACAGGAGAAGGTCCCACCCGGCCACGCTCGCAGACTAGGCATCGAACCCACACCTGGCGACGACACGGGCGAGTAACTCCCGCAGGTCTTCCGCCTCCTCGGCGTTCCGATAATCTGTCCCAGGCTCCCGCGAAAGTTGAGGGATGGAACCGACGATCCTCCATGCCGACCTCGATGCATTCTACGCAACCGTCGAACAACTCCTCGACCCATCTTTGCGCGGAATCCCGATGGCTGTTGGAGGAGGCGTGATCCTTGCTGCCTCATACGAGGCGCGTCGCTACGGAGTGTGTGCCCCGATGCCCCAGCGCGATGCTCTCCGGCTCTGTCCACACCTCAGAATTGTCGAGGGAAGCTTCAGTCGCTACATGGACTTCTCCGAACAGGTGATGACGATCATCGACGACTTCACCCCCGTTGTGGAGCAGATCAGCGTCGATGAGGCCTTTCTCGACGTCTTGGGGACGATCCACCTGCTGGGCTCCCCGCGCCAGATCGGCCGGGAGATAAGACGCAGGGTTCGCGAGGATGTCGGGCTCCCGATTTCGATCGGGATCGCAAGCACCAAGTTTCTCGCCAAGGTCGCCTCGGCGCGGGCCAAGCCCGACGGGCTGGTCTGGGTCGATCCCCGCTCCGAGCTCGAGTTCCTCCATGCGTTGCCGGTGGAGGCGATGTGGGGAGTCGGCCCGGTGACAGCGACCCGACTCAGGTCAATGGGCATCGAGGACATCGGCCAGCTTGCCGCAATACCAGAGTCGGTGCTCGGCAACGGCCTCGGGTCCGTGGCGGGAAGCAGCCTCCATGCGCTGGCCCACAATCGCGACCCACGAAGGGTCCACCGCGGCAGACGTGCTGGGAGTGTGGGCAGCCAACAGGCCCTCGGCCGGGGCCTCGTTGAGTGGACCGACCTGGAGTCGGTTGTCGTCGGCTTGGCTGATCGTGTCGGGCGCCGACTCCGCCGCAAGGGGAGGTCCGGCGCAACGATCACGGTCCGGGTCCGGCTGCCGGGTCCTCGCCGCCTCAGCCGGAGTCACACTCTGAGATGGCCGACCGGCTCCACCCAGGCGATCGGCGTTGTTGCCCTCAACCTTCTCGAGCGCGCCATTCAGGGAGAATCCGGCCCGGTCACACTGGTCGGGGTCTCAGTCTCCAAGCTCACCACCGACAGGTTCGTCCAGATGGAACTCGGTTTCGACGACGGCGACGTGAGCAACGCAGGTTCCCTTGCTGCAGATCGGTTCGAACGATTGGATTCCAAGGTTGATTCGATCAGAGAGAAATACGGCAACAACGCGGTGAGCATCGGGTCACGCGATGGTGGGCTCTCGGACGACTTCAGGCGGCTCGCCGAGAAGTCATGATGACTCCACCGACTCTTCCTTGATCCACACCTCCCCCGCGCCCTCGGGGTGCTTCCCTTCGGTTCCGGCATAGAAATCACGCAGGGTGGCCATCAGATCATCGACCGAGCCCTCGTAGCGGATCGGCTCTCCAAGGGTGATTGTCTTCTTGCGGTAGTTGAGCCCGGCGGGCACGATTGGAGCACCAGTGGCGGCAGCGATCTTGATGAATCCTGACCTCCACGAGTCCGACGCCTTCCTCGTCCCTTCCGGTGCGATGACCAGGGCAAACTCTTCATTGGAGTCGAATTCGGCTGCTACCCGGCTGACCACTCCACCCGGTTTGGTCCGGTCGACCGGAATCCCTCCCCAGCGGCGAAAGAGCCAGCCAAACGGACCGGCGAACAGTGAATGCTTGCCGAGATACTTCGGCTTGAAGTCCCAGTGCCTGATCGCGGCCAGAAACGCGACGAAATCCCAGTTGGTTGTGTGAGGCGCGCCGATGATCACGAACCGGGGATCGGGAGGAACCTGGCCGATGAACCTCCAACCCCTCAATTTGAGGTAGGTGTGCGCGAGCCACTTCATCGGGCGATGATTCCAGAATCCGCCACGTCAGACCTGTAGTGCAGGTGCTGACTCGAATCCGTGCTCGCCCACCCAGACAATCGAGTCGACACCGCGAGTGGATTCGACGATCCGGGCCGCCAACTCGTCGTCGATGACTCCGATGCCATCCCCGCGGTGAATCACCTTCAGCTTCGCCTCAGGAGGGAGCACTGCGGCCAGGGGGCCGGGGTGGGAGCAGATCACCGTCAATGTATAGGGTTCACCTTTGGCCACAACCCGGAGGGCTGAGTCCGACCGGTAAGCGGTGTAAAGATGGTAGGTCGCGCCGCCGGCGAGGAGAGCCAACGTGAGTTCGACTACCAGCGTCGAGGCCTCGGGCTCGAGCCCGAACAACGCTTGAAATATGAACAGGAGCACCCCGACGACGGCACCGGCGGCAGTGAGGCCCAGGATGATGGCCATTCCCAGCAGGTAGAAGCGGCGGGGGAATGACGCTGCTTCTTCGGGCCGTGGCGCCTCCTGGGCGTTGGTCCAGAACATCCACCAGAGCAGAGCGGCTGCCGCGAAACTGAGGACCAGCGACACAGCCACGGTTCCGAGGCTGCCGACCAGAGGGCTGCCCTCGAAGACGATCGCGACAAGAGAGGTGCCGGTCCCGATGGCCGTTCCCATGCCAGTGGCCATCAGCAGGTACTCGTATGCGCGCACAGAGTCGGTTCGCTGCGGCCCCAGTTTGGGTCGGTGATGCCACCACACCATCCCGGAAACGGTGACAGCCGCAAGCAAGGCGGTGAGCGGCTCGAAATGACGACCTGGCGAGGCGGCCTCATCGAGGAGGTAAGTCGCTACGAAAATCGCCACCGCGGTGGTTCCGGCCACCATGGTGACCAGAGATGAGTAGGAGACGATCACCAGATACGAGAGGCGGGTGCCGTCGGGTTTTTCGGGCCACGGCTGCAGCCAGCGCCACGCCCACACAGCGGTGCCTGTCACCGTCATCCCGACTCCGATCTCGAAGATGGGGTCTCCCGCGCTGGCGTAGAAGGTCCCGTAGACGGTGACGAACAAAGAGTAGAGAAGGATGCCGGCACCGACAGCGAGGGTCGCCAGACCGATAAAAGATCCAACCACCCGGTGAATCTGTGAGATATTGCTCCCCGGCCTGTCCGCCCGGGAAGCCCACTCGTGGACCGCCACCACTCCCGCGACTATCAGTACATCGGTCAAGCGGGGGAAGTCATTGTCGCCGAAGATCACAGCGATAATCGTCACCGCGTAAACCACGAGCCAGGTCAGATATATAGCGTCCGTGAGAGCCAGGTAGAGAGGCCAGCCCACCGAGCCGGGGAACTGCTTGCGCCGGTCGTCCTGGCGCTGCCACAGGTAGAAGGTCAAAGGTCCTGCCACTATCAGTCCGGCGAGGGCACCGGCGAGATCTCCCCGCGAGGTGCCCACGAGGTCTGACCCGGGGAAAGCGGCGCGCCCGAGAAGGAAAAGGGCCCAGACCAGCCCGCCCACGAAAATAGCGAGAAGGCCGTACGCCACCAGGTCTCCACCCTCGCTGCGCTCCTGGTCTTTGCTTGAGAATGCCCTGACCACGGCGATGATGGCTGCTATGACCAGGAGGGGTGCGATGAGCCCGGCAATGATGCTCATCGGTCACACTCGAAGAAGAAGTAGGGCCAGGCGACCTCGGTGATGCCCCACCGACCCGACTCTTGGCTCAACCGGTACGGACCCGGGTCGAACGTGTAGGGATCGAGGCTGCTGTCGATTCCCAGGCGCAAGGACACGAAGACAAGTGCCTCATCGCCGAGATCCTCGACCCGTCCGAGGGTGGCGGTGAAGGATTCATGCGGGCCGGCACTGGCGATGTCGGTCGCGGTGCATTCTTCCCGGAGCCCCGTTGAGAGATAGCCGCGCGCGGCCTCGAAATCCTCACCGGCAATTGCCTGCAGGAAGGCCTGGACCGTGCCTTCAGCGGTGTCGCTGTCGAGGACCACCGGTTCGCGGAATAGGGCGATCAAAGTGAGGGCGAGAAGGACCGTGCCCGCAACCACCGGGAACACCCATTTGCGCTGTTTGGTGGTCGCTTGCGACATCGTGTTCATTCTTGCAGGTCGGGCCGAGCAGCACGGCGCAAGATTCCATGGCTTTCGCATAGTGTTCCGCATGGAGCGGAAGCCGCTCAGATGGCAGCGATGACTTCGGGGAGGCTTGCGCCGACGAGGACTTCGGGGAGGTACCCCTCTCTTTGCAGGATCGACGCGGCGAGAGAGGCTCGATAGCCCGTCTCGCACCCGATCAGGACGGGCTTTGACTTGTCGAGGTCGGCCGGGAGCCCGGTTGCCAGGTGGGGCGCATATATCTGACGGGAGCCGGCGATGACGCCAGATTTCCATTCGTCAGGAGCGCGGACATCGAGGACCTGGACCTCGTCGTCCATCCTCTCGATAAACGAATCGACATCGTGGATCGGGTAGCTGGAGAGCTCGGCACCCCAATCGTCGAGATCCGTGACCAAGCCGATAATTCGGTCGTAGCCGATTCGGGCCAGTTGGCGCTGCGCCTCTTGGACCGGCTGGTCCGGATTGAGGACGAGGGCTATGCGGGCGTTGAAAGAGGTCACCCAACCGACCCACACTCCGAAATCGTCCCTGAGCTCCAGTCCAAGGGAACCGGGGATGTGGCCCAACGCGAAGTCCACCTTGGGGCGGCCATCGATGACCACGTCTCTGTCGATCTCGTCGAACCCGTCCTTGTCAAGTGCTGGCGGTGGTGTCAGCGCGGCCGGAGGAAGGCCCTGAAGATTGGCGGGGGCCATGTATCGGTAGTACGAGGGATAGGGGAGCAGGCCGGAAAGGTGCTCGACAACGAAGGAGTCCACATTGTCGTGCTGAAGACCCGGGTTGGAGCGTTTCTCGTCTCCGATGGTCGATGTTTCACTGGCTGCTCGCGATGCGGTGCAGAAGCTTCCGGCGCCATGGGTTGGGTAGAGGCCCGTCGAATCCGGCAATTCTGCCAGCCGGTTGATCGATTGGTACTGGAGCCTTGCCAGCGTGTCGGCGCGCTCCGTTCCAAGCAGATCCGACCTGCCCGACGACCCGACCAGGAGACTTCCTCCCGAGAAGACTGCTTTCTCCGCTCCGTCGATAACTACCACGTAGGACACGTGTTCGGGGGTATGCCCGGGCGTGTGGAGCGGAAGAATCGACAGCCCGTGGGCCGTCAGGAACTCGCCATGGAAGGCTGGCCGGTGTCGGTACGACGGTGCCGCTCCAGCAGGGAGCACAAGCTCGGCGTCGAGAAGGCGCGCGAGGGCCCCGGCCCCTGACACGTAGTCGTTGTGAAGGTGGGTTTCGCAGATCCACCTGATCTCGATTCCAAGCCTCTCGACGACGGAGGTGAATCGGTCGATGTCGCGCTGCGGATCGACGATGATGCCCATACCGCCGTGGGCGAGAATGTATGTCGAGTCACCCAAGCCCTCGGTGCGAACAGTCTCGATCTCCACCATTCAGTCCTGCATGCCAAGCGCTTTGACCCCTCCCGCCATATTCGCCACCTTGGCGAAACCGAGGGCGGATAGGTAGGCAGCTACCTGGCCGCTGCGCGAACCGGACCTGCAGACGCAAAGAACGGCGCGATTCTTGTCGAGCTCGGCGACCCGCTCCATGATCTCGCCCATCGAGATGAGGGTCGACCCGGGGAGTGTCCCCAGCTTCCACTCCTCGGGTTGTCGTACGTCCAGGATCAACGCGTCATTCTCGGTCGACCAGGTCTCCCAGGCTTCGGCCGGGACCTCATGGAATTGTGACATTGAGCGTCCCTTCCGAAGTCGTGCAAACACTCCGGGTCCGATTCTACGACTGCTCCTCGAGACGAGACGAAATGGATGGCACCAAAAAAACTGACATTGTGCGTCGTCTCCTGGAATAGACAGGTGACATGTTTGAGTCACCCCAGCAGGTTCCGAAGCAGGCTCCGAGGGGCGAGGCGGCGGCATGGGAGTATCTGTACGAGCTCGACGCCATGGCCGGGTGGCTGACGTCTGGATCTGATCGCAGCCCCGGGCTGACCGCTGCTGTGGCAGGTATGGATACCTTTCGCGGCCCCGAGACAGTGAGACGTTGGATTCACAACGTCGCGACCGCTCATCTCGACGCTGGGCCGGGAGAGGCAGCGTCGTACCTCGACCGACTTGTCGAGGGCAGGCAATCCGTCGCCCGCCGGCCCTCTGAGACCTCTCTGGTGGATGAAGTGGCGATGCGGCTCCGGGTCCTGGAGTCGCTTTGCACAATTCCCGACAACTATCGGTATGCCCTTCTGCTCAAGGAGGGAAGTGGCTTGACGGTGGAGAAAACCGCGCTTCTGATGGGGGTTTCCAAAGCGTCGCTGCGCTCGATTCTCTACCGTGCCCGTCGGTCGCTGGACACCTGAGCCAGAGCTGGCCCTACAATCCCGGAGCGCACAACCCCGGAGGGACCAATCAGATTTGCAGTACTCGCCTCGGGCTCGGGTACGAATTTTCAGGCGCTAATCGATTCGGCGGACCCGATGGTCGAGTTCTCGCTTTTGATTTCGGACCGAGCGGGCGCGGGCGCTTTGCGTCATGGCGAGGCTGCCGAAATCCCGACTGCAGTGGTGGCCTATTCGGAGCATCCGGATCGAGAGGGGTTTTCGATTGCCATCGTTGAGGCCGCCCGGGCGTCGGGAGCTGAGGTATTGGTTCTCGCCGGCTTCATGAGGGTTCTCTCGCCTGTCGCGGTGAACGCGTTCCCTGACCGGATCCTCAATATCCACCCATCACTGCTGCCCGCATTTCCGGGGGCTCGTGCAGTCGCCCAGGCGCTCGCCTACGGAGCCAAGGTGACAGGAGTGACCGTCCATTTCGTGGATGAGGAGGTGGACCATGGTCCGATCATCGCCCAGCGCCCGGTCCCTGTTCTCGATGATGACACGGTGGAGACACTTCACGAGCGAATCCAGATCGAAGAGCACAAGCTCTATCCGGAGGTGATCTCGGCTTTCGCCCGGGGGCGGATCGAGGTAGTCGGCCGTGAGGTCGTCTGGAGATGAATGTCGCCGTCAAGCGGGCTCTGCTCAGCGTGTACGACAAATCAGGGCTCGAGGACCTAGCCAGGGGTCTGATCGCTGCGGGTGTCGAGATTGTCTCATCCGGTGGCACGGCCACGGCTCTTGAGGCCGCCGACCTCGAAGTCACCCAAGTGAGTGACGTCACCGGGGCGCCTGAGCTTCTCGGGGGCCGGGTAAAGACTCTCCACCCTTCGATTCATGGCGGGATCCTCGCCCGTCCCGGGCACAAGGGTGACGTGGCCGAAATGGAGGCTTCCGGCATCGACTACTTCCAGCTTGTTGTGGTCAACC
Source organism: Acidimicrobiia bacterium (assembly GCA_035513195.1). Taxonomy (GTDB): domain Bacteria; phylum Actinomycetota; class Acidimicrobiia; order Spongiisociales; family ZC4RG35; genus MA-ANB-1. The sequence goes on along the minus strand of DATKCM010000069.1, from coordinate 9,322 downwards.
TGTATCCATTCCGGGAGACTGTGGCCGACCCGAAGTCCTCGGAGGAAGACATTATCGAGAAGATCGACATCGGCGGCCCGACGATGATCCGCGCCGCAGCTAAGAATCACCGATACGTTGGAGTCGTCACCAGCCCCCGGCGATACGGGGAGGTGCTCCAGGCGATATCTGATGGAGGGCTCGGCGGCGACCTCCGTCGCAGCCTTGCCCGGGACGCGTTCTTCCACACCGCCTCTTACGACGCCGCGATCGTTGGCTGGATCGGCGACGACATGGTGATACCACTGAGGCGGCACGCTGGCCTCCGCTACGGGGAGAACCCCCAACAGGCGGCGGCCGTGTTCCGCGAGGATGGTGCATCTCCGTGGTGGGTTGAGGCGCGCCAGTACCAGGGCAAGGAGATGTCCTTCAATAACTACGCCGACGCCGAGGCGGCGTGGAGACTCGCCTCAGACCTGCCCGAGGCATCGGTTGCAATCATCAAACACACCAATCCGTGTGGTTTCGCCCACGCAGGCCAGGTAGCGGAAGCGTTTCAGAAGGCATGGGATTGCGATCCCATGTCGGCGTTCGGGAGTGTTATCGGCATCAACGGCCAGGTCGATGTTGCAACTGCGAGGTTGATTGCTGACAGATTCGTCGAGGTGGTTGTGTGCAATTCGCTCGCTCCTGATGCCCTTTCCATCCTGTCGAAAAGGAAGAACCTGCGTGTGATCGAGGCGCCCCCGCCGGGGAGCGACGACCCCGACATCAGGCGTATCGAGAGAGGCTTTCTCGTTCAGGAGCGCGACAGCGACATCGGGGAGTCGTGGGAGATTGTCTCCGAGCGCGACCCCACAGAAGTCGAGGCATCGCAGCTCAGCATGGCGATGACGGTGGCGATGCATGCCAAGTCGAACGCAATCGTGATCTTCAACGACTTCGCCGCGGTAGGTGTTGGCGCCGGTGACCAGTCCCGGGTGGGGGCGGGGCGGCGTGCGGTGCTTCAGGCAGGCGACCGTGCCCGGGGGGCGGTGGCGGCGTCAGATGCCTTCTTCCCGTTCCGCGATGGCATCGACGCTCTTGTAGCGGCTGGTATCACCGCGATCGTCGAGCCCGGTGGATCCCGCAACGACCAGGAGATCATCGATGCGGCCAACGAGCACCGCATCGCTCTGGCCTTTTCCGGCAAGAGGCATTTCAAGCACTGATGGGCGCCCGAATACTTGACGGGAAGGTGGTGGCCGAGGCGGTCAAGGGAGAGGTGGCCTCGCTCGTTTCAGAGCTTTCCTACCAGCCAGGACTGGCCACGGTCCTCGTCGGGGACGACCCCGCGTCCCACACATACGTCCGGGGCAAGCGGAGAGATGCCGCCCAGGTGGGCATCGCATCGATCCACCATGAGCTCAGTGACGCCACCAACCAGCACGACCTCGACGAGCTCATCGACGGCCTGAATAGCGACGAGTCGATCGACGGGATCCTCGTTCAGCTCCCCCTACCCCCCGGGCTCGACTCCGAACGAATCGTGGAGCGGATCGACCCGCGGAAGGATGTGGATGGTCTCCACCCTTACAACCTCGGCCTGCTTGTTCTCGACCGTCCCGGTCTTCGGCCGTGCACTCCGGGCGGAGTCATGCGCATCCTCGACCACTACGGCATCGCCATCTCGGGCGCGCGCGCCGTGATTGTGGGAAGGTCGTTCCTGGTCGGTCGACCTCTGGCCCTGATGCTCGCCAGCCGCGGCGTCGACGCGACGGTTTCGATGGCGCATTCAAGGACCACGGAACTGGCATCGGTGACACGAGAGGCGGACATCCTGGTGGCGGCGGTCGGTTCGCCGGGTCTGATCACGGCCGACCACATCAAGGAGGGGGCGGTCGTGATCGATGTCGGGATCAATCGAACCGATGCCGGCGTTGTCGGCGACGTCGATTACGAAGCTGTTTCGGCTATCGCGGGGGCGATCACCCCGGTACCCGGCGGGGTGGGCCTCATGACCCGCGCCATGCTCCTGGCCAACACAGTGGCGGCAGCGAAGGCGCGTAGATCCTGAACCGAGTCGGTGCCGGCGACCTGCAATAATCCGAACACGGCCTACATAGAGACGCCGGACCCCGGGCCAGACCCAGGCCCTCTGGCAGAGATGTTCGCGGCGGACATCGAGCACAGGGGGTACCTGCCGAATTACACCAAGCTCTTCGGACACCGACACCCCGGGCTTTATGCCGCCTGGAGGCAGATGGCCGGCGAAATCCTGCGAAACCTCGGTGTCCGCAACTACGAGCTCGCGACGCTGGCCGCAGCGCAGGCAATGAGATCCAGCTACTGCAGTCTGGCCCACGGGAAGGTCTTGGCCGAGGAGGTTTTCAGAGCCGACACGGTCCTCGCTATCGGCATCGGTGGCGATTCGGATGAACTCACCAGCGCAGACCGCGCACTGATGAGGTTCGCACGGGCTGTGGCAACGGATCCCACCCGGATCACCAAGAGCGACATCGACGACCTCCGCAGGGAGGGATTCGACGATCGCGCGATCTTCGATATCGCTGCGGCGGCGTCGGCACGCTCCTTCTTCTCGAAGATGCTCGAAGCCCTCGGGGCCGAGCCGGACGCCGTCTTCTGGGACCTTGATGCCGATCTTCGGGACGCCCTGACGGTGGGCCGGCCTATTGAGCCGGTGGCTCTTTAGGCGTCAAGATTTGCGATGCTGAAGAAGACGTGGAACGGCACGCAGTAGATGACGACGCTGCCGAACTCTGAGATGTCGACCCCATCGGGGACCTCGTAGTTCTGGTCCCCGATGTTGCCCTTCAGTGAGCCCAGGTCCACATAACCCCCCAGGTCTTCAGAAATCGTCGGATTTTCGTGCGGTACGAGGTAGACGTGGAGGTCAGGCCCGTTGGTCACTTCGAAGTCCTCGAACCGCAGAAGAGTGGATCCGTCCTCGATCTCGTAAATGGTCGCCGTCCCCGCGCCCCGGTGGCTGGAATCTGCGTCCCGGAACTCACCCGTCAGAAGGGTGGTGGGTCCAGTGGTCTGTTCGCTCGTCGAGGCGGTAGAAGCCGGGGGTGTCGTAGTGTCGGTGGTGCCCTGAGTGGTCGTCGTGGGCTCGATTTCAGTCTGATCCTCCGCTGCCGCCGGAACCGGGAAGGCCTCGTTTACCTCCGAGTCGAGAAACAGCGGGGAGCCGAGCCACCACGCCACGGCAATGGCCGGGATCCCGATCACAATTGCAGCGATTTTGACATTGCGTCGGTTGAAACGGTTCATTGACGCGCAACCTACCCACCAATGGTGAAAGTTGGCATAAAGCCTGTATATAGCTGGCATAAACAGTGGTGGTCATCACCGCTACCCTTTGGGTTTCGTTTCGACTTGAGGAAGGTTCTTAGCCATGGGCACACCGATCAGCATGGGACCCAACGGTCTCGTTGTATCCGACGACCCGATCATCCCTTTCATCGAGGGTGACGGGATTGGCCCCGACATCTGGGCTGCCGCGGTGCGGGTCTTCGATGCGGCAGTGGACAAGGCTTATGGCGGCAGCCGCCGTGTCGAATGGACCGAGGTGCTTGCCGGGCAAAAGGCGTTCGACGCTACAGGTTCGTGGCTGCCTGATGAGACAGTTGACGCATTCGGCAAGTACCGGGTTGGGATCAAGGGGCCGCTGACGACTCCGGTCGGCGGTGGAATTCGGTCTTTGAACGTGGCGTTGCGTCAGATCCTCGATCTCTACGCATGTGTCCGCCCTGTGCGGTGGTTCGAAGGTGTCCCATCCCCTGTCAAGGACCCGGGCGCGGTCGACATGGTCATCTTCCGGGAGAACACCGAGGATGTTTATGCGGGCAAGGAACTGGAGGAAGGGACCGAGGATGCCAGGAAGCTGATCGAGTTCCTCGAGGCGGAATACGGGTGGGAGATCCGCCCCGATTCCGGTCTGGGCCTGAAGCCGATTTCGATCACGGGATCAAAACGACTCGTTCGTGCCGCGATCAAGTACGCGTTGGCCAATGGCCGCAAGTCGGTGACCCTGGTCCACAAGGGCAACATCATGAAGTTCACCGAAGGGGCGTTCCGCGCCTGGGGTTATGAGCTGGTGAAGGAAGAGTTCTCCGATGTTGCCGTTTCGTGGGAGGACAGCGGGGGAGAGGCGGGAGACAAGCTGCTGGTCCAGGATATGATCGCCGATGCAATGTTGCAGCAGGTGCTCACCCGGCCCGCCAGCTATGACGTTCTCGCGACGACCAACCTCAACGGTGACTACCTGTCTGATGCTCTCGCCGCTCAGGTTGGCGGGATCGGCATCGCCCCGGGTGGAAATATCAATTACGACACCGGAGTGGCGATCTTCGAGGCGACCCACGGGACTGCGCCCAAGTATGCGGGGATGGACAAGGTCAACCCGGGCTCGCTGATTCTCTCCGGGGAGATGATGTTCCGCTATCTCGGCTGGAACGAGGCCGCCGATCTGGTCGTCAAAGGGATCGAGGGTGCCATCGCCGCCAAGACTGTCACCTATGACTTCGCACGCCTCACCAACGACGCCACCGAGGTCAAAACCTCCGAATTCGGCACCGCCATCATCTCCCACATGTGACTTGCGCGTCCGTCTTACTTCCCGATTCCTGGTGGTCCGATCCACCTTCGTTTCAAGCGCCGAAGGTCAGCGGCCCATCGAGAAGAATTCGGGGTTGGGCTGGATCGAGCCGAGGTGGGCCACCCGGTTTGACAATGCGAAAAGGGCGGTGATCGACCCGATGTCCCAGATGTCTTGGTCGTTGAAGTCGTGCTCGTGGAGCGTCTCGAAATCAGACTCGTCGATCTCCTCGGGAAACCTGGCAAGCATGACCGCGAAATCGAGCATCGCCCGCTGACGTTCTGTTACCGGGGCGGTTCTCCAATCGGTGGCGATGCGGTCGGCAATCTCGGAGTCCTTCGCCCTGATTCGGAGGATCGCCCCGTGGGCTATCACGCAGTAGAGGCAATCGTTGGCCGCACTCGTCGCCACGACGATCATCTCCCGCTCCGCCTTGGAAAGCCCTGACTCTCGCTCCATCAGTGCGTCGTGATAGTCCATGAACGCCCGCAGCTCGCCGGGCCGATGACCCATGGCGAGGAACACATTGGGGATAAAACCGGTGCGTTCAGCGATCGGCTCTATCCGTTCACGCAGGTCGTCGGGAAGGTCAGAGAGGCTGGAGAGCGGGTATCGGCTCATTGCCGTTCAATGTAGCGGGATCCGAGATGCCGCAGCGACGGCCTACCTCTCTTCGAGGCCAACCGAGCGGGCGAACTCGTGGAGATCTTCCTTGTCACGCTCAGGGAAGGATGACCCATCGATGACCTCAATGGTGGCCTGTGCCTCCTGTCGCAGCGCCCTTGTGCGGCTTTCCAACTCTGCCTCGTCGACCAACCCGATGAGGCTGCTCAAGGTTTCCAGCAGAGCCATTAGGACGTGGGGCTGGTCTGTGGCATTGATCCTGATCTCGCGAAAGGCACCGTGCACGTAGTCAGAGTGGGTGAGGGCTCTCGGCATGAAGATGCGAGAGCCGCGGTCGTTGCCGACGACGCGCCCCGGCAGGTCGCGCAGCAGCAAGGTCCGGATCGGCCCGGTCAGGTGATGGACCACGTCGGCACCGGTGGTGGCGTCGTTGAGGGAGGGAGAGAGGGCACGAAGGGCGATATCAACCATCTGGCGGATCCCGTAAGAGGGGTCGGATTCGATGGTTCGGGTCCGTCCCAGGTCGATGGCCTTTCCCAGGGCCGACTCGGTCGCTTCATCAACTGCCGGCCACACGGTGGCCGCAACCTCGCCGGCCGCTATGTAATCACCCGGCCTGATGTCGAGCCGAACGATGGTGCCGTCCGGGATAGCATCGAGTAGTGCGTCGATGTCGACCGCGCGAACCCATCCCGACCTGGTGACCGCCATCCTCGACACCGATTCGCCGTGCCGTGAGGGTTCTGTGTCGGTCTCTACCACCTCTCGCTCGGGGAGTGCTTTGAACGAGCTCTGGGTCTGCTCGGCGAGGTCTCGAACGATCGTGTCGATGCGCATGCTGCGCATGATCCGGTCGATGAACGACACGATGGCCACCATCGAGACCACAGCCAGGACCACGGCGACTGTCACCGAGACGTCGTGCGTGGTCCGTATCGTCTCCTCGCCGCCCCTGACCGCCACCAGGACGAATAGGGCGTAGACGAAGGTGCCGATGGTCAACCCGATGGTCACCTGCTGGTATCGGTCCCGGAGAAAACCCTGGGTCACCCGCGGCGAGAACTGGCTGGTGGCCAGCTGGACGACAACAGCAGTCATCGAGAAGACGATGGCCGCCACCGTCACAGTTGCGGTGGCCACGGTGGAAAGGATCGCTCTCGCCGAGTCGACAGTGGTGGGAACGAGCCAGGGAAAGATCGAGTCTTCGTCCCTGGCGAGGCCGTCGAGAGCGACGGCGATCCGGGACAGGGCGCCGAGGAAGACGATGATGCCGGCAGGGATGAGAAAGAAACTGTCTTTGATCCGGTCGAACCAGGAGAACAGCATCAGCTCACTTGCCTGCGATGACCAGGGGGAGGCTGGAGGGCGGAATGCGGGACAGGCGACTCATCCGTCGTCACCGTAGTCGTCGTTCCAATCGGGATCGTTCTCCCATGCCTCGTTCCGCTCCTCGACCTTCTCCAGGGCCTTTGCCGCTGCTTCGCGGGTGGCGAAGGGTCCGATCCGGGTGGTGATCCGGCATCCGAATCTTGGTTCGACCGTGCCGTGCTCGATGCAGTAGTACCACTCTTCTTCCATACGGTGAATCTAGTGGTCTGATCTTGGAGTCGGGGAAGGTTTGGCGCACTCCTACAATCTCACAAGATGGCAACCGCGCTACGCATTACAAGGCCGGGAGATGTTCTTCCCGAGGCAGAGATCGCGGCCCTTCAGCCTGTGATCGACGACATCGAACGGTTGAAGCAGGAGCGGAATGCGATTGTTGCTGCTCACAACTACATGACGCCTGACATCTACCACCTTGCCGCGGACGTCACAGGCGACTCCCTCGCCCTCGCTTACCTGGCAAGGGAGACCGATGCCGAGGTGATCGTTCTCGCCGGTGTGCACTTCATGGCCGAGACAGCAAAGATCATCGCACCGGAGAAGACGGTACTGATCCCCGACCTCCAGGCTGGCTGCTCGCTTGCCGACGGGATAACGGGTGCCGACGTGCGTCGGTTGAAGGAGCGGTATCCGGGCGTGCCGGTCGTTACCTACGTCAACACCTCAGCCGAAGTCAAGGCCGAGTCGGACATCACCTGCACGTCCTCGAATGCTGTGGCCGTTGTCGAGTCGCTCGGCGTGGGCCGGGTCATCTTCACACCCGACCAGTTCCTCGGCATGTGGGTGGCATCGCAAACCGATATCGAGGTGATCCTCTGGGAGGGATCGTGCATGGTCCACGACCGGTTTACCGGTGATGAGGTGGCGCTGTACCGTGAGGCGTACGGTGGCGACATCCAGGTCATCGCCCATCCGGAGAGCCCTCCTGACGTGCTTGCCGAGGCTGATTATGTCGGTTCCACTCACGGGATGATCGAGTGGGTGAAGACAAACCGCCCGGACCGGGTGATGATGATCACTGAGTGCTCTATGGCCGACAACGTGTCGCTGGAGACTCCGGAGACCGAATATGTCCGACCCTGCAACCTCTGCCCTCATATGAAAAGGATCACCCTGGAGAACATCCGCACCTCGCTGGTCACGATGACTCACCAGGTGGAAATCGATCCCGAGGTCGCCGATCGGGCCCGGGCTGCGGTCGAGAGGATGCTCGAGGTGGGCCGTCAGGACTGACGGCCTCCGATGATGGATATCACCCGCCTTGATGCACCGCTGGTGGTCGGAGCAGGCGTAGCCGGGCTTACTGTCGCCCTCGGCCTCGACCGCGCCTATGTGGTCAACGCTCCCGAAATGGGTTCTACGTGGTGGGCTCAGGGTGGAATCGCTGCCGCCTTGTCCTCCGATGACTCCCCTTCCCGACATGCCCTCGACACCATGGCGGTCAGTGGTGGCCTCGGCGTTGAAGCTGCCGTTGATGCATTGACTGCGGGAGGTCCGGAAGCGATCCGGAGACTGCTGGCGATGGGGGCGGAGTTCGACCGAAACGAGGACGGCGAGATCCTCCTTGGGAGAGAGGGGGGCCACCAGACCAGGCGGGTGGTGCACGCCGATGGAGACGCCACCGGCGCAGAGGTGATGCGGGCTTTGACCGGAGCCCTTGATGCGGCGGACCACGTGTCGACGCTGGTGGCAAGGGTGGTCGACCTCGTGGAGGTTCGTGGGCGGGTGGCCGGTGTGGTCGTGGCCGAGGGGATCGATCGGTCCGTGCTCCTGGCTCCCGCAATTGTTCTCGCTACCGGCGGTGCTGGCCGTCTGTTCGCCCGCACCACCAATCCGCTTGGTGTCACCGGCGATGGGATTGCGATGGCCGCGAGGGCAGGAGCTCGCCTCGCCGACCTCGAGTTCGTCCAGTTCCACCCCACGGCTCTGCTCGCCGGCAAAGACCCAATGCCCCTCCTCACCGAAGCGTTACGTGGTGAAGGGGCGAAACTGGTTGACGCGCACGGGCGCCGCTTCATGGATCAGTACCATCCGATGGCCGAGCTTGCCCCCCGCGACATCGTCGCCAGGGCCATCTTCTGGCAGTATGACAAGGGCCTCGGCGGCGCCTATTTGGACTGCACCGGTATCCACGACTTCTCAGAGCGTTTCCCGACCGTCTCTGCCCATGCCTACTCGGTCGGGCTCGATCCGACCACGGACCGGCTGCCGGTTTCGCCTGCTGCCCACTACTACATGGGTGGAATCGACACCGACCTCAACGGCCGAACTTCCGTCCCGGGTTTGTGGGCTGTGGGGGAGTGTTCGTCCAACGGTGTTCACGGAGCGAATCGCCTCGCTTCGAACTCGCTTCTTGAGGGCCTGGTCTTCGGTGTCCGGGTGGCCACGGATATCGGAGGAGGCCTGGTCGAGGCCGAAGGCCAACCACGTGCTCCCGAAGAGGCGCTCGACCTACCGCTTGTCGCTGGCCCAGCCCTTGATGAGTTGCGGCAGCTGATGTGGGACCGGGTTGGTCTGGTCCGGATTGGATCCGGGTTGTGGGAGGCCCGGAACGGGTTGATGGAGCTGGAGCCGATTCTGAGGCGAACCATTGCCGGCCGTGTCGCCGTGGACCTGTCCCTGATGATCGTCCTCGCCGCATTGCGGAGGAGCGAGTCGCGCGGCGGGCACTATCGCGCCGACTACCCCGAGCCTGATCCGCTCCAGGCACACCGAACGCTTGTCGACCCGACG
>DATKCM010000068.1:0-33673 GCA_035513195.1 Acidimicrobiia bacterium | reverse complement strand
GACTATGGCCTCTGGCACAAATCGGACACGTAGCGAGCGTCTCGAGGTACGGACAACTCCGGAGGATCGGGCGCTGATCGACCGGGCGGTAGCAGCGTCGGGATCGGATTTGACGGACTTCGTGGTGACGAACCTGACTGTGGCGTCGCGGAGGGTTTTGGCTGACCGAAGCGAGTTCGTCCTGGGATCCGAGGCGCGGGAGGCTTGGGAGAAGATCAACCGTCGTCGTGCTCGCAGCCTGGCCGGACTCCGGGCGCTGATGGCTCGACCATCGCCGTTCAGCGACGAGTGAAGATCCTCTATCGGCCTCCGCGGTTGCTCGAGGCCGACGACAATCTCGATGGGTTCGTTTGTCGATCCGTCGAACAAACCGATTGGCTGCATTATCACGCACGCCAGTCCAACGCCACGGGCACAGCCAAGGTCCTAGTCGTCACACCTGTCGGTAGTGACGAGGTGGTCGCGTATTACGCATGGTCGATGGCCAGCGTCGCGATCGAGGAGACGCCGGCGAGAATGCGAAAAGGAGCGGGGCGGTATCCCCAGCCGGTGGCGCTGCTGGCCCGCCTTGGCGTCTCTCTCGACCATGAGGGTCGAGGGCTCGGCGCAGGTCTTCTCGCCGATGCCATAAGCCGGACTGCGCAGCTGGGTGTTGAGATTGGATGCCGCGGTCTGCTGGTCCACGCTGACACCCCGCAAGCTCGCGACTTCTACCTCCACCTCATCCCCGAGTTCGAGGCCTCGCCGACCGACGAGCTTCATCTCGTCTTGCTCATGAAAGACATCCACGAGACCTTGGGAGGCTGACTCTCCCCACCGTGTCACGACACGTTGCAGCGTCTCGCGTACGACCCTGTGCGTTGTGGTACAGGCGTGACACGAGCATCCAAGAGAGATCAAATCCCCTGGTCGGCGATCTTTTGACCGCATGTTTGGCAACGAGGGGAACGTCGGGTTCAAATCCGATCAGCTCCACGAGAGTCTGAGACTTCACATCTTGGACGCGCATCACATGGCCGCGGGTCAGTATTTCTGTGGCACGAAAGTCTGTTCGGAGATCGGCGGCCGGATGTATGCGTTCTCATCGCGATCGGGGAGTGTGACCGGGTTCGGCACCACATCGGCGTAGTCGAACTGGGAGAGGATGTGGCTGATGCAGTTCAGCCGGGCCGTCCGTTTGTCGTCGGAGGGAACCACATACCAGGGCGCCTGTTTGATGTCGGTGTACTGGAAGGTGATGTCCTTGGCCTCCGAGTACTTGACGTAGAGCCGGTGCTCCTCCAGGTCCATGTCGGACAGTTTCCAGCGTTTCAGTGGCTCGTCGTTCCTGGACTCGAACCGCTTTCGCTGCTCATCCCAGCTCACCGAGAACCAATACTTCAAGAGCTTCATCCCCGACCGGACCAGCATCCGCTCGAACTCGGGACAGCTGCGCAGGAACTCCTGGTGCTGCTGTTCGGTGCAGAAGTCCATAACCCACTCGACGTTCGAGCGGTTGTACCAACTCCGGTCGAAGAGCACGATCTCCCCTGCTGCGGGGAGGTGTTCGACGTAGCGCTGGAAGTACCACTGGGTCTGCTCCCGCTCGGTTGGCTTGGGGAGTGCGACCACCCTCACCAGCCGGGGACTGGTTCGCTCGGTGATTCGTTTTATGACCCCGCCCTTTCCAGCCGATCCTCGTCCCTCAAAGATGATGAGAACCTTGATCCCGGTCTCGGCAACCCAGTGCTGGAGTTTGACCAGTTCCTCCTGCATCCGGGCGAGCTCGGCCTCGTAATAGCCCTTCTTGAGCCTGCCCTTCTTGTTGTAGTTCTCCTCACCGGCCGGTGTGCCCGAGCGCTTCTCGTCGTCCACGCCGATGGGCAGAAGATCATGTGTGCGTTCTGACATCCTGGCCGCCAGCCTAGAGAATCAGGTCGTTCCCGTGCTGGCCCGATTGTGGCGGCGAGCCCGGCAGAGCACCTCGTTCGCAACGAGGGGGATCGTCGGTTTAAATCCGATTAGCTCCACTCTTGGTTTCGGCTGCCAGGCCTGGATCTGATGGAGATGGCTTACATCTCCGGTTCCAGGATCGGAATAGGAGAACCGATGACAGAAGGTGCGCAAAGGCGGTTGGTGAACCATCGTCCTGCGGCGATTCGCTACCCCGAGGAATCCGCCGGAAACGTCGCCCGGACCTGTCGGCGTTTCGGGACCAGCCGGCACGCCGTCTACGCATGGTTCACACGCTTTGATGTGGTAACCGACATCGACGCCCCTGCTCCGCAAGCAGTGGAATGAGAACAGGGCGCGCGCAGGTGTCTCCATGACTGCACTGACGATCAGAGGTGGGACGCTGGTTTCCGCTACAGGTGAGGAACGGGCAGACCTCCTCGTCGATGAGGGACAGGTCGTCCAGGTTGGCGACGTCAGCTCGAAAGGGCACGTGATAGATGCGTCGGGTCTGCTCGTCCTGCCGGGGATGGTCGACACTCATGTTCACCTGATGGATCCCGGGCAGACCGACCGGGAGGATTTTCCAGCCGGTACCAGGGCCGCTGCTGCTCGTGGAGTGACCACGATCGTGGAGCACACGCACGGGCACCCGATCCGAACGGTGACCGAGTTCGAGGAGAAGCGAGCTCACCTCGTCGGCCGTTCCAATGTCGACTTCGGCCTGGCCGCACACGTCTGGCCCGACGCCATCGGCCAGATCGGCGCCCTCCACTCCGTTGGGGTCACCTTTTTCAAGATCTTCACGTGTGATACCCATGGAGTTCCCGGGCTCGACTCGGCCAGGATGGGCGAAGCGCTCACCGCAGTAGGTGAGGTGGGGAGCCGAGCCCTGATACACAACGAGGACCAGGCTCTGACCGCGGATGCCGAACGACGTCTCAGGGCCGACAATCGCCTCGACCCGGCGTTGTTGACCGAGTGGAGGAGTCGTCGGGCTGAGCTCGTGGCTGTCGCTTCGACTGCAGCGATGGTGCTCGGTTCCACAGCCATGGCGACGTTCGCTCATGTATCGAATACGAAGGTCCTGGATGTGATCGATGCGTTTCGAGGGCTGGGCGCCAGAATCGCCGCTGAGGCGTGCCCACAGTACTTCGCCCTCAACGAGGACGAAGTCGTCGACTTCGGGGCACTCCGCAAGTTCACCCCGCCGGCGCGGATACGAAGCGAAGAGGAGCGATCGAGCATGTGGAGCGCGGTCGCCGATGACCGGTTCTCGTTTTTCTCGACCGATCACGCCCCATCGACCATCGCCCAGAAGACCGAGACCGATTTCTGGAACGCGCCCTTCGGCTTGCCAGGTCTGGACACCACGCTTCCGTTCTTGATAGACGCAGCCCTGACCGGCCGGCTCCGGATGAGCGATGTGGTTAACCTCTATGCCACGTCGCCGGCGGCGTGGTATCGGCTGCCGAAGGGGAAACTTGATGTCGGATCCGATGCCGATATCGTGCTCATCGACCCCGAGGGCTGCTGGGACGTCGAGGACCGGTCAATCATCTCCAAAGCCGGGTGGTCACCCTTCTCCGGGCGACGATTCAAGGGGCGCGTGGTCGCCACGTATCTCAGAGGTGAGAAGATCGCCGGTGATGGGCGGCCCAATAATCTCGGAACCGGCCGGTTCACTCGCCCATATCACTGACGCCCCCGGGTTCATCGGAGTCACCGTGTCGTGGTTTACTCTCGATGTATGGAGTACACGACACTGGGAGCGTCCGGCCTCACGGTCTCGCGGATCTGTCTGGGAATGATGAGCTATGGAGACCCTCGATGGCGCGAATGGGTTCGGGGTCGGGACCAGGCAGAGCCCATCGTGAAGATGGCACTCGACAATGGGGTCACCTTCTTCGACACCGCCAACGCATATTCTTATGGCGTCAGCGAAGAGATCACCGGCGAGCTGTTGGCAAGGCACGCAAGACGTGACGAGATCGTCGTCGCAACCAAGGTCTTCTTTCCGGACAGAGAAGGAGCCACCGACAACGAGCACGGCCTCTCGCGCAAGAGCATCCTCTCGGCAATCGACCGCTCGCTCACCAGGCTGGGCATGGACTACGTCGACCTGTATCAGATCCATCGATTTGACCCGCGTGTCCCGATCGAGGAGACCATGGGGTCTCTCCACGAGATCGTGGTGACAGGGAAGGCTCGCTACGTAGGTGCCTCCAGCATGTGGGCATGGCAGTTTGCCCGTATGCAAGAAGCCGCCCGGTCGAACGGCTGGACCGAATTCGTCTCAATGCAGAACCAATACAGCCTCCTCTATAGGGAGGAGGAGCGTGAGATGATCCCGCTCTGCCTGGCCGAAGGTGTGGGCCTGATTCCATGGAGCCCGCTGGCCCGCGGTCGTCTTGCACGACCCCCTTCCCGGTTCACAAACGGTGGGACCACGAGAGCCGACTCGGACGAGATCCAGCAGGCGTTCTACGAGGAAGCCGACGTAGGGATCGTCGAAGCTGTCGCTTCTGTGGCCGGTGAACTCGGGGTTGAGCAATCCCAAGTAGCTCTCGCCTGGCTGCTTGCCAAGCCCGGCATCGTTGCCCCGATCGTCGGCGCCACCAAGCTGGAGCATCTCGATGCGGCTCTCGGCGCTCTCGAGGTGACAATCGACGACAACCAGATTCGCCTCCTCGAGGAAGGCTACCGACCCATCCCGATCCTCGATCACTGATCGGCACTGGCCACCCGTGGTTCAATACAGGGCATGGAGCAACCAATAGAGCCCGCAAAGGTGGCGGTCATCGGTCTGGGCCTCATGGGCTCGCGGATGTCGGCTCGTCTCATCGACCATGGCTTCGAGCTTTCTGGCTACGACACCGACGAAGACCGTGTTGCGGCGTTCGTTGAGATGGGCGGGGATCTCGCAGGCTCGCCGGCCGACGCAGCAGCGGGCTGCTGGGCTGCCCTGCTCTCTTTGCCCAACTCGGACGTCTCCCGTGAGGTGTGCCTGGGGGCTGGTGGGCTGGTGGAGTCCGGCGTTTCACCGTTGGTCGTCTATGACGCCACTACGGGACGGCCCGAGGATTGCGTTGAGATCGCAGCCGGTCTCTCAGGGGTGGGCATCACCTATTGCGACTCGACTGTGAGCGGTAACGCCGAGGTCGCCGAAAGGGGAGAGCTGGTGGTGATGGTAGGAGGTCCCGAGGAGGCCTACCGCCAGGGCGAATCCATATTCGCGGCAATAGGGAGATCACACCACCACGTCGGTGAGGTGGGCTCGGGCGCCCGGATGAAGCTCCTCGTCAACCATGTTCTCACCATCCACCGCATGGCTCTCGCAGAGGCGTTGGTGGTCGCCGAGTTGGCCGGCATCGACCTCGACACCACACTCGAAGTCCTCAAGGACGGGCTGGCCTATTCGAAGGCAATGGACGCCTGGGGGGAGAGGATGGTCGTCGGTCACCACACCGAGCCGTTTGCCCGTCTCCGTCAGAGCCTCAAAGACGCCAGACTCATTGTCGAGCATGACACCGGCCTGGGCGCATCAGTCGACCTGGTCGACATGGTGAGAAAGGCACTCGAAGAGGGAGAGCAGGCCGGTTTGGGAGACATGGACAACTCCGCCGTGATCGAAGTTCTCCGCCGCAGGGCCGGAATAGGTCGGGTCGATGACTGATCGAGGGCCCGAAATTCCCACTGCCGACGAAATCCTATATTGTGTATGATCCCGATCGAAAGAGAAAGCGCGATCTTGAGTCAGGTCATCGACATCCACTGTCACCGGGAGTGCTCCCCGGCGGCTGCACTCGTGAACCCCGAGGCCGAGCGTCTGGGTAAAAAGCCTCTTCGGTTCGGAAGCGAGCTCACCAAAGAGGTCAATCGGCGCCAACTCGAGGCCCTACGACCGAAGATGGAGTCCACCGAGGAGCGGATCTCGGACATGGATGCAATGGGGGTCGATGTGCAGGCGCTCAGCGTCTCCCCGTATCACATGTTCTTCTGGGCAGAAGGCGAGTTGGGGGACGAGGCGTTTCGCATCATCAACGACGATCTGGCCGAGCTGGTCGATTCGCATCCAGATCGATTCACCGGTCTCGGCGCCGTTCCCCTACAAAATCCCGGCAACGCCGTGATCGAGCTCAGGCGATGCATCGAAGACCTTGGTTTCGGAGGCATCGAGACCAGCACCCACGTCGAAGGGGAAGAGCTCACATCCTCCCGATTCGAGCCGTTCTGGGAGACAGCTGAGGAGCTGGGAGCGGTCATCTTCATACACCCGACAGGATTCACCGACCCTGCGCGGTTCACCGAGCACTACTTCTTCAACACCATCGGTCACCCCCTCGAAGAGACGATCTGTGCGGGGCGGCTCATCTTCGACGGTGTCATGGAACGTCACCCGGATTTGAAGATCGTGTTTGCTCATGGGGGAGGCTTTCTTCCCGCCTACGCTGGGCGGTTCGATCACGCATATCACGCCAGAGAAGACGTTCGTCATGGCTTGCCCCGGCCTCCGAGCGAGTATCTCTCCATGTTCTACTTCGACACGATGGTCTTCGAACCGGACCAACTCGGGTTCCTCATCGACAAGTACGGAGCCGACCGGATCCTCCTCGGGACCGACTACCCCTACGACATGGGGGAGTCCGACCCGCTCGGGCTTATCAAAAGTGTCAGCGGACTGTCGTCGCACGATATCGAGCTGATTGCCGGCGGCAACGCGGCAAGATTGCTGGGTCTCGAGCGAGAACCAGCACCACAAGAGTCTCAAGGTGGATCATGAAACGAAAGGACCAACCATGAAGCCAATAACCGTCGGAATCATCGGAACAGGATGGTGTGGGGGGATAAGGGCGATCGCCGCCGCCAACAGCCCCATGGTCGAATCCTTGCACCTGGCCGAGATCAACGAGCAACGGCTGGAAGAGGTCGCCGAACAGACCGGTGCCACAGCGACCACCACGGACTGGGAGGAGTTGGTGGCGACCCCCGGGATCGATGCCCTGATCATCTCCGCGACGCCGGAAACGACCCACCACCCGATGGCGAAGGCCGCTTTGGCGGCGGGCAAGCATGTGCTCGTGGAAAAGCCCATGGCGATCACCCTCGCCGAGGCCGATGAGTTGATCGATTTGGCGGAAGCCAACTCTATCAAGTTCACCATCGGCTACTCCCAGCGCTTCAACCCCAAGCAGGCGCTGGTCAAGCGTTCGCTGGGCGACGGGGCCCTGGGAGACCCGGTGAGCGTGTTGGTGAGCAGGCACATAACGCGCTCGCTGGGAGCCAAGATCGGGTCACGTACCAAGCTCTCTCCGGCCGTCATGGAGGCAACCCATGACATCGACTTCGCCCTGTGGTGTCTGGAGCCGCGTAAGCCCGTGCGTGTCTACTCGCAGGTCGCCTTTGGCGCTCGCCAAGCGGACCACGGCGTTCCCGACACCCAGATAATCGTCATCACCATGGATGACGGCGTCACTGTCACAATCGGAGCCGGGTGGTCACTGCCGCCCGGCTACCCCAACTACTCAACTACCTGGATCGAGTTCATTGGCACCGAGGGCGCGCTGATGATGGATGCAAGCCACAAGGACATCGTCTTGCACACGGTGAAGGACGGGACACAATTCCCGCTCTCGACGATGCCGGGGGAGTATGTTGACCATGTCTATGCCGGGCCGATGGAGCGTGAGACCCTGCACTTCCTCGAGGCGGTCTATCGCGATTCTGAGGTGATGGTGGCCCCTCGTCTCGCCAGACAAACCATGGAGGTGTATCTGGCCGCTGACCTCTCTGTGGAGCGTGATCAAGCATTGGAGCTGCCACTCGACAGTGATGCGCTGGCAATGGTGGCGCTCTCAGGTTCTGTCAGCTCATGACCCGGGCAGCGAGTACCGCGAACCGGTAGCTCAAGCCGAAGGCGACCGCAGAAACGACAGCTGCCAGGGCTACGAATAGCCACGCCGCCCCGTAGTCCCCGCCCGCAGCGAGGGCTCCCACCACGACCGGCCCGATCAAAGTCCCGGTGAGGTTCCCCGACAACCCCAGGCCGGACGCCCTCGCAGGGATCTCCGGAAAGCTCTGCACGAGAGTGAAGAAGAAGACTCCCGGCCAGCTCCATGTCCCTAGCAGGGCCACCGGCATGGCTACCAGGTAGAGAGAGGGAGCCGCAGCGGTCATCAGGACGAGGGCTCCGAGCCCACCGCCGGACACCAAGAGCAGCATCGGGATGTGTCCGCTGCTTCGTCGGATATCGACAAGCCAGCCTATCCCGATTCGAGCTGTCACCACGAGGACCGAAAAAACGGCGAGGACCGCTCCGGCCGCAGCCTCATTGATTCCTATCTCAACAGCGGAAGGCACGATGAAAAGGGCGATCCCGTTTCCGGCGACTGCGCCCGTCAGCCCGGCGACAGCCAGAAACAGGAGCGAAGGAGGCATGCGCCCAACCGCGGGCTCGCCTCGCTTCTCGGTTTGTGATGTATCAAAATGTGGCACCGACACGACCAGTACCAGCGCCAGCACCGCTGCCAGGACGAATCCCCAACGCCAGCCGAAGACCAGCCCGATCACCGGAAGGGCGATGCCCGACAACACGCTGGCCATGGGCACAGCCGCTTGCTTGGCTCCGTAGGCCACCCCGTAGCGACTGATCGCCACGCCGTCGAATATGGCGAGGTTGGCCGCGACTTGTATGACGCCATTGCCCATTCCGGCAAGGGCGGTAGCGACCGGAATCAGCCAGGGTGTCGGTGTCGGGGCCACCATGAGACACGCTGCCACCGTAAGAACAACGCCCATCCTGAATCCCTTGGTCGCCCCGACTCGAGCGACCAATCCTCCGGCGGGATGGGCGGTGAGCGCGGAGGCTCCGAAATAGGTTCCGGTGGCGATTCCCAGCTGGCCCACTCCAAACCCAAGATCCTTCTCGATCTGGAGAATCTGAGTGCTGACCAGGAAGAGAGGAAAGACCCCGATTCCCGTGTAGATCACCGCCGTTAATAGGGGTCGTTGCTGCAGGACGAGGCTGAGTCGAGCGAACACGGGCGATTTCAGTCGGAGATGGCGAGACGGATCATGTGGAGACCGGCGATAGTGGCAAAGGCGCGGAGACGCTCGTCGTTGCCCCCGAAGCTGAAGACCCTCCCGGTCTCCGTCGATGGGGTCGTCGCGTTGGTATTGTCGATCTGGCCGATCAGAAGCTCGGTGCCGACCGAGATGAGCTCGACGATCACTTCGGTGTCCGTCTCCGGTGCAGTCGTTGTCTCAGGAGATGAGCTCCACGGTGACGAACCTCAAGACGCTGTCGCCCACGTTCTCCAGGTCGTGGATCAGCGGCTCACCCGGATCGTTTTCGATATACCGGGTCTCACCGAGCCTGTAGTGACGGATCATGTATGAGCCGTCCCCCGACCTTTGCAGGCCCCTCCCGGCCTCGACGACCGTCCAGAAGTAGTTGGTGACGTGCGCGTGGAACGGCCCCCGCTCTCCAGGCTGGAGCTTGACCTCCCAGACACGGATCCGATCGTTCTCAAACCACAGGGTGGTGCCCACTTCGAGATTGGAAGCGGCCTCCTGGAGCTCGACATCGTACTCGGAGGTGTCGAATTGGCCCTCCTCCTCAATCGTCGGCTCGGGGACAGTCACGTCAGTTCACCTGGTAGTCGGGCTGCTCACCGGTGAGCACCTTGACCACCTGGGTGGCCGCCTTGCGCTGCGATTCGCCCAGCGCCTCCTCGGAATAGTAGGCCATGTGGGGCGTGGCGATGAGGTTGGGGATTCCCTCGATCCTCGCCGGATCCAGGGGCTCGACGTCGAAGACGTCGAGCCCGGCTGCCGCCAGCTTCCCGTTCGCCAGGGCCATCCCGAGAGCGTCGAGGTCGATGAGTGGCCCACGTGACGTGTTGATGAGGATGGCTCCGTCCTTCATCTGCGCCAGCTCCGGCTCTCCGATCAGGCCGCGAGTCTCGTCGGTCAGTGGAACATGTAGCGACACGATGTCGGCGGTGGCCAGGAGGTCGTCCACGGCTACAAGAGGAGGCAGGCCGGGGCCGGACGACAGGTAGGGATCGTGACTGATGATATGGGCGCCCAGAGCCTCCAGGGGAGCAGCGATCTTGCGGGCAATCCTCCCATATCCGATCAGGCCGACGGTTAGGGTGGAGAGCCTTCGGATGGGGCGGAAATCGTCGATACCCCAGCCACCAGTGCGAACTCCCTCGTTGGCCTGAACGATCTTGCGCAGCGATGCAAGGATCAGGGCCAGGGCGTGAGTTGCGACTTCCTCCACGGAGTAGTCGGGCACATTGGTGACCACGATTCCTGCGTCGGCTGCGGCCGATAGATCTACGTTGTCCACCCCGATTCCGTAGCGAGCGATAATCTTGCAGTTCTCGAGCCTGGCAATGGCGTCCGGGCCCCACGGGAGGTACGTGTTCAGGATGGCGTCGGCATCTGAGGCGATCTCGAGCACGTCGTCGATGTCACCCGAGGCGACGGTCAACTCGGCTTCGATCTCGGAGAGGAGCTCACGCTCGATCTCGACGGAAGGAAAGACTTGATCACTGACCACTACCTTGTATTTCGCCATCGCTACTCCATTTTCCAGTGGATGTGTGATCCTATATGATGCACGATCCAGGTGACGAAGTGACCAATACAAGGGTCGACCTTCTCGACTCCCGTGATCAGGTCGACGGGCCCCAACTCGAGGTCTTCGACCACATTGTGGCATCTCGGGGGAAAATGCCTCCACCTTTCGCCGCGATGCTGCATCGCCCGAACATCGCCAGAGCGGTGGCCGACCTTGGGTCGGTGATCCGCTTCGACGGCGTGATCTCTGACCACGATCGCGAGCTGGTGATATCGGTGACGGCTTGGGAAGCGGACTGTGGCTTCGAGTGGGCGACCCACTCAGCTCTGGCTCTGGAGGCGGGCGTGTCCGAAGCCACCCTCGCTGCAGTCAGTGACGACGGTGAGGTGGACGAGCCCTCGGATGCTGACATCGTGGCCTTCACACGCGAACTCAGCAGGACCGGCCACGTAGGCGACGAAACCTTTGAGCGTGTCGTCTCACGCTACGGCGAGGACGGGACAGTCGAGCTGGCCGCCACGGTCGGCTACTACAAGATGGTGACCCTGTTCATGAGCGCTTGTGACGTTTGCTGAGGCCTTCGATCACGTCACCTTCATCAAGACCTTCAAAGACGAAGAGTCGTTGACCAACTCAAAAGCGCGTTCCGCCTCGTCGAGGGTCAACTCGTGGGTGACAATCGGTTCCAGCTCGAGCGCCCCGTCAGCTGCGAGAGCGACCCCGTCGGCGTAGTCGCCGATCAGTGCTGCGCGAGGGTTGTGGAGCGTCAGCTCCTTGTGGTAGAGGTCGTAGTAGGGGAGTCCTTGGCCTCCGCCAGTTATTGTCCCGTAGGCCAGGATCTGGCCTCCGATGCTGACCTGGCTGATCGCCTGTGACAGTGTCGCCTCCTTTCCCGCGGCCTCGACCACGATGTCTGGGCCACGGCCAGAGGTGATCTCGGACATCACATCGGAGGCCCGATCGGGCTCTGCCACGGCGAACGCACCCAGCTTTGCAGCGAGTTCTCTCTTCCACTCCGAGCGGGTCACTCCCACCACCTTCATCCCGCGCAGTGTGAGAAGCTGGGAGAGAAGCTGTCCAGCGACTCCGAGGCCGATCACTGCGGCCACCTGGCCGGGGAACGGATTGAGCCGTTTCACCGCGTGGACGCAGGTTCCGAGCACTTGGAGCAGCCCCGCAGCCCGGTCTGATATTCCGGAAGGCAGTCGCACAATTCGGTCGAGGGGGACCGCGACCCGCTCGGTGAACACGCCGTCCACATCACGTCCCATCAGGCCTCCGTTTCGACACAGGTTTGGCCTTCCGGCCACGCAGAGGTCACACCACCCGCAAGCGACCCCTGGATCGACCAGGACCCTGGTGCCCGTGGCATATGGTGCGCCCGGAGGTGCGGAGATCACCTCACCGACCATCTCATGCCCCATAATTCGTGGGTGGACTACATCGATCTTGCCTTCAAGTATCTTGGAGTCGGTTCCGCAGATGCCCACCTGCTGGACTCGGACCGTGTAAAGGTCGGGCCGGTCCGGCTCGGGCACATTGGTGACTTCGATCACTCCCGGTTTCGCGACTATGACGGCTTTCAAGCTTCTCCTCGTGAGCGAAACCACATCGTAGACAACCGGGAACCGCATCACGGAAGCACTGTCCCAGGCGCGTGGAACGCTTGTAGGATATCCACATGGAGAGACCTGCTGAGAGTGATGTGAGCGCGACCTTGTCAAGTGAGGAGTTCAGGAACACCCGACAGACCGCTCACGAATATGTGCGAAGCGTGCTGCGCCGCGCAATTCTCAATGGTGAGCTGGAAGGGGGGAGGCGGCTGGTGCAGGCCGAGCTGGCGGCCACGCTCGACGTCAGCACCACTCCGGTGCGCGAAGCATTGCGGGACCTAGCAACCGAGGGCCTGGTCCGGTTCGACCCGCATCGCGGTGCGATCGTCTCTGAGCTGAGCAGCGACGACGTTCATGACATCTACGCGATTCGGCGAGTGCTCGAGCCGCTGGCGATGCGACAGGCTGTCCCCAAACTCAGCAGCACGCTGTTGGCACACCTGAGAAAGCTGCACCAAAACATGCTCGACGAACCGCAGGCTCCTGACTGGGTCGATCGTAACCGTGTCTTTCACATGGCTGTATACGAGACGGCTGCATCGCCGCGACTTGCAGCCATCATCCGCACCCTCCAGGACGCCTCGGTCATGTACATAGGAGCCTCTCTCAAAGACAGCCCTTCGTTGCGGGATGAGGCCAATCACGATCACGCCGAACTACTCGAGGCGCTAGAACAACGAGACACGGAAGCCGCCGTGAAGGCTCTGGAGAGGCATCTCAGGTCATCGATCGACGCCTTCGACGCAAGTCACGGAGAGGACTAGTGCTCTGGCCAGCAACGTTGGTGGTCGGGGCACTAGACCGGCCCGGACACCAGGTTTTGTTCCCGGCCCGATAGGAGATTCAGGGTCACACCCAGTGTGATCAGCACAAGGCCCGCCGCGAGTTCCGGTGTGATCCGCTCCCCGAGCAAGAAGGCCGAGGAGATCACGCCGACAGCGGGTACCCCCATCATCGTGAGATTGGCCGATACGGGGTCGATGTTCCTAAGGATCACGATCTGGGCCCAGAGGGCGATCCCGGAGGCGAGGATGCCCTGATAGGCCACGATGGCCACCAGGGCAGGGGTCCATTCGATGATCGGTGCACCCTCGGTGACGACGGCAAGCGCGAGCAAGATCAGTGTGGCACCGGCCAGCTGCCAAGGTAGGGCTTCGAGTGGCGTGATGCTCCACTTGTGCCTACGGATGTGGACCGATGTCGAGGCGTTGGTTATGGCGGCCAGGATCAACAGGCCGTGCCCGATTGCGATGTCCGGGTTGGCCCAGTCGAGTCCCCAAGGCTCGAAGAGAATTACCACCCCGGTGATTCCCAACGCCAGGCCCAGCCATCGCCAGATGTTGATGCGATCCCCCAGGAAGATCGCGGCGAGCGGAACCGTCCAAAGGGGAGTGGTCCAGGTAACGACCGAGGACCGTCCGGGAGGAATCATCTGCAGGGCGGTGAACACCAGAAGAGTCACCGCACCCAGCCTGAACACGGCCAGTGATCCGATTATGGGCAGATCTCGCTTCGGTGGGACCCGCAGCTTTCGGGTCGCAACCGCCAGGGTGACGACGACGAGTGTGGCGCCCCCCAACCGGAAAACGCCCATCCATATCGGTGTGATCGACTTGACCGCGGTCGCCATAATCGGCCAGTTGAGTCCGAGGACGAGGACCACGACGACGAGGAGCACGTAGATCGCCGCGGGTTTCAGCCTTCTGTCTTCAGGGCGGGTCTCTCTCGACTCCCAGATAAGGTCCCTCATCGGGCCTGCCATCATTCGGTTCCTTCCCTTGGGACGGTCCTGGTTATGGTGCCTCTAGCCCATAGACGACACTCCGGGAGATCATGAAGACCATCGACATCCACTGCCATCTCGCCACACCTGCCAGCAGGCCGCCTGTGGAGCCTCATCGCAGGCCCGAGTACGAGCCATACGACTACTTCATGGGGGAAGAGTCCGTAGAGCACAACAAGGAGATGTTCCCGGGCATCCGAGCCCAGCTGACCGAGCCCGAATCCCGGATCGAGTACATGGACCGCATGGGGATCGACCTCCAGGGTCTGGCCACATTCGTATCCGAATACCACTACTGGGCGCCGGCCAAAGCCGGAGCCGAGTCCGCCAGGATTCAGAACGACAACCTGGCTGCGGCATGCGCTGACTACCCGGACCGGTTCTTGCCGCTCGGGGCCACGATCCCGCTCCAAGACGTCGACCTTGCGATAAAGGAGATGGACCGCGTTGTTGACGAGCTCGGGTTTATAGGCCTGCAGATCGGCGGCACCGTAAATGGGCACAATCTCGACGAGGCAAGATTTCGCCCGTTTTGGTCGGCTGTAGAGTCCAAGGGGATACCGGTGATCCTCCATCCGAGCGGCTATCCGGAGAGCTCCCGATTCTCGGACTACTTCCTCGTCAACTGCATCGGCAACCCGTTGGAGACGATGGTCTCGGTGACCCGGATGATCTTCAGTGGCTTGTTCGAGGAGCATCCGAACATCAAGCTGGTCCTGGTCCACGGTGGCGGCTACCTGCCGTTCTACTACTCTCGCGCCGATCACACGTGGGAGGTGCGCCCCGAGACGCGCGAGGCGATTCCCGATCACCCGCCAAGCCACTACATGAAGCGGCTCTACTACGACACGATGGTGTTCCAGCCGCTCTACCTTCGCCACCTTATCGACGTGGTGGGTTCTGATAGGGTCATGCTGGGAACCGACTTCCCGTTCGACATGAGCGAGACAGACCCCCTGGGTCTTATCGCAGGCACCGACGGTCTCGGCGATGATGAGCGGGCGGCCATCTCGGGGGGGAACGCAGCGCGTTTGTACCGAATCGACTGACCGAGACTGACCCACGCCCTCGGATGGTGCGCCTCTAGTCATTTCTCCGCCTGGGCTCGCTCTCCCGATGTGACGGCAGGGGGTCGTCCGGGTTATAGACGTACTCGGCCAATCGGGGTGACCATCGCGCGATGGCGACAGCTCCAAGAATGCATGCAATGCCACCGGAGATCACTGAGAATCTCACCGACGTGATCGACGCAACGAGACCCGCCTCCAGCTCGCCGAGCCTTGGCCCTCCGGCGGTCACCGCCATGTGCATCGACGACAATCTGCCGCGTAGCTCGTCGGGAACCGAGAGCTGGACGAGCCCAGGTGGTCACATGTGTGAGCTGGGCACCGCGGGAAGCTGATCTGCACTGTCCGCATTCTATGTGTTGCCGGGCTCGGCCCAATTGGAGAGTTCCCTTATTCGGCCGGTTCAAGTGTCTCGGGGACGAACCACACCAGGATCATTACACCCACAATCCCAACACCGCCTACGGTCACCGCCGCGGCACCGAGTGAGGCAAGAGTGGTGACGGCAGCCAGCAGAAGCGGGCCGCCTGTGGTTCCAAAGTCGGTCATCAGGCGCCAGAGTCCGAAAAACCGGCTTCTGCCGGCCAAAGGTGACAGGTCCGATCCCAGGGTCATGTTCATCCCGGAGCCAAGCCCGTTCGCCAGACCAAGAAGCAAGACGATAATGGTCAGTGACGCCGTGTCGTCGGTCAAGGGGATCATGGCCATGCCCACCGAGAGGAGCGCGATGCTCGGCACGGCGGTCCACTTGCGGCCCTTCCGGTCCATAAGCATCCCGACGGGGTAGAACATCAGGCTTTCGATGGCTGCAGCCGCCGCGAAGAGAATTGAGATCGTGCCGGCACTGATCCCGAGCTGGTGACCCCACAAGGGGATGAGAGCTGCACGGGCCGCACGCAGCACCTGGCTGGTTACCGCCACCGTGCCTGCCGTGACGAAGGTCCGCCGATGCTCCCTCAGGATTCCGAGCACGCTCGTTGGATGTTCCACCGGCTCGCGTGTGAATCGAGGGGAACGGGAGAGAGCCATCGTGGCGGACGCGGCCAACGCCAGGATCGCCAGTATCAGAAAGGGGCCGGTCAGGTCCCCTCTCACCAGTATGACGCTGCCGAGGACGGGGCCGATTAGCTGGCCGATCCTGTACAGGCCCCCAATCAGCGCCATGACCCTTCCGCGATGTGCCGCCGGAGCCGATCGGGCCGCATGCGCGATGCGCGCCAGTAGCCACACCGACCAGGTGCAGCCCATCAGAGCCACCAGGACGGCGTAGAGCGGCAACGGTGGCCGTAGCCAGATCGCGAAGGCGATCAGAGCCAGAGCGGCACCCGAGCCAATCATCGATCGCTTGTCCCCGATGCGCGAGACCAGCCACCCCGCCGGCAGATCGCAGACCAGGGTGCCGAGGCCCTGCATACCCACTATCACACCGGCGACTGCGGGAGATGCTCCGAGGTCAAGAGCGAGGAGGGCGATCACGGGGATGGCCGCTCCCTGACCGATCGAGAACAAGAGGTTTGGGGCGTAGATCGAAGATGTCAGGGAGCCGACTTTGAAAGAGGTCTCTTCGGCGCCGCTCATTAAACCGCGTGGCGCAGGGGAAGGGTGGCAACCACGCCCGAGTATCCGTCTACTGCCACGATCTGGTCCTGGTCGCCGCCCAGATCAACACCGCAAACCGCGGGAATCCCGAGCGATCTGGCCGACTCGAAGAGATGGGCGGCCGGGCTGCCGCCTCTGGTGACCAGACCAGCCGCATCCCAGAGAAGCTGGGCGAGGCTGGCGAGGGGCTGGGAGGCGGAGATGACGCCTCGGTGGGTGAGCATGGCTTTCCCTGGATTGTTCGCACGCATCCGTATGCCCGCTCCGATGCCAGAAGCAGCGGGTGAGCCGTGATGCCGGGTCCCGTGCTCCAACACCGCTGATGCGATGAGTGGCTCCCAGGGCTGTCTGCCGACTCGGTTTGGAACCCTTCGGGCCTGCCCGTTCAAGACTTCTACGATGTCGGAGAGAGAGAGGTGCCACGCTGCTTGAGTGTCGGGAGCGGCACCCGATTCGACCATTCTTGTCTGGAGGGCGGCAATGCGCGCCAGCAGGTCGCGGCTGAGCTCGGGGTTGGGGCGGTTGAGTGACCGGATCCGGTCGACGCTCTTGTGCGGTTCTGATCCTTTGAGCCTGTCCAGAAGCCGGCGGGCTTGCATCGAGGCGCTTGCGTGGTCCATTCCCCAGACTTGTGACGTGAGCGTCTGCGCGAGCTTCTTGGTCGCCCCCACGTCGACCTGGGGGATCAGGTCGGGCGAAGCGTCGTGTTGGGGTATACCGCCCAATGCCCAGGGCAGGACCAGCTCCTCGCCCAATCGACCAGGAGCAGCGACGAGAGCCCGGATCGTGGGCATCAAGTCGGCGGGGATCTCGATGTTGGGGAGAGGCGGTGCCGGATCCGGCCTTCTGAGCACATCAAGCTGGAGAATCCAGGGCTCCTCATCGATCGCCCATTCACAGTGGTTGCTTCCCATGATCGCGTAGGCCCGGCTCAGGCTGTCCCGTACCCGATTGAGCGCAGAGATGCCTACGAGGTCGATCAGGTCTTGGCCATACCACGAACCGTCGGGATCGGCCCTCCCTTCGACTCCCTTCACCCAACCTTGGAGGAGCGGCGCCGGTGACCCTTTCACGGCACGCACGACCGTTGAACCATTCGCGGCCAGCTCTGCCGTGCCGCCGACGGTTGCATCGAGGAAAGGCTGAACGAGCACGGCCATATCGAGACTCCCCGGGGTCGTCCCAGCCGCTTCCTGCCGTTGCAGGGCGGCGACGGTGAAAGCGGATGCCCAGCACCCAACAACGGCCTTGGGGAGCTGATCCGGCGCCACGTCTACGTAAGAGGTGAACGCGCCTGACCATTCTCCGGAGCTTTCGAGGAGGGTCGAGGAGCGGGCGACGAGTGAGTCAGACATCGAGCATGCGGCCGTGACCAACTCGTCTGCGAATCCGATCGGCCGGCTGGTGATCGCCAGCCTCGCTCCACCCGACCCGCGGGTCGGCAGAGTTGCGGCGCCGAGTGCCATATGACCACGCGAGGCGAGTGATTCCACCACGAGCCCCGGCAGCACCGGCAGCCCCGCTCGCTTCGCCCTGGCCAGCGACGCAGACTTTGCCCCGACCCGATCGGGGTCAAGGGAGTCGTCGTGGTCGAGATCGACGATCAATGTCAGGTGACTGAGATGATCTCGTGACTGGCGTACGTCGAGACCAATTCGATACCTGTCTCTGTTACGTAGAGCATTTCTTCGAGGCGCACGCCGTGGTCGTGCATCTTTCCGTGCTGGGTCTCGAGGGCGAAGGTCATCCCGGGCAGGATCTCTACCGGGTAGTCGAGGGACCAGATCCTGGAGATCACCGGCGGATCGTACTGGGCGAGGCCGAGTCCGTGGCCCCAGAGGTTGGCCGCCGCCTGGTCTTCTTCCTCGTAGCCCCAGATCTCCTTGGCCGAAGGCCACTTGGAGGCGACCGCGGCTGTCGTAACCCCGGGGCCGGTGGCCTCTATGGAGTCCCACAGCCACTTGTGGGCCAGGTCGTAAGTCTTCTGGTGCTCGTCGGTTGGCTTGCCTCCGACGCAGTAGGTGCGGTAGACGCACGACTTGAAGCCGTTCCATGTGAGGGCGGCCAGGTCGATGATGACGAGCTCTCCGGGCCTGATCATGCGGTCGGAGAAGTTCCGCCAGTTAGGCCATGCGTTCGGTCCGGAGGAGACGATTACGTCCTCGACGTCTTCCATGCCGGGTATCGAATAGAGCTTCTCGAACCCGAATGCGGCTACCTCGTTCTCAGTGAGGCCGGGCTTGATGTAGTTGGTGATCTCGTAATGGACGTAATCACAGATGGCACCAACTATCGAGAAAGCTTTGATCTCGTCTGGGCTTTTGATAGCACGGGCTTCCATCATTGGTGTCATGCCGTCGGTCCACTCGATGCCACGTTTTTGGAATTCGCCGACCAGGTTGATGTCGACGAAGTCGACCCCGAGGGGCATGTCGCTGACGCCTGCTTCCTCGAGGTCGTTCGCTAGGGCGTTCAAGAACTTGTTGACCTGTTGGTCGGCGGCCGGACCGACTGCGCCTTTGATCCAGGAGTAAGAGTATCTGATGTTTTCCTTTGGGATCCACGGGTTGTGCACTTCCAAGTGGTAGCCGATGTCGCCCTGCTCGTAGACGATCGGCGGCTTGTCTTTGGGGAGCACTACATAACGCAGACCAGGCTTGAGCCTGTTCCAACCCGGGGTGAGTGTCGAAGAGACATACCGCATGTTCTCGTCGTAGAACAGCAATAGGGCGCCCAGACCGTGACGCTCCATCGCCTCATGTGCCCTTTTGAGACGCCAGTCCCGGACCTTGGGCCAGTTGATACCCTCTTTCCAGTCGCTGCTCAGAACGAAAGACGCTTCTCTCATCGATTCTCACTCTCTCCGTGATTTTTGGGATTGTCAGGGATCACTTCTCTGACAACGTCGAGGAACTCGTCGTTGTCGAGAAGTCCCTTCTTGTCCAAGGATCGTCCCTTCACTTCGGCGAGGATGGCCTCGATCTCTTTGATCTCGGCGTCATAGATCCCGTTGCGACCGAGCCAGATCGACACCGAGTCCAGTCCTGAACCCTTGCCCATGACGATCTCGGGGTCACTCTGGCCTACCAGCTCCGGACGATAGGGGAATGGCTCGAGGAGGTCATCCCCGACATTGTTCACCCAGGTGGCGATGATGCCCGACTCGACGTTGAAAAGCTTCTCTCCGGTGACAGGCCGGTTTCCGGGCTGCTGAACACCAGAGAGGTCGGCGACGAGGCGGGCAATTTCTGTGAACTTCTCGGTCCTGATCCCAATATCGACGCCATACATCGTGAGCAATGCCAGCACCGTTTCCTCAGTTGGGGCGTTTCCTGCTCGCTCGCCGATTCCGCTGACGGTCGTGTGTATCACAGAAGCGCCCTCGGCGACGGCGAGGATCGTGTTGGCCACACCCATCCCGAAGTCCATGTGGAAATGGGTCTCAAGTGGCACGTCGAGTCTCTCTTTGACCCGCCGGGTGTAGTAGCGGATCGCATGGGGAGATGTCACTCCGAACGTGTCTACAAGTGCGATGTTGTCGAC
The DNA here is from genome assembly GCA_035513195.1 of Acidimicrobiia bacterium. Lineage (GTDB taxonomy): Bacteria > Actinomycetota > Acidimicrobiia > Spongiisociales > ZC4RG35 > MA-ANB-1. The sequence goes on along the minus strand of DATKCM010000068.1, from coordinate 13,546 downwards.
GTGGCCGTCCGTTGCCACTGCCTCGAGGTCGTCGAGAAGTTGCGTCATCGTCGACCGGGTTGCGTCGATAGGAAAAAACGTCACCTTGAGCCCGTTCTCGTGGGCATACCGGGTGGCCTCAACCGACGCTTCGATAGCGCGCTCGACAGGCCATTGGTATGCCTTCTCAATCAAGTGGTGGCTTGCAGGCACTTCCATGACGACCCCTGACACGCCGCAGTCGAGAGCCAGCTCTACGTCCGACACCATGCAGCGACTGAAGGCATAGATCTCAGTGGGAAGGCCCTCTGCGACCATCCTCTCAATAGCCTTCTTGTCTGCAGGGGAGACCGCGGGCAGACCGGCCTCAATCCGGTGGATTCCTGCCTCGGCGAGTGACGTGGCGATTCGAACTTTGTCGTCGGCGGTGAACTCCACTCCCGCCTGCTGTTCCCCATCGCGCAGCGTGACATCATGAACCTGAATGTCATCAGGGATCTCGAAGTCCTTGGTCACTTCGGGGAGGTAATTCCAGGGGCTGGAAAACCATTGGTCTGTCTTCCACGGTTCGTTGGTCATCAAAATTCTCCTAACCCGTTCGACACGTGATTCTGCATCATATACGATCGCGCCAATCGATCGTATATGATCGGCTATGAAAGGGTGAAATTGGGCGAAAATAAGCTCTGGATCGGAGGTTATGGGCCTGAACGTAGCTCCCACGGTGTCGGCCTGGCCACGTTCAAGCGGATCATGGAGGCGGAGACCAACGGCGAGGTCACCGTAGACATCACCTGGAATATCATGGATGAAGGCCGGCCGAACACCCACCTCTTCGAGTTGGTCGAGGCAGGCGAGATGTTCTTTTGCTACTTTTCCACCAGCTATCAGGGAAGGCGTGTACCCGAGCTCAACGTGTTGGAGACCCCGTTCCTCTTCGACAACCTCGAAATGGCCCATTCGGCTCTGGACGGGGCCCTCGGCGACCGTCTTCGCGATGCGGTGAGGAGGTCGACGGGTTTCGAGCTCCTCGGCTGCTGGGACAACGGCTACCGGCACTTTACCAACCGTCTACGACCCGTTCGAGATCCCGAGGACTGCAAGGGCATGACGGTACGGATGCAGCCGAACGAGGTGCATGAGGCACTCATCCGGTCGTGGGGTGCTGAGCCGGTGGCGGTCGAGTTGAGTGAGGCGATCAGGCTCATATCCAATCTCGAGGTAGATGCTCAAGAGAATCCTCTGGCCAACACCGTCGCCTACGACGTGCACAAGGTCCATTCCCATTACACGATGACCGGGCATCTCTACGGCGCAAGAGGGCTGTTTGCTCATCGGGCAACATTCGAATCGCTGGCAACGGACATCCGGGAGATCGCTGCGCGCGCAGTTAGAGAGGCGATCTCCACCCAGCGTTCGGAGGCGTCGAAGCTGGAGGTGAGGCTTCGGGAGCGTCTCGAGTCGGAGGGTGCCAACTTCGTCGACCTCACCGAAGAAGAGCGTCTGGGGTTCATCTCCGCATCTGCGCCGGCCATCAGCCTGGCCCATCAGGGCGTCCCCGAGGAGTTGTTTGAGTTGGCGCGCCCGTGAGAGAGCAGCGAATTATCGTCGTCACTGGCGGGGCTATGGGAATAGGTGAGGCGGCGGTGCATCGTTTTGTCGCCAATGGAGACTTCGTCTACATCCTCGACGTAGAGGCCGACCAAGGGGCCGAGGTGGCCGCGCAGGCGAAGGCTTCGAAGTTCCTCCACTGCGATGTCACCTCAGAGCTGAACATTGGCGAAGCGACCGATCTCATCAGCGAGGAGGCAGGTCGTATCGATGTGCTGGTCAACAACGCGGGCGGCTTCCCAAAACCTCGAAACACCGAGGAGACCACTATCGACGATTGGCACCGGACGATGGAGTTGAACCTCACGTCGGTGTTTCTGATGAGCCGGGCGGCACTTCCCCTGTTGCGAAGGTCCAGGGGCGGCAGGATCGTGAACATCGGTTCACTGGCGGGCCAGACCGCCGGTTGGAAGACGTCTCCTCCCTATGCCGCGGCCAAGGCAGGGGTTCACGCCCTGACCCGTGTCATGGCCACGGAGCTGGCTGGGGAGGGAATCACGGTGAACGCCCTGGCTCCATCGGCGGTGAAGACAGAGCGAATACGGAAACTACGAGACGAAGACGAGATGCGGACAACTGCCGCCGACATACCACTGGGCAGATATCAGAGCGCCGACGAGATCTCTGGCTGGATCCTGTTTCTCGCCTCGGAGGAGGCCGGGTTCATGACCGGTCAAACCGTGTCCGTCAACGGCGGTAGGTTCATGAGTTGAGACCGGGAGGTACTGAATTGGCAAAGCTGATCAAATTCGACGAAGCCGAGCCGGTAGCGCGTGGAGATGGCATCGAGAGCGTTCGACTGACCCCCATGCCCCTCGAGGGCCAGGAGTTCACGATGGGCATAACCACCTTCCCGCCGGGAACCAGCATCCGCCTGCACAGTCACAACACGATCGAACAGGTGACAGTCATTGAGGGAGAGGGGATAGCCGAGTTGAACGGCGAACAGTTCCCAGCTCACCCATGGGACACTACCCAGATTGCCCCCGGTGAACTCCACCGCTTCATCAATACGGGCAGCGGGCGGATGCGCATCCTCTGGGTATATGGAAGCACTCACGTCACCCGGACTTTTCCCGACACCGGCGAGACCGTTGAGCAGTTCGAGACGTGAGATTTGCGCTGGACCGGCTCGAGGCGTTCGTTGTCGACCTCCTCACCAGGCTCGATGTTCGAGCCGAGCACGCAACGATCACGGCTCGAAGGCTGCTGGAGGCCGACCTCAGAGGCCGCACCGGGCACGGCATCATCCGGATCCCGCAGTATGTCCTACGGATCGAAGCTGGTGGCATCAATCTTCGCCCGAACATCGAGCTTCGAAGAGAGACGCCGGTCAGCGCACTGGTCGACGGGGACAACGGGTTGGGCCAGGTTGTGATGACGACAGCCACGGAAACTGCGTTAGCGAAGGCGTCGACCAGCGGGATGTCATGGGTGGGAACCGTGCGGTCCAACCACGCCGGAGCGGCGGGCGTGTACACCGGCATGGCTATGCAACAGGGGATGATCGCCATATACATGGCAGTGGCCAGTGCCAACGTCATGCCTCCGTGGGGCGGCCGGGAGCCCATGCTCGGCACGAATCCGATTTCGATAGCCATACCGGCCGGAGACGAGCCGGGTTTTCAGCTCGACATCGCCACGACCGTCGCTTCCCATGGAACCATCAAGGTGATGGCGCAGCGGGGGGAGGAGATGCCCGAAGGGTGGGTCGTCGATATGGACGGGAACTGGATAACAGACCCGAAGCAGGCCGACCGGGGATTCCTGGCGCCGATCGGCGGTTACAAGGGTTTCGGTCTCAACATGGCCATCGGCCTGCTCGCCGGCGTACTGAACGAGGCAGCCTTCGGAGCCGACGTGATCGACCACAGGGAAATCCCCGATGAGCCGGCCAACACGGGTCAGGCCATCTTCGTGCTGCGTCCCGATCTCTATCGCGATCTCGAGGATTTCAAGACCGCGATCGATTTCCAGATTCGACAGATGCGGGCCTCGGGGCCTCCAGGGGCAGTTCGCATCCCGGGGGAGTCCGCCGCTCGACTTGAGCAAGAGCAGCGAAGGGAGGGCATCACCCTCCCGGTGACGTTGTTAGATCAGCTTCGAGGGCTGGCGAAGCGATTCGACATCGCCGACGATCTGAGCACGTAGGGATTCCGTGGCTAGTGCGAGAGCTTCGTTCGCGGTCTGTCTCTGTTTCGGGAGATATCAGGTTCCGCTGGGGAGGCTCTGACGGCTGGGCTCGCAAGCTCTCCAATCCGGCTCTACAGGAATGAGCGGGGTCTGAGGGTCCTCGGGGTTTGATAGGGGCTCGGCCAGTCCGAGGGTGTAACGCTTTATCGGCCCAATCCTCGACGTCGTGATCGCCCGCGCCGTCGCCGCGGCGAATCCGGGGCCGACACCCAGCAATGTCCGACCGAACTCGGAAGCGAAACCGCCAGCTTGTGAACACCCAGCACGAGCCGTTGCGGCCGGGTGATCGAGGTTGCCGACCGTTACCCCCACTTCGACCTGGTGGTACATTCAGCCAGATGGATGACACGACCCGTAGAACGCTCAAACCCGGAGGGGCCTCGTCGCCGCTCGCTGTCGGCGATGTCGCCCCTGACTTCGAGCTGAGACGCACCTTCGATGAGTCGGTCAGGCTGGCAGCCCTGACCGAGCGCGGGGCCGTGCTCTTGGTGTTCTACGTGTTCGATTTCGGTCCCGTCTGAGACCACGAGTTGTCCCAGTTGGGACATCTGACAGACCGGATGAGAGCTCACGGCGTCGAACCGGTCGCCATCGCAGTGACTGCCACCTTCTCTCAGATCGCCTTCTCGGAGACGCTCGGGGTCGATTTCCCCATGCTGTCCGATTGGGAGGGGACGGTGGCCAATGCTTACGGAGTCCAATACGACGAATGGAAGGGGCACACCGGGCTGGCCAAGAGGTCTGTCTTCCTGATCGATGGTGAGCGTCGTGTCCGCTATCGATGGCACAGTGACGACGCGCTCGTCGTGCCCGACCTCTACGAAGCCCTCGATGAGATCGAGGCGTTGGCCGAGGATTCGGAACAGCGGCCCCGGCGATCCACGGCCGGGGACTGAGATAGATCTGATAGATTGCAGGACCGGTGGGAGTCCCTCCTAGGAGCAATCACGACCGACAACAGCAGCGTCCGCTTGGCTTCCGTTGGCCTCGGCCGGTGGGGCAACATCCTGGCCACCGCGGCCGTTGACGCCGGCGCCGCGATCGTGGGGGGTTACGCCCGGAGCACAGAGTCCCGTCGTGGCTTCATTGAAGCGCATGGTGGTCGGGAGTTCCTGAGCTACGAGCAGGTGCTCGATTCGCCCGATGTCGACGGTGTCCTCCTCGCCACGCCACACACCACCCACGACGATCTGATCGTAGCGGCAGCCCACGCCGGTAAACACGTGTTTGTCGAAAAGCCGCTGACCCTGGATGTCGCCTCGGGCAAGCGCGCGATTGCTGCTGCCGACCATGCGGGGATCGTCCTCCAGGTCGGACACAACAAGCGGCGTCAACCTGCCAACCGGAGACTCAGGGATCTGATCGAAACGGGCAGCCTTGGAACCGTCATCATCATCGAGACACATCAATGCACTCCCAACGCTCTCCGATTCGCGCCGGGCTACTGGCGTGCCAATCGCAGCGAGAGCCCTCTTGGCGGGATGACCAGCCTCGGCGTCCACATGATCGACACCATGACCTACCTGCTCGGCGAGATCGCAACGGTGTTCGTGATGAGCAAGGGGATCCGCGAATCGCCACCAATCGATCACGCCACCACCCTCGCCTTTGAGTTCGCGTCGGGTCCGCTGGGATATCTGGGGACCTCGTTCGTGGTCCCCAGAGTCACCACCGTAACGGTTCGGGGCACTGGGGGCACCGCGATCAACGAGGTCGACGGCAACGGTTTCCTCTGGCAGGGAATCGACGAGCCGGAGCCGACAGAGCAGTCCATCGAGGTCATCGACACCATCGCCGACGAGCTCGACGAGTTCGTCCGCTCGGTCCGGGGGGAGACACGACCCGAGACCAGTGGCCGAGAGGGACTCGAGGTGGTTGCCGTCCTCGAGGCGGCCAAGGCCTCCGCCGAGTCCGGCGCCCCCCAGGTCATTGCTGACTTCCGATAGTCATGGCCACGTGTCTGAATGAGCCCAAGGACCGCACTCTCACCGTCGAGGCCTGCGCGCACGGTGTGCGGGTCAATCTCGTCTCCCCGGCGTTCGTCGCGGGCGCCGATAGCAACGAAAATCCCGACGTCGTCATGTAATTAGGAGGAACTATGCCGAAACTAATCGATCTGTCTCAGGACATCTACGAAGGGATGATGGTCTATCCCGGGCATCTCAAGACCGTGGTGTTCCAACACGCCACCCACTCCGAAACCGTCGCGAGGTTCGAGGGCGGGTTTTCGTTCCAGACCCTCGGTTTCATGCTCAACGACAACGGGCCGACACACGTCGACTCCTTCAGTCACCTCGACCCCGACCCTGATGCAGAGACCATCGATCAGATGTCTTTGGATCTCTTCTATGGTCCCGCCATCTGCATCGACGTCTCTGACGTGGCACCGAAGACCGACATCACGGCAGCGCATCTCGACAGGGCGCTTGCGGAGTCGGAGTTGGACCTGACCTCCGGTGACATGCTGTTTCTCTACACGGCGACCTTCGACCGGCACGGAGGGACCGGCGACTATCTCCTCGAGTTCCCTGGGCTGGGGGAAAGTGGTACCGAATGGATTGTGGACAAAGGGGTCAAGACCTTCGGTGTGGATTCGCCGACGCCGGACAACCCGACATCGAGGACCTATCCGTGTCACATGATGTGCCGACGTGAGCACATCACCCATTATGAGAATCTCCGACTCACCGAGGTCATAAACAGGCGCTTCACCTTCGCCGGGTTTCCCCTGAAGGTGCTGGGCGCTCACGGTGGCCCGACACGGGCGGTGGCCATCGTCACATGAGAAAGCTAACTCTGATCGAGGCCAACCTCATCATCGATACCGCCCTGGCCAAAGGACGCGAACTCGAGCTCGGGAAGCTGTCGGTCGTTGTCCTCGACGACGGCGGGCACCCCATCGCCATGAAGCGCGAAGACGGCTCGGAGTACCTCCGACCCGAGATAGCCAAGGCCAAGGCATGGGGAGCGCTCGGCATGGGTCTGCCCAGCCGGATGCTCTATGAGCGATCCAAGAAGCTCCCGGTGTTCATCGGAGCCCTCTCCAACATTTCGGATGGCAGGCTGGTCGCCCTGCCCGGTGGTGTCATCATCCGGGACACCGACGGATCGATCCTGGGTGCGGTCGGGGTCTCCGGCGACGTCTCCGAGCCCGACGAGATCTGTGCGATCGCCGGCGTCGAGGCAGTCGGTCTCGATGCTGATGTCGGTCAGGACCCGGAGCGGAACCGACCCTAGAGGATCATATTCGGCTTGGTCCGACCGTCACGACGTCGCGCGATCGTATATGATGCAGAGTCTCGATCGTATAAGATGCAAAGTAAAAGTGATGCGGGAGTCGAGCGGGAAACTCCTTCGACTCATGACAAAGGGAGAAAAATCATGGCCAAAAGGACCCTTCGCCTCTCGGCACTGGCCGTTGTCCTCGCCCTCCTAGCGGCGGCCTGCGGAAGCGAAGAACCGAGCGACACCACCACGGATCCAGATGCCTTGAAGGTGATCCGATTCGCGTTCGCCCCCGACCCGGTCTGGGATTACCTGATCGACTCGGGTATCCGCGAAGAGATGGAGACGGAGGCAAATATCGCCATTCTCGACTCGGCCACGTGGAACGAGGTCGGTGTCTACGCAGGCGGGAACGCCGACATCATGTCGGTCGGTGACTTCGAGGTGCCAACCATCGAGGAGGAGTTTGGCATCCCGAGTGTCATCTTCGGTAAATACAACATCGACCGGAGCATCATTGTGGCATCGCCGGAGCACCCGGAGTATGAGACCCTCGCTGATTGCGCGGGAGGGACCGTGGCTGTATGGGACACACTGTCCTCCACGACCATCTGGGGTGTCCTGGCCAACGAGTTGCACGAGCTCGACTTCAGGGTCGACGGTGGCGACTTCGAACTCGTGGTGGTGGACATAACTAACACCGCAGCGCAGGCCGCCAGCGGTGATACCGATTGTGCGATCGTGTTGCCCGACTTCAGTATTCCGGTCTTGATCAACGAGGAGGTCAACGTCCTCTATGACGGCAAGACCTCCGCAGACCTCTATGCCGAGGTTGTGGAGCAACCCGGCCACGAAGGACCGATGATCAACATCTTCCTCGCTCGTGAGGACTGGTACGACGACCATCCCGAGGAAGTGGCCTTCTTCCTCGCTCTCTGGGATCGAGGCCTCCAGGAGTGGGCCGCCAACCGCGACGAGATCATCGCCAGCTATCCCCAGCACTTCGCTGCTGACGGCGAGGAGCAGGTTGCTTGGATGACCGACTACCTGACCGCTCACGATTGGTTCGCCACTGGCGTCTACCTCACCGAGGAATGGGTCGAGTCCGAATCGGAGTTGTTCACCCTCCTCCGGGACGCCGGGTTGGCCGAAAGTGACGAACTGCCCCGGTTCGAGATCCTCTCCCCCTGAGTGATCCCGGCCGCGGCTGAGTCGACAGTCCCCCGCTCCGCAGCCAGTCATGACTGGCGGCGGAGCGCAGGACTCGTTATAGGCTGGGTCGGTTTCCTGGCCCTATGGGCCTTCACGTCCACGGTCATACTCGACGAGTTCACCCTGCCGGGCCCGGCCAAGGTCGCAGCGGCCATGTGGGAGATCGTCATCGAAGGTCGGTTCGCCGACGACTTCGCCGCCAGCATCTCCAAGACCTTCCTCGGATTCGGATTGGGTGCCTCAATCGGTGCGCCGGTGGGTTACGCGATGGGCCGAAGCCGCTATTGGAAAGCCTTCTTCCACGATGGGGTCGTGGGGGCGGGCAGCATCCCCGGCATCACCTATGCGGTCCTGGCGCTGGTCGTCTTCGGCACAGGGTATCTCGGCCCGGTGATTGCCGTCGGGCTCATCTCCATGCCTTTCATCGCTCTCAGCGTGGCCGAGGGCGTCGAGGGCGTCGACCCAAATCTGGTCAGCATGGCCACGGCCTTCCGGAGAAGTGACAGCCAGATATCGCGGCACGTGATGCTGCCCTCGATCATGCCCTTCGTCTTTGCCGGAGTCCGTCTTGCATTCGCCATCGCCTGGAAAGTCGAAGCGCTGACAGAAGTCTTCGGGTCCTCGAACGGGGTCGGCTTTCAGATCCGGTTTGCCTTCCAGTCGTTCAGTATCACTAACGTCCTGGCGTGGACACTCCTGTTCATCATCTTCATGCTCGTCATCGAGCGCGGTCTGGCCGTGATCGAGCGACGAATCTTTAAGTGGCGCACTTGGGAGCAGACGGCGTGACCGCTTCGACCGCTGCCGCACCTACGCAGACGTCGCCAAGACGGGGCAAGATCCGTCGTGCCCTCACGGCGGACTGGGCGGCGCGGATCACCTTCTACGTAGCGGTCCTCGTCGGCTGGCAACTCCTCGGCTGGCAGGTCGCTCGCATGCCCGAACCCTGGGAGACCTTCGACTTCCTCTTTCGCGAGCTGACCGGAGGGTCTCACGGCGGGGTGGTCACAGGAGTGTTCTGGGACCATTTCCTGGTCACCTTGCAGCGGTTCTCGATCGGTCTCGTCGTCGGGTTCGTCATCGGCGTCATCCTGGGGATCGGCATCGGTACGTTCCGCTTCGTCAAGAGCCTGCTCAACGACATAATGCTCGTGTTCCTCGCTCTGCCCGCAGTGATCTGGGCCTTCCTCACCGTGATGTGGTTCGGCCTGGGGTGGGAAGCGCCGGTGTATACCGTCATTCTGGCGTCGGTCCCGTTCGTGGCGGTGAACGTGGCCCAGGGCGTTCGGGCCGTCTCGCCTGAGCTGCATGAGATGTCCGATGCCTTCCGCATCCCCCGCCAGAGCCGTCTCCGTCACCTGATGCTGCCGGCGATCAGCGGATACCTGTTCACCGGTCTTCGTTTCGCGGTGATCATAGGCTGGAACGCTGTCCTGCTTGCCGAGTGGTTTGGCTCCACCAACGGCGTCGGCTGGCGGGCGCGATTCTGGTATGACGCCGCCCGCTACCGGGGCTTTCTGGGATGGGTCATCGTCTTTATCATCTTCATCTTCCTCCTCGACGGTTTCGTCATGCGACCGCTGCAGCGGAGGGCGTTCCGCTGGCGCAGAGACCGTGACGGCGGAGGGGATGGAGACGGCACTGAGTTGACGATCGACAACGTCGTCGTGATGGGGGTCTGATCGATGGAGGACGAAACATGGCGACACTGACTGTGAAGGATCTGACCAAGACGTTTCCTGCCGTCGGCAAGGGCGGTCAGCCGGTAAAGGCGATAGGGGGCATCTCGTTCGAGATGTCGGGGCAGGTGTTCGTCTCGCTGGTAGGGCCTTCCGGCTGTGGCAAGAGCACGCTGTTGAACATCGTCTCGGGAGTGGACACTCCCACCAGCGGTTCGGTAACGGTGACCCATGACGGTAGGCCCGCCCATCTCGGGTACGTTTTCCAGGATCCCCGGCTGCTGCCCTGGCGCACAGTGATCCAGAACATGCTTTATGTCAGTGACCTCGAAGAGGACGAAGCGTGGGCCAATGCACGCAGGTATCTCGACATGGTCGGTCTCGCCCACGCCGAGGACATGTACCCGGGCCAGCTCTCGGGTGGTATGCAGCAACGTGTCGGGATAGCCCGCGCCTTCTCGGTCGGTCCCGACCTGTTGCTCATGGATGAGCCCTTCAGCCATCTCGACGCCATCACGGCGCGATCTCTCCGCGAACAGCTCCAGGAGATGTGGAACGAGACCAAGAAGACGGTTCTCTTCGTCACCCACGACGTGATGGAGGCCGTTCAGCTCTCCAACAGGATTATCACTCTCGCCCATGGCGGCACCCTCTTCGACGACACACCGCTCGACCTGCCCTTCCCCCGCAAGGCCTCCGACCCGGAGTTTGCCCAGCACCAGGCGAGACTCCTGGGGCGGTTCGAGGACATGGAGGCGGAGCGCTCCACGGCCTCGAGGTCGAACTAGCGGTCCTCGGTCTTGGCTTCGAGCAAGCGGGCGAGGGCGGCGGCATCGAGGTCGCCGAGACCAGAGGAGACCGCTTCCTGATACCAGGGGAGACTGGCGTCGAGCAACGGTGTGGGGACGCCGAGCGCCCGGCCGAAGTCGCCGATCACCCCGATGTCTTTGATGAACATGTCGAGGCGGGCCGCTGGCGGGTAGTCGTCGGCAACGATCATCGGCCCCCTGATCTCGAAGATCCGCGAGCTACCGACACCGGCTGAGATCACCTCGAGGATCTGGCGGGGGTCTAGCCCGGCCCTCGCTCCTAACACGAACGCCTCGGCGGTTGCCAGGTTGTGGACCGAGACCAATAGGTTGGCCACGAACTTCATCTTCGAGCCGTTGCCGAAGTCGCCCAGGTCGTACGTCGCCTTGGCGATGACCTCGAAGACGGGGCTCACCCGGGCTAGTGCGTCAGGGTCGCCACTGGCATAGACGACTATCTCAGCGGCGTCCGCCTGTAGCCCGGTCCCGCTCACTGGGGCGTCGATGGTGATCGCGCCGGCCGATGCCAGGGCCTGTCTCGCCTCCTGCTTGGTGGCGATCGGTAGAGTGCTCATCTCCACGACGATCAGACCGCTGGCCGCTCCCTCGACGAGGCCACTCGGACCCGCCACGGCGTCATGAAGCGCAGACTCGCTGGGAAGGGCCACGAGCACGATGTCCGATCTCTCTGCCACCCCTGCGCTCGATTCGGCCGGCGTGCCGCCGAGCTCCTTGAGTCTCTCCAGGGCGTCACCCGAGATATCGAAGCCGGTGACACGGTATCCTGCGGCGAGGAGATTGTGTGCATATGCGGCTCCCATGATCCCGAGGCCAACGAGTCCGATATGGTCCATGTCGCAGCTCCTTTGCCTACGTGACCAGTTTGGCGAGGATCCGGTCGGTTTCGGCGACCAGGGCGTGGAGGCACCGAACCCGGGAAGGAAGGACCGGGTGGACCGTCAGGCCACTGGCCAGCCAGGCGGCCATCTCGTCGAACGCCTCGGGACGGGAGAGGAGGGAGCGGATGATCATGAAGTTGGGCCCCCACCCGACGTTTCGACCTCCATCGGTCCTTCGCCGATGTCGATCACTTTCTGGAGGACGGAGATCATGGGAGCCCCTATCATATGGCCCGTGGATCGTCACGGAGACACCGCGAACTCCCCCGAATGGGAAGTCAAGCAGGAGCGGGCTGTCACCACGCTCGGGTTGAATACCCGCCAGAGCGAGGAGAAACGATGAGACGGCACAACCCGGCGACCATTGCCGGCCCCTTCGCCACCTATAGCCATGGCATCGAGGTGACCGAGCCCAAGCGGCTCCTGTTCGGGGCTGGTCAGGTCGGGGTCCATCCCGACGGGCGTGTTGGTGAGGACATCGGCGAGCAGGCGCGTTTGGTCTGGGACAACATCCGCGCCGTCCTCGCGTCTGCGGACATGGAGGTCACCGACATCGTCCAGCTCAACATGCTCCTGGTCGATCGCGCCGACCGCGAGCCTGCGCATGCAGTTCGCCAGGAGGTGCTGGGAGACCATCGACCGGCGTCGACCCTCGTCTACGTGTCGGGGCTGTCCCGGCCCGAGTGGCGGATCGAGATCGACTTCATCGCCGCCCGGTGACCCATTGGCCCAATTTGCCGGCTTCCATAGGCCGAACTTCCAGCACGGGCCACTAGTTGCCCGGCTCCCATAAACCGAACTTCCAGTCCGGATCACCGGGTACCATCGTTCCATCGAACTGACTGGCAATCCCCATTGCCCTGCTTCGGGCGAGTGCCATGTGAGCCAAGGCCAGCTGTTGTGGCTCCCACTGGGCGAGAGCTTGTTCGATATCGCCGTTGTTTGAAGCTAACGCGTCGCGTAAGGCCCAGCCATCTGCACATGCTTTTGCCTGACCAGCCGCAATGTGCGGCCTCAGGGTCGTGGCCCCGTCTCCAATCAGACAGACGCGACCAAATGCCATCCGTGGGCTTGCCACGTCGAAGATAGCCTGTATCAGTGGTTTGTCGCAGGCCATTACAACCTCAAGGAGAGTTGGCGCCAAATCGCGGCGGGCCGATGTTCTGATCTCCTCCACGTGCGCGGAACGGATGCTTCCGGGAGGCATGGTTCCGGTGTGTAGCACTCCGTCTTGATCTCTCATGAGATCTTTGAAGAGCTCTCCTTCTGAATAGTTGCGATACCACACGAAGTTGATGGCCCTGTGTGGCGGTGAAGTTTCACCATTCGGACCCGGAATGGCGTAGACGAGGATGTGGCCGTTATGCAGTACCTGATAGACCATTGAATCCTCCAAAATCGCCTGTGCTCGGCTTGACAGACTCGCCTCGGGCGCTGTTCCCCGCCATGCGACGTAGCCGGCATATTCGGGTTTCACGTTGGGCAATAGAATCGAGCGTCCGGTCGATGAGAAGCCGTCTGAGAAGACGAGCATGTCACCCGATGCCGATGACCCATTGGCGAATCGCGCGATCACAGTGTCACCATGTTCGTGAAAACCGGTGACCTCATGATCGAAGTGGTAGCGATCTCGGCCGAAGGCCTCTAGCAATGCGCGATACAGGGTGCTCCACGCAGCGAAACGGTAATGGTCAGCATCGGAGCTGATGATGTTCCCGTCTTTGTCCACGTAGGTCCAGTTAGCGAGTTCGATACTGACTCTCTTGTCTTCTGGCCTGTGCCTTTGCAAATAGCGCTCCGTTATCGGCAAGACGACTATTCCCGCACCTCTGTCTTCCAGTGCCGTACTGGCCCGTTCGAAGATGTCTACTTCGCATCCCAGTTCGCGCAGAAGTAGACCAGCTGTTAGACCTCCGATCGACCCACCTACGACTAGGAC
>DATKCM010000067.1:0-47033 GCA_035513195.1 Acidimicrobiia bacterium | reverse complement strand
AAGGCGACGCCGGTGTCGAGGAGGCGGTCCACGAGCACGACCAGTTCTGGGGCGACCGACGACTCTCCGAGGAAGCGGCCGAGGCGCTATCGGTGATCATCAAAGAGATGAACGAACGCCACGGCGAGGACCTCACCCAAGAGCACATGATCACCCTCGATCAGTACACCGGACGGTTCTCCGCCGAACCCCAGGTCGTCGAAGCGGCGAAAGCCAACGACGATTTCGAGGCCTTCCGCAAGATCGCCTTCTCCCCGGTATTCCTCGACACCATCATCAGCCAGATGAACACGAACGAGGAAGTGTTCAAACTCATCCTCTCCGACGAGCGAATGCGCGAAGCCTTCGAGCGCTACGTCGCCCAAACCGTCTACGACACGGCAAGGAGCGGTTGAGGTGTCGGCCCTTGAAGCGGTGGAGATCGTCCTCGCTGAAGCGAGCACACCCCTGCACTACAAGGAACTCACAGACCGAATGCTGAAACGAAACCTCTGGACTTCGAACGGAAAGACACCCGAGGCAACCGTAAATGCTCAGTTGGCCACAGATATCAGTAGTCAGGGGACTGGGTCACGGTTTGTGAGGACCGCTCCCGGAACCTTCGCCCTGAACGACGGCACGCATGACAAGTATGAGATAACCCGGTCGAGGAAACCCGAAGGAACACTGACCTTCCTCGAAGCCGCCTACAAGGTTCTCTCCGAAAACGAAGCCCGTGAGCCGATGCACTACAAAGCGATCACCGATTCAGCGCTCGATCAGGGATTGCTCGATACCAAGGGCCTTACCCCTGAGGCCACGATGTACGCCCAGATCGTCACCACTGTCAACAGAGCGGACGCCGAGGGGGAGGTTTCGCGATTCTCGAAGCATGGCCACGGGATGGTCGGATTGACGGAGTGGGAGGGTGTTGGTGTCGCCATCGAAATCAGGGAGCACAACAAAGCCGTGCGGGAGAAGCTGCTGGATCGCGTCTCGGGCATGGACCCTGCGGGTTTCGAAGAACTGCTCGGGCGGCTCCTTGCCGAGATGGGTTTCGATGAGATCGAGGTCACCAAGTACCACGGGGATAAGGGGATCGACCTGCGGGGAACGCTCGTCATTTCCGGAGGTATCGAGGTGAAGATGGCGATCCAGGCGAAACGGTGGAAGAACCCGGTTCAGGCTCCGGAAGTCCAGAAAGTGCGGGGTGCAACGTCGGCCAACGAGCGGGGCATGATCATCACCACATCAAAGTTCTCGGCAGGCGCTCGAGCCGAAGCGGAGAGGGCCGGCTTCACTCCGGTTGGGCTCATCGACGGAGAAGAACTGATCGGGCTCATGGTCAAACACCAGATCGGAGTCCGACGAGAGAACCAGGTTGTGATCGAACTGGACGACGGGTCTATCTGACCGGCGTACGGGAGCAACGGAAGGAACCCTACGCCCGCTTTGCATTGTCAAAATTGGGCGGATTGCGAGGATTGCATGCAGACCAAGAGCAATCATCGTGCGTTGTCCTACGGATTTGCGTCCTCATGAGCGTACAGTGGTCGATGAATTCTCCCCGCCGTCCGAGAACCACATGGTTTAGCACCGGCGGGTATGTCGGTCGTCAATCCGTGGTATTCGCCTTGATCCATTCCAGGTAGGGCCCGCTTGCTCTGTCGATCTCAAGCATCAGGATCGGCGGAACTTCGTAGGAGTGGCGTTCGGTTACTGCCGCTTCGATGGCGTCGTATCGGTCGGTGCGGGTCTTGCAGATGAGGAGGTGTTCCCGGTCATCGACGATGTCGTCGTCCCAGGTGTAGATGCTCGAGATCGGGATGATCTGGACGCCGGCGGCCATTCGGTGTTCCACCAGATATCTGGCCAGGCTGCGCGCTTCGTCTTCGCTGCCGCAGGTGACCAGGACCAGGGCTCCGGAGTCCGACATCACGGGAGATGTTTGCAGAAATTTCTCGATTTCGGCTGCCGGGGGTATTGAATTTGTCCCTGGCGTTTTGTACGATTCGAACATATGTTCGATCACGAGAAATCAGCGCACCGGACTACGGCTTTCCCGGTTGGTCTCCTCGACCGGGAGCCCGGCCCGGAGTTGGCCGCCTTCCTGTCGGTGGTCGATCCCGCCGAGTTGTCGGGCCACGACCAGGTGTTGGTGCTCCAGGCACATCAGAAGATGGCGTCGCATTACGCGGCCAGGGTTTACCAAAACATCGCCGAGCTGGCCGACGTCATGGTCGAATTCGACGGTGATGTGGAATTCGGGCTGGACGCGGCAGCCATGGAGCTTCGGGCCGCGCTGCGGCTGACCCGGCGGATGGCCGAGGTCGAGATCGACTTTGCCCATGTCCTGAAACATCGACTCCCTGCGGTCGGCCAGGCCCTGTGGTCCGGCGAGATAGATGTCCGTCGGGCCCGTGTCCTAGTCAACGGCACCGAGCACCTCTCCGATAGCCATGCGCGGCAGGTAATCGATGAGGTGATCGGCCGGGCGCCCCAGCTGACCACCGGCGAACTTCGGTCGAAGGTTCAGAAACTGTGCCTCGAGATTGAGCCGGAAGCGGCCAAGAAGCGATATGAATCTGCTCTCGAAGAACACCGCCTGGTCCGGGAGCCCACCGTCGACGGCACCGCAAACATCATCCTGAGTGATATTTCATCAGTCAGAGCTTCTGCCGCATTCGATCACATCAACAGCCTCGCCGAATCGTTGCGTGTGCCCGGTGAGACCAGGACCATGGACCAACTCCGGGCCGATATCGCTCTTGACCTCATCTGCGGAGACTCGGCTCACCAAACGAAGCGCAACGGCACTGTGAACATCCACGTCGATCTGGAGACGCTGGCAGGTCTGGCCGATCGTCCCGGCGAGTTGGCCGGCTTCGGCCCTGTTATCGCCGACATCGCCCGTCAGGTCGCCGACGAGCGGAAGGAGTCCAACTGGCGGTACCGGGTGACCGACCCCGACACCGGGATGCCGGTTCACATCGGGACCACGAGACGACGGCCCGACGCCCGCCAGCAGCGACATGTGGAATTGCGTGATTTGACCTGCGTCTTCCCCGGATGCCGGATGCCGGCCACCGACTGTGACCTTGACCACATCAAGCCCTGGGCCGAGACCGGAAAGACAAATGTGAAAGACCTGGCTCCTGGCTGCCGCCACGACCACGTCGGCCGGCACCAGTTCGACTGGAAATACCAGCCGCTCCCCGGAGGCGATTACCTCTGGATCAGCCCGCTCGGGCACCGCTACACCAAGAGCGGACGGCCCCCGCCCAAGGAGTGTTGACTTCCCCACCCTTCACCTGATAACAACCCACGCCACCCCTACCGAAAGCTTGAACCTTCGGCCGACGGCGCTTTCCTGACAGGGTTCTTCTATTCCCGCCGTCTCCCTATCAACCAGGCGATTCCGTCGCCTTCACCGTCCGCCAGGATCCCCAGGCTGGAGTAAGCCTGTCGAAGCTCCCCGGGTCTGGCCCGGAACCGGCCGGGTCCGGCACCGACCTCACTGAGAGCTGCGGTAGCGAGGACTCCGCCGGGTTTGATCCGTTCGATGATGGCACGGTCGAGCGTCGGGTCACGGAACAGGTAACAGAAAAGGAGGTCGACCTGCGGGCCGTCTGGAAGTCCACGGTCGAGGTCGTGGACCTCGAACCGGCACCGCGCGGATAGTCCGTGGTGAGCGACGAGCTTGCGGGCGAGGTCGATGGCGACGGGGGAGACGTCGATTCCTTGATATTCAAGTCCACGGCCGGCAAGCCACACCGCACCACGCCCCCGGCCACAGGCCAGCTCGAGGGCGTTTCCGGTCGCAGGGAAGAGGTCCTCGTGGGCGGCGAACACCGGGGGCGGGCCGGACTGATCCAACGGCGCAACGCCGCCTGCGGTGTAACGCCGGTCCCAATCGCGGCGGTCTGCTTCGCTCATCGGCGTCACGATACGTGAAGTCACACAGGCCACCGGCAGTCTTACCATTCGCCTGGCTATGCCACTCCGTCAGCTCAGATTCACCGCCCCGGACGCAGTAGTCGAAGCGGGTCTGGACTTGATCCGTGAGGAAAGGCAGATCCCAGAAGGTTTCAGTCCCGAGGTCATGGCTGAGGTACACGCCACCGAACCCTTGCTCCCTGAACGGGACGCGACCGGCATACCCTTCGTCACGATCGACCCGCCCGGGTCCCGCGATCTCGATCAGGCTCTACACCTAAGCCGCCGGGCGGGTGGCTACACCGTCCGGTACGCCATCGCCGACGTCGGTGCGTTCGTGCGGCCGGGAAGTGCGATCGACGCCGAGGCGTGGGAGCGGGGCCAGACCCTTTACGCCCCGGACGTCAGAACACCGCTCTACCCCGAAGAGCTGTCCGAGGGGCGGGGGAGCCTGTTACCCGACCGCGACCGGCCAGCGATTCTCTGGGAGATCGACCTCAACGAGTACGGCGAGATCGAAGTTGGCCGCGTCGAGCGTGCCATGGTGCGGAGCCGGATCCAGCTCACCTATCAGGAAGCGCAGGGCCAGGTCGACTCCGGGGCGGCATCCGGATCTCTTCGGCTATTGCCCGAGATCGGGAGGCTGCGGAAGCTTCTCGAACGGGAACGGGGGGCGGTGAGTCTCGAAATCCCCGAGCAGCTCGTGGTCAAGCGCGACGGCGGATGGGGACTGGTTTTCCGGGCACCACTCCCGGTTGAGGCATGGAACGCCCAGCTCTCACTGCTCACCGGGATCTTCGCGGCCAGGATGATGGTCGAAGCCGGAGTCGGGATATTGCGCACCCTTCCCGTGGCCGACCCCGTCCGGCTGGAACGACTTCGGCGGATAGCAGATGGGCTCGAGATCGCCTGGCCGGGGTCGGTGAGTTACCCCGAGCTGATCAGGAGTCTCGACCCAAGGATTCCCGCCCATGCGGCGTTCCAGGCGGAAGCGACCTCGCTTTTCTCCGGTGCCGGATATCAGATGATTACCGGTACGGAAGAGCCGTTGCCGCATGCTGCGCTCGCCACCGTCTACGCACATACCACGGCACCGCTGCGCCGGCTCGTCGACCGCTACGCCGGTGAGGTCTGTCTTGCCATCGCCGCCGGACGTGAGGTTCCCGATTCGGTTGTCGCTGCTCTGCCGACTCTTCCCGAAACCATGGCCCGAAGCGCGACCAGGGCAGGCCAGTACGAAGCAGAATGCGTGAACCTGGTCGAGGCCGCGCTGCTGTCGACTCGTGTTGGGGAGATCTTCCCCGGTGTTGTGGTGGAGACCGACGAAAAGCGAAGGAGCGGCGAGGTTCAGCTCGGCGACCCCGCGATCCTCTCCATCGTCGAGGGCGAGGGCCTCGATCTCGGGGATCAGGTTCTGGTGCGGGTAAACGAAGCCTCGGTGGCCGACCGCAGGGTCCGCTTCGAGATCGCATGATCCGCACGTCTTCCTCACTTACCGGGATCACGATAGGTTGGCAACATGACACGTGATGCGAGTGAACACCCTGTATCGTCGTAGAACACATGTTCGTTTTAGGCATAGACCCCGGACTCTCCACCCTCGGCTACGGGATGGTCGAAGACACCTTCCCGCCCACGGCCCACAGGGCCGGCGTGATCAGGACCGATACCGGGGCGACGACCGAGGCCAGACTCAACGAACTCTACGAGGGACTGGTCCAACTGATTGACGACGCAAAGCCCGATGCTGTCGCCATCGAGTCGGTTTTCACCAACCGGAACCTGCAAACCGCCGTCTCCGTTGGCCGCGCCTCGGGGGTGGCGATGCTTGCCGCCGCTCGGCACGGTCTCACCGTCCACGAGTACGTCCCGACCGCGGTGAAGCGCGGCGTGACCGGGAGCGGGACCGCCAACAAAAGACAGGTGCAGCAAATGGTCGCCCGCCTCCTCAACCTGGCGGAAGTCCCGAAGCCTCCCGATGTGGCAGACGCTCTCGCCATCGCCCTCTGCCACCTCCGGGCTGCCCCGTTGCACCAGGTGAGACAATGATCGGGCGGCTCCGCGGGATCCTGGTTTCCTCCTTCGACGGCGGGGTGTGCATCGAGGTGGGAGGGGTGGGATACGAAGTGAACATGACCCCCCGCGGCTTGGTCTCGCTGCCGGGGATCGGTGAAGAGGTGGTGGTCCACACCCACACCCACGTTCGCGAAGAGGAGATGAGCCTCTTCGGGTTCGACAACCAGAACGAGCGCGACCTGTTCCGGATCCTTCTCGGCGCTTCAGGTGTAGGAACGAAAGTGGCGATGGCGATGCTGGGCACCATGTCGCCCCAGGACATCATCCGATCGGTCGCCGCCGAGGATGCTGACGCCCTGACAGTCGTCCCCGGGATCGGCAAACGAGGAGCGCAGAGAATTGTCCTGGAGCTTGCGCCGAAGCTCGCCGGAAGAGACGCTGACGTTCTCCAAGGCTCGGGCTCCGCGGCTGTCCGCGCCGCTCTGGAGTCCCTTGGGTACTCGACCGAGGAAATCAACTCCGTGATCAGCAAGATCGACCCCGCCGAATCTGTCGAAACCCAGGTCCGTGACGCCCTTCGCACGCTCGGGGGGAGGTAGCAGATGAACGAAGAGAGCTTGCTCAACCCGGCGGTCACCACCGAAGAGGAGATCAGCCTCCGTCCCCGCAGATTGGACGAATTCGTCGGTCAGGAGAGTGTCAAAGAACGGCTCCGCATCTCGATCGAAGCGGCCCGCGAAGAGGAGAGAGAGCTCGACCACGTGATGTTCTCGGGTCCTCCGGGTCTGGGTAAGACGACCCTGGCCGGAGTGATAGCTGCCGAGCTTGGTGTCGCTTTTCGCATCACCTCGGGCCCGGCCCTCGAGCGGCCCGGAGATCTGGCGGCCATCCTCAGCAACCTTCAACCCGGAGACGTCTTCTTCATCGACGAGATCCACCGCCTTCCCCGGCCAGTAGAAGAGGTGCTCTACCCGGCGATGGAGGACTTTCAACTCGACATCGTCCTCGGCAAGGGCCCGACTGCACAGTCGATCCGGATCGACCTTCCCCGCTTCACGCTCGTCGGGGCAACCACCCGAAAAGGCAAGGTGACGGCTCCGCTTCGCGACAGGTTCGGCATCGAGGAGAAGCTCGATTACTACACCGACGAAGAACTGGCTTCGATCATCGTCCGGTCGGCATCGATCATCGGGTTCGAGATCGGGGCCGATGCCGCCGACGTCATCTCCAGACGAAGCCGCTCCACCCCAAGGATCGCCAATCGTTTGCTGGCCCGGGTGCGCGATTACGCAGTGGCGCGTGGTGACGGCACCATCGATGCCAGCATTGCTGAGCACGCGCTCCACGTCTTCGAAGTTGACGAGCTCGGCCTCGACAAGGTCGACCGGTCGATCCTCGATGCCGTCGTCCACAAGTTTGGCGGTGGCCCGGTGGGCCTATCCACGCTAGCCGTTGCTGTCGGAGAGGAGCCGGAGACAGTCGAAGACGCCTATGAGCCTTTCCTGTTGCAGATCGGGATGCTCAACCGCACTCCCAGGGGACGGGTGGCGACGGCAAATGCTTACGCTCACCTCGGTATTGACGTCCCGGCCAACATCCAGGGTTCGCTGCTCGACTGAGCTGCGACCAAACTCACCACCCAACCCATGACCGCAATCACCTGGCGACAGACCTCCACAGACGGCGCGGCGCGCCGCGGCTGGCTGGAAACACCGCACGGGCGGGTCGAGACGCCAGTCTTCATGCCGGTAGGGACCCGTGGCGCGGTCAAAGCGGTGGACTCCGACGATCTCAAGGCGATCGATGCCGAGATCGTCCTTGCCAACACCTACCACCTGATGCTGCGGCCCGGCTCGGAGTCGATTGAGAAGCTCGGGGGTCTGCACGAGTTCATGAACTGGGATCGTCCGATCCTCACCGACTCCGGAGGTTTCCAGGTGTTTTCCCTCGATCCGGTGATCGCCGAGGAGGGAGTGTCGTTCCATTCGACGCTGGACGGCAATCCGGTCAACCTGACACCAGAATCTGCGACGAGAATCCAGGAAGAGCTCGGGGCCGACATAGTGATGGCCCTCGACGTATGTGTCGGGCTACCCGCCCCGGTCGAGGTGGTGAAGAGCGAGATGGAACGGACCCTTCGCTGGGCGCAGCGTTGCATCGACGCCCACCAGCGCCCGGACCAGGGGTTGTTCGGCATAGTCCAGGGCGGCGTCGACCCCGATCTTCGAGTCTTCAGTGCTAGGGAAACGGCACAGATGGACTTCCCCGGATACGGGATCGGCGGTCTGTCGGTGGGGGAGAGCAGGGCAGACCGGAACCTCGCAATCGACGCCGCCGTATCTGAGCTCCCGGCCGACCGGCCGCGATATGTGATGGGCCTCGGGGACACAGACGGTCTCCTCGATGCAGTGGCGCGCGGAATCGACATGTTCGACTGCGTCCTCCCCACCCGACACGCCCGGCACGGGAAGGTGATGACATCTTTGGGCGATCTCAACATCAGAAACCAGGATTACGAGCACGACACCTCACCGGTCGACGGGTCCTGTGAGTGTCTCACCTGTCGCAACTACTCGCGCGCTTACCTGCGCCACCTTTTCCGGATGAAGGAAATCTCCGCGATGCGTCTGCTCAGCATCCATAACCTGAGCTATTTCACGAATCTGATGAGTGGAGCCCGGCAGGCGATCAGTGCTGGGACGTTCGACGACTTTCACACGGCATTCATCAAGACACGGCGGCGCGGTTCGGCGTAGACGGTTTCGATTGCCTAATCTGCGCTGTCGGTTCCTATTTCCGGAGGCTTTGTGTCCAATTTCGTTCTCGCCCAGGAAGATACGGGAGGTGGCGGCACCACCACCCTCATCTTCCTCGGCCTTATGGTCGCCGTCTTCTACTTCTTCATCATCCGCCCCCAGCGGCAGCGGCAGAAAGCGCAGCAGGAATTGTCAGCGTCACTCGAGATCGGTGATGACGTCCGAACCATCGGCGGGATCCACGGGCGGATCCTGACCATCGACGAGGAGTCGGTGCTCCTCGAGGTCGAGCAGGGCCAGATCAGGGTCGCACGCAGGGCCGTTGGCGCCAAAGCCGGCGACGCCGGAGCCATCTGAAGTTTTGTCGACTCCGGGATCGTCGGCACGAGCCTGAGGGGGTCGTAGACTATGGGCGTGGAAAGATTCAGCTCTCTTATCCGTGACATCCCCGATTTCCCAGAGAAGGGCGTGATTTTCAAGGACATCACCCCTGTTCTCGCAGACGGAGAGGCGTTCAGTGAGCTCGTGACCGCCCTCGCTCTCCCCTTTCAGGACCAGGGCGTGACCAAAGTTGCGGGAATCGAGGCACGTGGATTCACGCTGGCGACACCAGTCGCCGAACGGCTCGGAGCTGGATTCATCCCGATTCGCAAACCGGGAAAGCTCCCGTACGAAACGGTCCGCGAAGACTATGAACTGGAGTACGGGATAGACGCCCTCGAAATCCACACTGATGCCGCGGTGGAAGGCGAGAAGGTGCTCGTGGTCGATGATGTGATCGCAACGGGCGGTACCGCTGCGGCTGCTGTGCGGCTTCTCCGTCGGCTCGGAGCCGATGTGGTGGGCCTGTCCGTTTTCATCGAGCTTTCGTTCTTGAACGGTTCGGAACAACTCAACGGTGTGCCACTCCATGCACTCATTCGCTACGACTGAAAACGAAACTGCCGTCCAACTCGTCGACGTGCTGGATGCTTTCCGATTGCATCATCGAGAAGGTGATGTCGAGCTGCTGCGCAGGGCATACGACCTGGCTAAAGAGGCCCACAAGGGTCAGGTGCGCAAGACCGGAGCCCCGTACATAACCCACCCTCTCGCCGTGGCGAAGATGCTCGCCGAGACGGGGCTCGACGCCCCCACACTGGCCGCTGCCCTCCTCCACGACACGGTTGAGGACACCAACGTCACCCTGGAGATGATCCGGGACGATTTCGGCGACGAGATCGCCTCTCTCATCGATGGTGTCACCAAGCTGGACCGGGTCCGGTACACCAACCGGGAGCAGGCGCAGGCGGCGACGATCCGCAAAATGGTCGTGGCGATGGCACAGGACGTCCGGGTGTTGATCATCAAGCTCTTCGACCGGCTCCACAACATGCGGACCGTCTATGCGCTTCGCGAGGAGAAACAGGTCAGGGTCGCGAGGGAGACCCTCGATGTGTACGCACCACTGGCTCACCGCCTCGGTGTCCAGGAGATAAAGCACGAATTGGAGGATCGCTGCTTCTCCATTCTCTATCCCGGCCCGCAAGCCGAGATCGAAGGCAAGCTCGCCCTTCTCGCCCCGGAACGGGAAGCCTTCATCGAGAAGATGGTCACTGAAATCGCGGGGATTCTCTCGGACTCCAACATCGAGTCCACGGTCACGGGCCGGCCCAAGCACCTCTATTCGATCTACCGCAAGATGATGGAGCAGAACAGGCCGTTCGAGGACATCCATGACCTGATCGGGATCCGGGTGGTTGTCGAGTCAACCCGCGATTGCTACGCCGCCCTCGGTCTCGTTCACAGCCATTGGGTGCCGGTCGCCGGGCGCTTCAAGGACTATATTGCCATGCCCAAGATCAACCTCTACCAGTCGCTACACACGACGGTGATCGGCCCGGATGGCAAGCCTCTCGAGATCCAGATCCGGACCGAGGAGATGCACTGGAGGGCGGAGGCCGGCATCGCGGCACACTGGCGGTACAAGGAGGGCGAGCACGCTCCGATGGTCACCGTCGATGTCGACTCCCTGATGGCCGAGGAGGATCCCGAGGAGTTCCTCGCCAACCTCAAACTCGACCTCCACCACGACGAGGTTTTCGTACTCACCCCGGGCGGGGATGTGAAGTCATTGCCAGAGGGAGCCACGCCGGTCGACTTCGCCTACACGGTCCACACCGAGGTGGGGCACCACTGCGTTGGAGCCCGGATCAACGGACGCTTGGTACCCCTTTCCACCCGTCTCCACTCCGGGGACATCGTGGAGGTTCTCACCTCGAAGTCGATGGACGCCGGCCCGAGCAGGGATTGGCTCAGATTCGCTCGGACTGGACGGGCGAAGTCGAAGATCAAACATTGGTTCCAACAGGAGCGCCGCGACCAGGCTGCAGGCGAGGGGCGGGATCAGATCAACGCATTATTCGCCAGGGAAGCCCCCGGCTTGACGGCCGTGGAGCGGGAAAACGCACTCACGGCGATCGGAAAAGAACTCGGCCAGCAGGACGCCGATTCGCTCGTCGTGGCGCTTGGCGAGGGCAATGTTTCAATCGATTCGATCCAGACGCGGCTGGTCAGGATCCTCCGTCCCGAGCCCGAAGTGACAGATTCCCTGTTCGCCCCGCGCAAGCGGGATACGGGCACGTCCGCGCATGTCGTGGTGGAAGGTCAGGACGACATGCTCATCCATCTCGCCAGGTGCTGTTCTCCTGTGCCCGGTGACCCGATTATCGGCTATGTGACGGTGGGCCGTGGCGTATCGGTCCACAGGTCGGATTGCACCAACGTAACCGATCTTTCCGAGCGGAGAGAGCGCGCGGTCGAAGTCAGTTGGCCGGTGGAGATCGAGGGGGCGTTCGTAGTGTGGATCCAGATCGAGGCACTGGACCGGACCAAGCTGCTTCGAGATGTGACGACAATGGTGACCGAAACCGGGGGCAACATCACCGCCTCGTCGACTGTCGTCGGCGACGATCGGGTTGCCATCCTCCGCTATGAGATCGAGCTCTCCGATCCCGGTCAGCTGGGAAGGTTGCTCAGCGATCTCCGCGGCGTCGACGGTGTGTTCACGGCATTCCGTCTTGCCAACGACCCCGCATCGCAGTGAAGGTCGTAGCCGTCCCGGCCTGGGCCGCCCAGACCAATGCCTACATCGTCTACGACGGACAGGATGGCGTCGCCACCCTTGTCGATGTTCCACCCGACCCGGAACGCATCGGGGAGGTGGTTCAACAGCTCAGGCTTACGGTTGGTTCGGTGCTGCTCACCCATGGTCATGTCGACCACAGCGGCGGCGCGGGAGAGATCTCGGCCCGACACGGCAGCGAGGTCTTTGTGCACCCCGACGACGATTTCCTCACCCTCCACCCGGAGGAGCAACTGATGCAGATCTTCGGAATGAAGCCGCCAGGCTCCTACGACGTGCCCGAGAAGCTGACGGACCTGGAGGACGGGCAGATCCTCGACCTGGGAGGAATCAGGTTCGAGACGCGTCACACCCCCGGTCACACGCCGGGGCACTGTTGCTTTTACGTCGAAGCGGAGGGCACTCTCTTTTCCGGAGATCAGCTCTTCGCGGGGAGTGTGGGAAGAACTGACCTTCCTGGTGGCTCGACCAGCCAGCTGCTGGAGTCGATGGCATCCAAGGTTCTTACTCTCGACGACCATGTTCGGATTCTCCCCGGGCACGGGCCGGAGACGACGATTGGCACGGAGCGATCTTCGAATCCTTTCCTGCGGGGACTGTGACGTGAGGGTGGGGGGTTCGCACCCTCCAACGCCTAACCTGCGACATCCATGAGTTTCCAACCGCCGATTGGCATTGCAGACATTCACGTGCCCGAGTCCGGGATCTGGCGCCGCGTGCTCGTCGCGTGGGAGGAGTGGTCGGCGCTCTTCGGGTATCCGCTGATCCTGTCACCGGTTCTCGAGGCGACTGAGCTGTTCGAGAGGGGCGTAGGCGACACCAGCGAGGTTGTCACCAAACAGATGTACACGTTTGAGGACAAGGGAGGCCGGTCGGTGTCCCTTCGACCCGAAGGGACGGCAGGAGTGGTTCGGGCTTTTCTGCACTCCGGAGCCCGGGGGGCGTGGAAAGCTGCCTATTCAGGCCCGATGTTTCGATACGAACGGCCACAGAGGGGGAGAAGCCGGCAGTTCTACCAGGTCGGGGTCGAATACCTGGATGTCGAGTCGCCACTGGCCGACGTCGAAGTGATCGAATTGGGATACCGGTTCATCCGCTCGGTGGGGCTGGAACAACTCGAGCTGCGGCTGAACAGCCTCGGTGACGCTGCCTGTCGTCCCCGATATCTCGAAGAGCTGCGCGGCTACTTCCGGGACAACGAGGATAGGCTCTGCGGTGACTCGTTGCCTCTGATTGACCCGAATCCGCTCCGTATCCTGGATTGCGGGGTTTGCAGCGACGTTGTGGCCGGCGCTCCCGGCATGGCCGAATTCCTCTGTGACGACTGCCGCGAACACCACGAGGCCGTCCGCTCGGGGCTCGAACTGCTCGGGGTGCCCTTTGTGGAGGATGCCACCCTGGTGAGAGGCCTTGACTACTACACCCGCACCGCCTTTGAGTACATCGGTGTCGATCTGGACGCGGCTCAAAACGCGGTCGGTGGCGGCGGGCGGTATGACGGTCTTGCCGAAAGCCTCGGAGGGAGAAGGGCTCCCGGCGTTGGCTTCGCCCTGGGTGTTGATCGAATCGTTCTCGCCATCGGTGAAGAACCGGATCCTGCTCTCGATATCTACGTTGTCTCCGAGACCACCGCCGGCGATGCCCTCGCCCTGGTGTCGGAACTGCGGGGGCTCGGGTTCGCCGTCGACTACGACCTCGAGGGCAAATCAGTCAAGTCGCAGTTCAAAGCAGCGGGAAGGACGGGGGCTCCGATCACCATGATCTATCACGGGGATGACCAGGATGTGAGTGTCCGCATCGAGGACGAGCGCCACGAGGTGCCGTTGCAGGAGGTTCCGCGGTGGCTGACAAGCAGGTGATACGCACGCACAAGGCGGGGGAAATCTCCCGGGAATCGGTCGGCGAGCGGGTGACCGTCGCCGGTTGGGTGCAGCGACGCAGAGATCATGGCGGTGTTGCGTTCCTCGACATCCGCGACGCCTCCGGCCTGATCCAGGCGGTGGCTGACCCCGACGAACATGCGGCTGTCGATGAGATCAGGATGGAGTTCTGCGTGAGCGTGAGCGGGACTGTTCGTGAACGGCCCGAGGGAACAGTCAACCCCGATCTGGAGACCGGCGAGGTCGAGATCGGAGTGGAAGAGTTGACGGTGCTCTCTGGAGCAGAAGCACTCCCGTTCCTCATCGACGACCGAACCGAGGTCGACGAGAGAATCAGGCTACAGCACCGCTACCTCGATCTGAGGCGGCCCCGGATGGCAGCCAATCTCAGAGCCCGGTCCAGATCGACTGCCGCGATCCGGCGAACCCTCGACGACCAGGGTTTTCTCGAGATCGAGACCCCGACCCTGATCAACAGCACACCGGAAGGGGCGAGGGACATGCTGGTGCCCTCCCGGCTCCGCCAGGGCGAGTTCTATGCCCTCCCACAATCGCCGCAACTGTTCAAGCAACTCTTGATGGTCGCCGGCGTGGAGCGATATTTCCAAATCGCTCGTTGTTACCGGGACGAGGATTTCCGGGCCGACCGCCAGCTCGAGTTCACCCAACTCGACCTGGAAGGGTCGTTTTGGGGTCGCGATGAGGTGCTCGACACCGTCGAGTCGGTGCTCAAGTCGGTTGTCGCCGAAGTGCGAGGCGCCGCGATCACGGAGGCCTTTCCCCGCATCTCATGGCAGGAGGCGATGGACCGATTCGGCTCGGACAAACCCGACATCCGCTTCGGGATGGAAATCACTGACCTCACCGATGTTGTGGCCAACTCCGAGTTCGGGGTGTTCGCGAAGACGGTGGCAGACGGCGGGACCGTCCGTGGAATCAACGCCGGCGCCCAGGATTGGCCGAGGAGCAGGGCAGACACGCTCACCGACAGGGCCAAAGAGCTCGGTGCCGGAGGGCTGGTGTGGATGGTGGTCGAGGACGACGGCGGTCTCCGGTCCCCGGTCGCCAGATTTCTATCTTCCGAGGAGCAGAAAGGGATCAAAGACCGGCTCTCGGCCACGCCCGGAGATGTGCTGTTGCTGGTTGCCGACCGCTGGCGGACGGTTGTCGGCGTTCTCGGAGGGCTCAGGATCGAACTGGGGCGGCCGGCCGGCCACGACGAGCTCGCCTTCCTCTGGGTGGTCGATTTCCCTCTGTTCGAGGAGGATGACTCGGGGAAGATCACCTTCTCGCATCACCCGTTCACCGCTCCGGCCTCGATCGAGGAGATGGCTTCCGATCCGGAAAGGGCAGTTTCGCAGGCCTACGACGCGGTGCTCAACGGTGTCGAGCTCGGCTCGGGCTCGGTCCGTATCCACGATCCTGAGACACAGAAGAAGGTCTTCGAAATTCTGGGTATCGATACTGAGGTCGCCGAACGTCGATTCGGTTGGTTTCTCCAAGCCCTGAGGTACGGGACACCACCTCATGCGGGCTTCGCGTTCGGGATTGATCGTCTGGTGATGATCCTCCAGAACGAGGCATCCATCCGCGAGGTGATTCCGTTTCCAAAGACGCAGACCGGCTCTGATCCGATGACGGGTGCCCCCACCTGGGTCGACGACGATCTGCTGGCCGAGTTGGGCATCGAGCTGGGGCCGACTGCTCTGGAGCGGAAAGCGGACTGATGCGATCGGTTGCGCCTCTATCAACCCGGGTTTGGCCCGGTCAGTCCTTAGTATTCATCGAACCTTGAACAGCCAAGAGATTCGGGACAAGTTCATAGCTTTCTTCGAGGAGCGGGGTCATACCCTGCGGCCATCGGCTTCTCTGATTCCGAACGACCCGACTCTTCTGCTGAACAACGCAGGCATGGTGCCTTTCAAGCCTTACTTCCTTGGTGAGGAGAAACCACCATGGGACCGAGCGGTGTCAATCCAGAAATGTGTCCGCACCGTTGACATCGATATCATCGGAACCACAACACGTCATTTCTCTTTCTTCGAGATGGCCGGCAATTTCAGCTTCGGCGACTACTTCAAAGAGCTGGCGATCCCGTATGCCTACGAGTTCATCACCGAGCATCTCGGTCTGGACGCCGACCGGCTCTGGTACACCGTTTACGACGACGACGACGAGGCCGCAGGGATCTGGATCGATGGGGTGGGTGTGCCGGCGGACCGTCTCCAGAGAGGTGGCAGGGACAATTTCTGGCAGATGGGCGTGGCGGGGCCATGCGGGCCCAGCTCGGAGCTGTTCTGGGACAAGGGCCCGGAGTTCGGTGACGACGGAGGCCCGGTCGGGGGTGACGAAGAGCGTTTTGTCGAGATCTGGAATCTGGTTTTCATGCAGAACATCCAGGATGCGCCCTACAACGTGGTGGGCGACCTCCCGACGAAGAACATCGACACCGGTATGGGCATGGAGCGGGTTGCCGCTGTCATGCAGGGAGTCCCTTCGTCGTTCGACATCGACACGGTTCGGCCGGTTAGAGACCGGGCAGCGTCGTACACAGGTCTCAAGTACGGCGAGGACGAGAGGGACGACGTTTCCCTGCGACTAATCGCTGATCACGGCAGAAGTGTCACTTTCCTGATCGCCGACGGGGTGGTCCCCTCCAACGAGGGCCGCGGGTATGTTCTGCGCAGGATCCTGAGGAGGGCAGTTCGGCACGCATGGCAATTCGGCGGTCATGGTCTTGTGTTTCCCGGGCTGGTGGAGGCAACCGTCGAGGCGATGGGATCGGCCTACCCCGAGATCGTCTCAAAGCAGAACTTCATCCAGGACATGGTCACCAGAGAAGAAGAGGGATTTCGCCGAACACTGGAATCCGGTCACCAGCTGCTCGAGACTGAACTTGCCGGTGACGTCGGCGAGCTCTCGGGGGCGACCGTCTTCAAACTTCACGACACCTATGGCTTCCCCGTTGATCTGACCAGGGAGATTGCGCAGGAGAAGGGAATTGCTGTGGACCTTCCCGGCTTCGAGTCGGCGATGGAGGAGCAGCGCAAAAGAGCCAGGGCGGCATGGAAGGGCGGGGACACCGCGGCTGAGGCAGATCTGTATCGGGAAGTCCTCGACACGACGGGACCAACCGATTTCGTAGGATACGATGTCGAATCGGGGTCGGGGACGATACTCTCGATGGTTGCGGATGGCGACCGGGTCGAGCGGGCAGATGAGGGCCAGAGTGTCGAGATCTTCCTCGACGTAACTCCTTTCTACGGCGAGTCGGGGGGCCAGGTCGGAGACACCGGAGTCATCGAGACCGAAACCGGTGCGGCCGAAATCGTCGACACCCAACACGCCTTGCAGGGGCTGCACGGTCACCGTGCCCGTGTGAGCACGGGCTTTGTCGCCACCGGCCAGAGGGCGACCGCCTCGATCGACTCACCGCGCCGCGAGGCGATCCGAAAGAGCCACACCGGAACTCACGTGCTCCACTGGGCAATCCGCGATGTCGTCGGGGAACACGCCGTCCAGGCGGGCTCACTTGTAGAGCCCGGCAGGCTTCGTTTCGACTTCTCTCACCACACCCGGGTCCCCGGCCAGGAACTGGCCGAAATCGAATCCGAGGTCAACGAACGACTGATCGCCAATGCCCGGGTCAAGACGCAGATCACCTCGAAAGACGAGGCCCAGGAGATGGGTGCAATTGCCTTCTTCGGCGACAAGTACGGCGAGACGGTGCGGGTTGTGAGCGTCGGGGATTTCTCCGTTGAGTTCTGTGGCGGCACCCATACCGAAACGTCCGGTCAGGTTGGGCCACTGATCCTCATGAGCGAGTCATCGATTGGCGCCAATGTGCGCAGGGTGGAGGCGCTCACCGGCATGGCGGCGTTCGGTGAGCTGGTGAGGATGCGCGACGATCTCGACCGTGTGGCTCGCGCCTTGAAAGTCGCGTCCACAGACGCACCGGAGCGCGTTGAGGCGATCCTGGCCAAATCCCTGGATCTGGAGAAGCAGATCGATGCGGTGCGGTCACGAGAGCGAACCGAGCTGGCCGAGGGCCTGGCCCGGGGAGCCTCACGAGTAGGCGAGCACAAGTTGGTGGTGGCCAGCGCCGATCTGGGCGGCAATGAGCTGCGCCAACTGGCACTCGCAATCCGGAACATTGCTGGCCCGGGAACCGCGGTGATAGTCGGCTCGAACCAGGGGGGCAAGGGTGCGCTTGTCGGCCTTGTCAGCACCGACCTGGTCGCCGCAGGTGTGTCCGCGGCCGACTTGATCACGCCGGGAGCCAGGGAAATGGGCGGAGGAGGCTCACGAGACCCCGAACTCGCCCAGGCGGGAGGACCTGCAGGCGGTCGACTCAACGATGCCCTCGCCAGGTCGAGGGAAGCTGCCGAAAAGGCGTTATCTGCCCTGTGAGTCGTGTGCTCGCTGTGGATTTCGGCACGAAGCGGGTGGGTATAGCGGTGTCCGACAGCCTGGGGTTGATGGCGTCGCCCCTCGAAGTTGTGCCCCGTGACCGGGTCGTCGAATTCGTCGCGGGGGTGGTTAAAGACATGGACGTCGCTAAAATCGTCGTAGGTCTTCCGACCACCCTTGGAGGCCATGAGGGTCCCTCCGCTGAAGAGGCGAGGACACTCGGAAAGGACCTTCACAATGCCACTGATCTACCGGTCGTCTATCACGATGAACGTTTCACCTCTCGCATGGCGGAGTCGACCCTGCTGGCTCACGGCATGAAGCGGCGAGATCGGCGTCAGAAGGTGGACAAGATCGCAGCGGCGATCATCCTCCAGGACTACTTGGACAACCAATGACATTTGAAAACACGCCCGAGCCCAAACCCGCCATACGCATGGTCAAGATCCTCACGATCGCCGCCGTCGTGATCCTCGCGGGTATTGCTGTCGTCGGCGGAGCCTCATACCTGGGGCGCCAGGTCGGCCTGGCTGTCGGAGACGACGGTGAACCAGACAATCCCGTCAACGTCCAGCCGGGTCAGGAGGTGACCGTCGACATCCCCGCCGGATCCTCAGCGCAGGAGATAGGGGCAATCCTTGCGGCGAACGGTGTTGTGAAGTCTGCCCTCGAGTTCGAGGTGGCCGCACGTAACTCTGACGCCGCCTCCGACCTGAAAGCGGGCACGTACAGGATGACGACTCTGATGGATCCCGCCGAAGTCGTGGCTGTGCTTGTCGTCGGCCCGGTTGCTGACGTATATCGCGTGACCGTGATCGAGGGCCTTCGCGTCGAGGAGATCCTCACATCTTTGGCTGAGAGCAGTGGCATTGATTACGGCGAATTCGAAGATGCGCTGTCGTCGGGAGATGTGACGTCCTCCCTCGCACCGGACGCAGAGGCACTGGTCGACTGGGAGGGTCTCCTTTTTCCCGATACCTATGAATTCACCCGTTCAGCAAGTGCCGCTGACATCCTGCAGAGGATGGCTTCGACGATGGAACAACGGGTGGACAGCATCGATTGGTCTGCTGTCGAAGAGCTCGGGTTCACGGTGTATGAGGGTGTCATAATCGCTTCGCTCATCGAGACCGAGGTTCTCCTCGATATCGAGCGGCCCGTTGTCTCCAGTGTTCTCCATAATCGACTCGAGCTGGGGATGAAGCTCGACATCGACGCGACCGTGCTCTATGCCGTGGGATCGCGGGATATCGCAGATTTCAATCGGGAAATCGACTCGCCGTACAACACATACCTCGTCAACGGATTGCCGCCAACCCCGATCGCAGCGCCCGGAAGGGCCTCGCTGGAAGCCGCGGCGGCACCCGAAGTGACTGACTTCCTCTTCTATGTGCTTTCAGACCTTGAAGGGCATCATGCATTTGCCGCCACTCTCGAGGAGCACAATGCCAACGTTGCCCAAGCGCGTGCCGACGGGGTCCTTCCCTGAGTGGCACTGGTACCTGCCAGACTTTCTCCAATGGAATTCAGGTTCGCTCTAGCCGGTGACCCGGTCGCGCACAGCCTGTCACCGGCGATGCATCGTGCAGCACTTGCGGAGGCCGGCCTCAAAGGTGGCTATGAGTTGTTCCGGTGCGACCCGGCTGGATTCCGCAGCCTCGTCGACAAACTGAAGGATGGGGCGTACTCGGGGCTCAACGTCACCATGCCACACAAGCGCCTCGCCTACTCCCTCTGTGATGGCCTGACCGCCGAGGCCGGTGTGGCCAACTCGGTGAATAGCATGAAGGTGGCAGACTCCATGATCTGGGGGCATTCCTCGGACGTCGTGGCCTTCAGAAAGGCAATCGTTGATATGGGAAACCCGAAGAGCATCACTCTTATGGGCACCGGCGGATCAGCTCGCGCCGCACTCGCCGCCTTTAATGGCCCGGTTTACGCCTGGGGGAGAAGCGCGGAGAAGATCGAGTCACTAAAAATCCAGTTTCCCGGCCGCATTTTTCCCTTTGAGGACTCGCCGGCAGGAGCTGCGCTCGTCAACTGCACACCTCTCGGGATGAAGGGTGAGCCTCTCCCCGCCATGCTTCTCGAAAAGGCCGGAGGGTTGATCGACTTGCCCTACGGGTACGGGGAGACCCCGGCAGTATCGTGGGCCAACAGGAACGGGCTTCCCGTCGTGGATGGATATGAGTTTCTTGCGGTGCAGGCGGCGGAGTCTTTCCACTGGTGGACCGGGGTCCCGGTGGCTCTATCTACCATGATTGCAGCCGCCAAAAATGGCTAAAGGATGATCCGGTGAGGCCGAAACTTTGGTTACGCCTCTTTCATCAAGGAGTGGAGCGAACGATGACTCTTTCAGGTAACTTGGGATTTGTGCCTCTTGACGAGGTACTCCGGCTTCTCGCGCGTGCCCGCAACGTGGGAGTCGTCGAGATTACCAGTGGAAATACCAGCGGACGGATCTTCGTTGCCGGGGAGGGAATTGGCCTCGCCACCACTCTTGACGACCTGGACCTGAGGGACCACCTGATCAGCTCGGGCTACCTCAAGCCAGCGGACGCCGCAACCCGGCCCGAAGATACCGTTCCCTTCAATGATGACCTGATTGCGCTGGTCCGCGAGATGACTGTGGAGAGCCTCTACCGCATGGACGCAGACGAGGCGGATTTCCAGGTAATAAGCGACGCAAAGAGTCCCTATGCGTCTCCCGAGCCATTCGATTTAGAGAGGATTCTCGACGACAGCCGTAAGCGTGCCGAGCAATGGGAGAAGGTCACGACCAGAGTTTCCGACCTCGAGTCGACCCTGAGGATGAATCGGTCGCTCACCAGGGAGACAGTCGAGCTCGATCGCGAGTCATGGCGGCTCATGAGTGAGATCGGATCAGGTGCTTCTGTCAAGGACCTCGCCGCCCGGCTCGGTACAACCGACTTCGCTGTGGCGAGCGTCGCCGCCTCCATGGTGGACAACGACCTCCTGGTCGCGGACAGCCGCGCCCCGATCGAGGACGAGGTCGTCGCCGCTGTTTACGAGGACGAGCCGGTGTCGCCGGTCGAATCGGAGATAGAGCCGGACCGCTCCTGGTGGGATGAACCCGAAACCGAGCCGGTCAGCACAGCTGTCTCGGAGGATCATGTTGACATAGAGGTGCCGGCCGCTGAATCCGACGACATCGGAACCGAAGGGACGGCAGATGCAAGCGAGCCTTCCGAGGATGCGGAAGACACCGAGGCTTTCCTCGAGAAGGTCTTCTCGGACGTCGTAAGCAAACCTTCTGAAGAGGATGGCCACGGCTTGATGCGCCGTCGCCGCATGGGTTCGATTCTCCGCGAGCTCGGCGAAGAATAATTTCCAGCCGGCCGCGGCTCTTGGCTGATAGCGGCTAGCTTCCAATTCCGTGATCGTCACGCTGGCCGCGATTGTTGGCGCATTGATCGGCCTTGTCGCCCACGACCTGGCAGCTCAGGCGCTCAAGGACAAACCCCTGCAGCCGCTGGTCGGCACGTGTCCCCGCTGTGGCTATCGACGAGGATGGTTGCAGTTTCGTTGTCCGGACTGCGGTCGACGTCAGGGGAGAGAATTCCTGGTTGTGGCCGCCGCAGCTCTTGTCAGCGTGGGCTTTGTTCACACCCTCGGCACGACCTGGATCTCAATCCCGTTTGGTGGGTTTCTGTTGCTGACCACGTCCTTGATGCTCACCGACATCGACGAGATGCGGATCGTGGATCGGCTTAACCTCCGGGGATCTGCCTTGCTGGTGCTGGCCCTCGGATTGGTCGCTTTGGTTGTTGACGAGCTTCCCGCCTACTGGCGAAGCCTGGGCGGAGGAGCCGCCTACTTTGCAGGCGCGTTGGTCCTTTTCGTACTTGCCAGGGGAAAGGGTTTCGGGGCGGGTGATGTCAAACTCGCGCCGCTCCTCGGGGTCTTCGCAACCTACTTTTCCTGGACCATCCTGGCCCGTTCGGTGATCGCCACTGCATTCATCGGCGGGATCCTGGCCGTCGCTGTCCTCTTGTTCTCTGAGGCGAAGCGAGATTCAGAGCTGCCATACGGGCCGGCCATGATTCTTGGTGCATGGCTAGCGATCGTCTCGGTCGGGATTAGCGCCTTTTGAATTACGTCGTAGCATTCTCTATATGCTCCGATTCCTGACTGCCGGCGAGTCCCATGGGCCCGGGCTGGTGACCATCGTCGAGGGCCTCCCGAAAGGCCTCGAATTCACCGCGGAGTCCCTGAGCCACGAGCTCTCCCGGAGGAGGCTCGGTCATGGGCGCGGGGGTCGAATGAAGATCGAACAGGACGAGGTTGAAATCATCGGCGGCATCCGGCATGGGAGAACGCTCGGATCTCCCGTTGCTGTAGTCGTCCGGAATTCGGAGGCGGAGAAGTGGTCGCGACCGATGTCGGTAACCGCCGTTGACGAGGAGATCGGCCGTGTTACCAGGCCCAGGCCCGGGCACGCCGATCTCGCCGGGATGGTGAAATACGACACCACCGACGCGCGTGACGTGCTGGAGAGGGCATCGGCGCGGGAGACCGCGGCAAGGACGGTGGCCGGCCACCTCGCCAAGCTTCTCCTCGGTGAAATCGGGGTCGACGTGAGGAGCCACGTCGTCGCCATCGGTGACGCAATCGCCAAGCCCGGAGGGTTCGAGCTCCCGGACTTCGACGGTGTCGACGCCGACCCGGTGCGATGTCTCGATAGCGACGCCTCGGCCGAGATGGTCGCTCTGATCGACCGCGCGACGGAAGAGAAGGACACACTCGGCGGGATCTTTGAGGTGGCTGGCTTCGGGGTCCCGATCGGTCTGGGGTCATATGTCCATTACGACCGACGACTCGACGCCGCCCTGGCAGGGGCAATGATGTCAATTCCGGCGATCAAAGGAGTTGAGATCGGTGACGGGTTCGAGGTGGCAGTGGGACCGGGCTCGACTGCCCACGACGAGATCGTGAAAGCCAACGGCTCGACCGGCCGCCTGACCAATCGAGCTGGCGGGGTGGAGGGCGGTGTCAGCAACGGCGAGGTCCTCAGGGTGCGAGCAGCGATGAAGCCGATCTCGACCCTGATGAGGCCGCTCCAGACGGTGGATATGGATACCGGCGACGAGGCAGTGGCCGTCAGAGAGCGGTCCGATGTTTGCGCTGTCCCTGCGGCAGCAGTCGTGGGCGAGCAGATGGTCGCCTGGGTGATCGCCTGCGAGGTGATGAAGAAGTTCGGCGGCGACACGATCGGCGAACTAATCGAGTCGGTGCGCGGCTATCGGGAGCGAGTCAGCCGTCGTCTCGAACAATGATCCTCTGGCTCATCGGGATGATGGGAAGCGGCAAGACCACTGTGGGCCGGCTTGTGGCAGACGCATCCGGGAGTGCGTTTCGAGACACCGATGCCGAGGTCGAGGAGCGCACAGGCATGAGCATCGCCGAGGTTTGGGCTCAGGGTGGTGAAGAGCTGTTCAGCTCCATCGAGGCAGACGTCATTGTGGACATGGCGCGGGAGGGCTCGGGAGTGGTCGCCACCGGGAATGCGGCAATTTCCGATCCCGCCACCAGACGCCTCATCTCCACCAGCGGAACTGTTGTCTGGCTTCGGGCCCAGCCTGCAGAGCTCGTGGAGAGGTTGACGGGAATGGTTGGCCGTCCCATTCTCGACGCGGGTGACGACCTGGAAGCGACTCTTCGCGATGTGGCGATACGCAGCAGCGGGACTTACCGTGCTCTTGCCGATCACACTATCGATGTCGACGGCCGGTCTCCGACTGATATCGCATCCGAGATCGGGGAGTTGTGGAAGAGCTGAAGGTAGGCGCGAGCAGCGTCCGCATCGTCTCCGGGCTCGGGGGCTCGCTGCTGCCAGAGCGAGAGGGCAGACGCAGGGTGGCGATCATCACCCAACCCGGCGCGAGCCGGCACGCCGTCCGCATCTCCCGGATCCTGAAGGGTGATGGCCTCGATGTTGATGTCCTCGGCGTGCCCGATAGAGACCAGGCAAAAACTCTCGGCGTTGCCGCAACTCTGTACGAGCGCTTCTCGAAGATGGGCCTCGGTCGCAACGACACCGTGATCGGCGTTGGCGGTGGAGCGGTCACAGACCTCGCCGGATTTGTTGCGGGGACCTGGATGAGGGGCGTGGAGGTTGTCCATTTCCCGACGACGCTGCTGGCTGCTGTTGACGCCTCCATCGGAGGAAAGACGGGCGTCAACCACACCGGAAAGAATCTCGTCGGCTTGTTCTGGGATCCCACGCGGGTCGTCGTCGACCTCGATGTCCTGGAAGACCTCCCTTCTCCGCTTTTGTTGGACGGGATGGCTGAGGCGCTTAAGGCCGGTTTGGTTGGCGATGTAGAACTGGTCGAACTGATCGAGAACAAGGGCCGGGATGCGCCTCTGGAGATGGTGGTCCCGGCTGCAATCAAGGTCAAAGCCCGTTACGTAGGTGAGGATCCCCGCGAAGTGTCCGAGCGGGCGATGCTCAACTTCGGTCATACCGTTGGCCACGCCGTCGAGTACGCCTCATCACTCAGCCACGGTTCGGCCGTGGGGGTAGGAATGGTCGCTGCGGCGGCAGTCTCGGAGTTCGATGTGGGATTCACTGAGAGGTCCCGCGTCGTCAGCATCATTGCAGGCATCGGGCTTTCGACCTCTGTGGAAGGCCTCGACCCGAACCGGGTGAGAGACCTCATGGCGGTTGACAAGAAACGTGACCGAGATGGGGTGAGGATGGTGCTCCTCGAAGCCGTTGGGCGACCCATCATCAGG
The DNA here is from genome assembly GCA_035513195.1 of Acidimicrobiia bacterium. Taxonomy (GTDB): domain Bacteria; phylum Actinomycetota; class Acidimicrobiia; order Spongiisociales; family ZC4RG35; genus MA-ANB-1. The sequence goes on along the minus strand of DATKCM010000067.1, from coordinate 22,173 downwards.
CACATCGACGACGGGTCCACAGAGGTCGCCCTACGGGCGATAGGGCTTTGACATGGGTACCGTCAACGCCTCGAACTCATGAGGATCCAGGATGATCAGCACCAATGACGTTAAGCCCGGGATGGCATTGCAACTCGACGATGGGCTCTTCACCATCGTCGAGTATCAACATGTCAAGCCCGGCAAGGGCAAAGCTTTTGTCCGGATGAAACTGAAGAAGGTGGAAACCGGACAGGTGCTCGATCGCACCTTCCGGGCTGATGAGAATGTGAGTCAGGCGATTATCGACCGTAGCGAGTACCAGTACCTGTACCGGGACGATGTCGGCTACCACTTCATGAACCTGGATGATTACGGGCAGATCGCGGTTGGGCCCGATGAGGTCGGTGGCGCTGCCCGGTTCTTGGTCGAAGGTGCCAACGTCAGTCTTGCTATTTATCGCGGCACGCCAATCGGTGTTGAGTTGCCCCCATCAGTTGAGCTCGAAGTGTCGTATGCAGAACCTGCTGTCAAAGGTGATACCAGAACCGGGGCATCGAAGCTGGTCACCACCCAGACCGGGCACGAGGTGCAGGTTCCTTTGTTCATCGAGCAAGGTGATCGAATCAGAGTCGATACCCGCACGGGTGATTATCAGACCCGGGTATGAGTGATGGCGCGGCCCAGCTGACGATCCCGGCGAGGGTCACAGCGTCACAATTGGCTGAATTGCTCGGGCTCGACGTGTCAGCGGTTCAGGCTGTGCTAACTGCACGGGGGGAGCCAGATATGCCGGGTGACCTGATAGATGCCAGCCTCGCGACCGAGACGGCGAGGGCTCTTGGTTTCGAGGTTCATGTCGAGCCCCGCGATCTCGCTCTCGAATGTCTCTATGAGATCGACACAAGATCGCCCGATCAGGTGCGCGAAGGCATCCCTCCTCGCGTCCACCGTATGGTGACCGGTGTGATGGCTGAGGCGGAATCGCTCGACCACGACATCGAGGAGGCGTCCCAGCACTGGTCTGTGGCCCGAATGCCTCTGCTCGATCGAGCGATCCTGCGGCTCGGTCTCTGGGAGTTGCGGAATGACCCCGAGACGCCGACCGCCGTCGTGGTTTCCGAGGCCGTGCGCCTCGCCAACACCTACTCAACCGGGCGCAGCGGCGCATTCATCAACGGTGTCCTCGCCACCCTGGCCAAGTCGACACGAACTGAATGATTTGACGGGGACGCCACCATTATTCGAGTGGCGGGCCGCGAGCGGTCTGTCGGTTAAATATTTGAGTGGTGGGCCGCTAAGGTGAGGGTCAACCTTTAAGGGCGGTCCAGTGAGGCCGGGAAGGAAACGATGACCAGCTTCGGCGCTAACGGGGTGACTATCTGATGCCCCAGATCATGAGTGGCGACGACGTCGCCCGCGCCATTCGCCGCATCGCGCACGAGATCATCGAGCGGCACCGCGGAGCGTCTGCGGTAGGTTTGATCGGTATACGAACCAGAGGCGTTCACCTTGCCCGCGACCTGGCGTCCTCAATCGAAGAGTTCGAAGGTCTCTCGGTTCCGCTCGGCGAACTCGATGTCCGGGGCCACCGCGATGATGTGGACCGCCAATTCACCCCGAGTGACGTTGCAACATCAATCCCCTTTGACCTGGACGGACGGCCCGTCGTTGTGGTCGACGACGTGCTCTACACCGGAAGGACCGTTCGCGCCGCGCTCGATGCCATCTCCGAAATCGGGCGAGCCGACAAGATAGAGCTCGCGGTGCTTATCGACAGGGGACACCGCGAACTGCCGGTGCGCGCCGACTACGTGGGAAAGAACGTCCCGACGGCGTCCCGTGAGCGCATCGCGGTTCACGTGCCCGCGGTCGACGGGGACAGTGGGGTCTGGATCGAGAAGGGTGCCGACTGAAATGTCTCTGTTCGACATCGCCCAACTTTCGCCATCGGAGATCATCAACCTTCTCGACATGGCCGAGGAGATGAAGAAGAAGCCGGTTGGCCCCCGGTACCAGGGCAGGACCATCGTGCCGATGTTCTTCGAGCCTTCAACCAGAACCAGAGTCTCATTCGACCTTGCCGCGTCGAGACTGGGTGCGGACGTTGTCGTGTTCGATCATCACAACTCTTCTTCGGCAAAAGGAGAGACTCTTCGCGACACGGCGCGAACTGTTGGAGCAATGGAGCCCGACCTTCTCATCGTTCGTCATGAGAGTGCGGGGGCGCCAGAGGCGGTGGCGCGATGGTCGGGAAGGCCGGTGGTGAACGCAGGCGACGGGAGGCGAGCCCACCCCACCCAGACCCTCGCTGATCTGCTGACGATCAGGGATCATTTCGGTGGTTTTGCCGACCTGCGCGTCGGCATGGTTGGCGACATCGTCAACAGTCGTGTCGCGCGTGGACTGCTGTCATGCCTTCCCGCTTTCGGGGTCAGCGTGGTCGCGGTTGGCCCCACGACCTTCATTCCGGAGGACGGTGTGTGGGAAACCGAAGTCTCCAGCGACCTCGACTCCGTGCTTGGCGAGCTGGACATCGTTTACCTCCTGCGAGTGCAGAAGGAAAGGGGCGGGGGCCTCGGATACCCTTCCGATGCGGAGTACCACAAGCGTTTCGGGCTGAGTGACATCCGTGCCGACCAACTCAAGCCCGGGTGTGTTGTGATGCACCCCGGACCGATGAATCGCGGCGTTGAGATCTCGAACTCGCTCGCTGACGGGGAACGATCGTTGATTCTCACTCAGGTCGCGGCGGGGGTTCATGTTCGGATGGCCGTCATGGCAAGAATCCTGGATGGCGCGACATGATTGTGATCACAGGAGCTCGCGTTCTCTCTACGGAGGGGTGGAAGGAGTGTGATGTCTCGATTGAACACGGCGTGGTCAAAGGGATGGGTCGTTCCGTCCCGCGAAAAGAGGATGCGATGCAGGTCGATGGTTCTGGCATGGTCCTCGGCCCCGGCTTTGTCGATCTTCACACTCATTTGAGAGAGCCAGGCGGGGTTTGGAAGGAGGACATGGTGTCTGCCACGGCCGGGGCGGGCAGAGGTGGTTTCACCGCGGTCATGGCGATGCCCAACACAAATCCCCCGACCGACTCGGGAGACTCGGTGCGGTGGCTGCGGCGGAGGGCAATGGAGGTGGCAGCCGTCGACGTCGGCATCAGCGGAGCGCTGAGCCTCGGGCGATCGGGGGAGTTCATGTCTCATCTCGATGAGATGTATGAAGAAGGCGTCCGCATGTTCACCGACGACGGGGATGCGCTGATGGATGGTGGGCTGTTGCGCAGGATCATGAAGTATCTCAGCGATCGACCGGACGTTGTTGTCGCACAGCATGCCGAAGACCCGGCGATTGCGGCCAACGGGCACCTCCACGAAGGTCGTCGATCACAGACTCTCGGACTTGTTGGGCTCCCTTCATCGGCGGAGGTGACGGTGATCGCTCGCGACCTGGCACTGGCGGATGAGATTGGGACCCACTATCACGTTCAACACATCTCGGCTGCCGCCAGTGTGGAGTTGGTGCGTCAAGCGAAGGGTGCCGGCGTCAAGGTCACGGCCGAAGTGACACCGCATCATCTCCAGCTGTGCGAGGACGACGTGGTCGAGCTCGACACCCACATGAAGATGTACCCGCCTCTGCGTTCTCGGGCGGACCGGGAGGCGCTGGTCGAAGGGCTCCGCGACGGGACGATCGACGCCGTTGCCACCGACCACGCTCCCCATGCGGACAGCGAAAAGGATGTGCCTTTCGAAGATGCGCCGCGAGGCGTGATCGGATTGGAAACGGCGTTCCCGGCAACGCTGGCTGCTTTGGACGGCGACCTCGACCTCGTTTTCGATCGGATGAGTGTCATGCCGGCGCAGATCGGCGGATTCGCCCGCCACGGGCATCCCCTCGAGGAGGGCTCAGCAGCCAATCTCGTCCTGGTTGATCCTTCCGCCGAATGGGTTGCCGAGGGCTTCGCGTCGCTCTCGAACAACTCACCCTTCCTCGGCCAGGAATTGAAAGGAAGGGTCGTGGCGACAATTGTTGACGGCGGACTGATTTACGGAGATGCGTCATGAACCAAAAACCGGCTCTTCTGGTCACGTCCGATGGAGAAACGTTTCGGGGCCACTCGGTGGGCGCCGAAGGGATTCGCACCGGGGAGGCGGTCTTCAACACGTCGATGACCGGTTATCTCGAAGTGCTCACCGACCCCTCTTACGCCGGTCAGGTCGTCGTCATGACATCACCCCATATCGGAAACTACGGGGTGACAGAAGGCGACGCCCAAGCCGCCAGGCCCCATGTGTCTGGATTCGTGACAAGGGCAATGTCGAGACGCGACTCCAGCTGGAGATCGGAAGGGTCGCTCGGGGAATACTTGGTGCGGAACGATGTGGTCGCGCTATCCGGTGTCGACACCCGCAGACTGACCCGCCACATCCGGGACCGCGGGGCGATGCCGATTGCGATGGGTGCAGAAGTCACCGAAGGGGAGCTCATGGAGGCGGCAGCATCGGCTTCGGGGATGACGGGCCAGGATCTGGCAGGGACGGTCAGCACGACAGACGGCTACACAGTTGATGCCATAGGGGACAGCCGGGGGCTGGTGGTCGCGATCGATCTGGGAATCAAGAGGGATATCCTGACCAATCTCACGGTGCGAGGCTTCGATGTGGCGGTGGTTCCTTACGCGACCCCGGCCTCGCGAATCCTCGAGCTGAAACCGGACGGCGTCTTTGTCTCCAACGGGCCCGGCGACCCCGAACCGCTCGATAACACAACCGAGGCCCTTCGGGGCTTGATTGGCCGGGTTCCCATCTTCGGCATCTGCCTCGGGCACCAGGTACTGGGGCGGGCGGTCGGAGCTGAGACCTTCAAGCTTCCCTTCGGGCATCACGGAGGAAATCATCCGGTGCGGCGGATGGAAGACGGGCGAGTCGAGATCACCTCTCAGAATCACGGTTTCGCCGTCGATCTGTGGAGCCTCGTCGATGGCGAGATCCCGGAGCGTGATGGGCTGGTGGGCAGTTCCCTTCTGCCGGAGACGGCATCGACTCCATTCGGCGAGGTTCTGCCGACACACCAAAACCTCAACGACGGGACGGTGGAGGGGATGCGGTTGGTGGACGCATCGGCATTCTCTGTCCAGTACCACCCCGAGGCAGCCCCGGGCCCCAGGGATGCTTCCCCTCTCTTTGACGATTTCGTGTCCTCGATCGAAGCCGGGGTGTCCTGATGCCGCGGCGAACCGACATCCGTTCGATACTCCTCATCGGTTCCGGTCCGATAGTCATCGGCCAGGGATGCGAATTCGACTACTCCGGCACTCAGGCAGCCAAAGTCCTCCGGGAGGAGGGATTCCGGGTGATCCTGGTCAACAGCAACCCGGCGACGATCATGACCGACCCCGAGTACGCCGACGCCACGTATGTGGAACCGATAACTCCGGAGGTCGTTACCGAGATCATCGCCCGGGAGCGCCCCGACGCCTTGTTGGCCACGCTCGGAGGGCAGACTGCGCTCAACGTTGCCTCGGACCTGGCTCGGGCTGGCGTTCTGCAACGTCACAACGTCGAGATGATCGGCGCTGGCCTCGAGGCCATCGAGAAAGCCGAGGACCGCGGGCTGTTCAAGTCGACGATGGAGGAAGCGGGTCTGGAATGTCCCCGGGCCGGATACGCACGCTCCATGGGGGAGGCTTTGAGCATCGCGAGGGAAATCGGATATCCGGTGATGGTGCGTCCGTCTTACATCCTTGGTGGCGGGGGCACAGGCATCGCCGACGACGAAGAATCGTTGATCGCCGTTGCCCGGCATGGCCTGGAAATGTCGCCCGTGTCGGAGATCCTGGTCGAGGAGTCTGTCCTCGGATGGAAGGAGTTCGAGCTCGAGGTGATGAGAGACCGGAACGACAACGCCGTCATCGTGTGTTCCATAGAGAACCTGGACCCGATGGGAGTGCACACCGGTGACTCGATCACTGTGGCGCCGGTGCAGACGCTCTCCGACCGGGAGTATCAGGACATGCGCGAGGATGCGATTGCGGTGCTCCGGGCGATCGGGGTCGAGACCGGTGGCTCCAACGTCCAGTTCGCCGTCGATCCGGCTACCGGCAAGCGACTCGTGATTGAGATGAATCCACGAGTTTCACGCTCCTCGGCTCTCGCTTCGAAAGCGACCGGGTTCCCGATCGCGAAGATCGCTGCGTTGCTCGCCGTTGGTTACACGCTCGACGAGATCGCCAACGACATCACCCTGGCCACGCCCGCGTCGTTCGAGCCCGCCCTCGACTACGTGGTGGTCAAGATTCCCAGATTCGACTTTGAGAAATTTCCGTCGGCACCGCGGACCCTGGGGACGTCGATGCGGAGTGTCGGCGAAGCGATGGCGATCGGCCGCACATTTCCCGAAGCGCTGCAGAAAGCACTGAGGAGCCTGGAGAACGGGCATTCGGGGCTCAATGCCGATGCCACAGAGGAGCCCCTGAGAAAGCTCTCCGAATCTGACCTCGGCAGACAGGTGGTGGAGGCGACGCCGGACCGTGTGTTCGCCATTGGCGAGGCCCTCCGTAGGGGATGGAGCGTGGAGAGGCTGAGCGAGCTCTCCGCGATCGACCCGTGGTTCATAGATCAGATGGCCGAAATCGTCGAATTGCGGCGGGAGTTGGTCGAGAGCCCCGACGACATGTCAGTGTTGGCCGAAGCGAAGAAACTCGGATTCTCCGATGTCCAGATCGCCTATCTGCTCGACAAGACCCGTGAGGAGGTTCGGGCGACACGAGAGCGGGCTCTGATCCGTCGTACCTACCAGAGAGTCGACACCTGTGCCGGGGAGTTCGTCGCCCGGACCCCGTACATGTATGGGACCTTCGAAGAGGAGTCCGAGGTTGTCGACGCCGAGCGGCCCCGGGTAGTGGTTCTGGGATCCGGTCCCAACCGGATCGGGCAGGGGATAGAGTTCGACTACTGCTGCGTCCACGCATCGTTTGCCCTCCGCGACGCCGGCTACGAGAGCGTGATGGTCAACTGCAATCCCGAGACGGTGTCAACCGACTACGACACATCAGATCGGCTCTATTTGGAGCCATTGACCGTCGAGGACGTACTTGATGTGATCGACGCCGAGAAGCCCGAGGCAGTCATTGTTCAGCTGGGAGGTCAGACTCCACTCAACCTCGCTTCAGCGCTCGAGGAGGCAGGTGTCAACGTCGCCGGCACGTCGTCAAAGTCGATTGCCCTCGCAGAGGATCGGGAGCAGTTCGGAGAGATCTGCAGCAACCTCGGACTCCGGCAGCCCTCCGGGGGCACGGCCCGATCGGCTGCTGAAGCTCTCGATGTCGTCGACCAGGTAGGGCTTCCGGTGATGGTTCGCCCCTCGTATGTGCTGGGGGGCCGCAAGATGCGCGTTGTCTACTCGGTCGAGGAGCTCGGGGAGTACGTCAGAGATATCTACGGCGATGCCGACCCCGAGGTTGTGGGCGCGCCCATCCTTATCGACCGTTTCCTGGAATCAGCGGTTGAAGTCGATGTCGATGCGATATTTGACGGGTCAGAGCTGTTGTTGGGCGGGGTGATGGAGCATGTGGAGGAGGCGGGGATCCATTCGGGAGATTCCGCATGCGTGACACCGCCGCCCACTCTGTCGGGCGAAGCGATGAAGGAGATCATCAGTGCAACCAGAGACCTCGCTGGGGCACTCTCGGTTCGAGGTCTGATCAATATCCAATTTGCAGTCAAAGGCGACGAGATCTTTGTCATCGAGGCCAACCCCCGGGGCAGCCGCACCATCCCGTTCATCTCGAAGGCGACCGGGGTTTTCCTCGCCAGAGTTGCCACCCGCGTGATGATGGGCTCCACCATCGAGGACCTTCGCACGGAGGGGATGGTCCCTGCAGTCACCACTCCGCCGTTTGTGGCCGTCAAGAATGCGGTCCTGCCATGGGACCGCTTTCCTGAGGAGGACTCCGTTCTCGGCCCGGAGATGAAGGCCACGGGCGAGGTGATGGGGATTGGCGCGGACTTCGGCACCGCTTATGCAAAAGCCCTGCTCGCGGGAGGGCGGATCCTACCGGACCGGGGACGCGTATTTGTTTCGTTTGCCGACCGTGACAAGCCGACCGGGCTTGCTGTTGCGCAGGCTTTCATGATGCTCGGTTTCGAACTGGTGGCGACGCCAGGGACCGCCCGCTACCTCAGCCACCATGCGATCACCGCCGAAGTCGTATCAAAGATCGGGGACGGGCCGGATGACGTTGCGCGCCGTCTCGACAACGGCGAGATCCAGCTTGTCATAAACACTCCACGGGGAGGCAAGGCGCGTACCGACGGGAGGACGATCCGCCAGGCCGCCCGGGGCCATCAGGTTCCGTGCGTAACAACGGTTCGAGGCGGGCTCGCCGTTGCCCGCAGTCTCCGTGCCGGCCCCGGGGCGATCAACCGGCCCCGTAGCCTTCAGGAATGGCATCGATAGGGATGGAAACCAGCCTCGGGCCTATCCGACTGCGGTCACCCCTGATCGCCGCCTCCGGGACCGTCGGGTCGGTGTGGGAATGGGCGACCGTTGCCAATGTGAAGGTTTACGGCGCGGCCGTGGCGAAATCGGTGTCGGCAACGCCGTGGGAAGGTCGCCCGCCCCCACGAGTTGCCCCTGCGGGTTGGGGCATGCTCAACGGCATCGGGATACAGAATCCCGGAATCGAGGCATGGAAATCAGACATAGAGGGTCGTATACCGCAAAGCGCCGTCCCGGTCTGGGGCTCAGCGGTTGGCGAAACCGTCGACGAGTTCGTGACAGTTGCGAAAGGACAGGAGTCGGCCGGGGTATCAGTGGTCGAGGTGAACCTCTCCTGCCCCAACCTCGACGACGGCCGGATCTTCGCCCTCGATTCGGTCCTGTCGTCCGAGGTGGTGGCTGAGGTGGTCGGCTCGCTGGGTGTGCCCGTCGGGGCGAAGCTTTCGCCCGCCGCGGCTGATGTGGTCGCCGTCGCAGGTGCGTGCATCGATGCGGGGGCTTCCTTTCTCACATTGACCAACACCGCACCCGGATTCGGGGTTGACATCGATCGAGCGAGTCCGAGGTTGTCCGGCGGTGTTGGTGGGTACAGTGGCCCGGGGCTGAAACCCATCTCGTTGCGGTGTGTATACGAGGTGGCGCGGGCGTTCCCCGGCTTTCCGATAGTCGGTTGTGGCGGTGTCTTCACCGGAGAGGATGTTGTCGAATACCTGATGTCGGGCGCGTCAGCCGTAGGACTGGGAACGGTCCACTTTGCCGAGCCGAAGGCCGGCGTTCGAATCGAAAAGGAGATGCGAAGAGTGCTGAAACGACTTGGTTTCTCGAAAATCGAGCAGGTGCGAGGGGCGGCGCTCTGATGGCGGGTGTGCTCGTCGCTCTCGATCTCGAAACGGTCGAACAGGCCGTGAAACTGGCCCGTGTCGTCAAACCTTATGTCGCCGGTTTCAAGGTTGGGCTCGGCCTGCTTCATAGTGAACCGGACTCGATCGAGCGTGTCGTCGAAGTCGGCTTGCCCGTGTTCGTCGATGCAAAGCTCCATGACATCCCGGCTCAGGTAGAGCAGGCGGCGGAAAAGCTGGGCAGGCGCGGAGCACGCTGGGTCACGGCACACCTGTCGGGCGGTACCAGGATGGTGGAGGCAGCCGTCACCGGGCTTGGAGAGGGCTCGGGCGGCCGGGCCGGAATTCTAGGTGTCAGCATCCTCACCAGCCTCGATCAGGCCGATCTCGTGGCGATCGGAATGAACGGCCCAATCGAAGTCGCGGTGCAGCGCCTGGTAAGGATCGCCGCCGGAGTGCCGGTGGAAGGGGTTGTCTGCTCGGTACACGAGGTCTCCATCGCCCGGGAGAGTGCCGGAGACCTGCTCATGGTCACCCCCGGCATTAGACCCTCGGCGGTTGAGAGCCACGATCAGAAACGGACTGCCACGGTTGAAGCGGCATTGCGGGCCGGCGCCGACTACCTCGTTGTTGGCAGGGCGATCTCATCCGCCGCCGATCCTGCAGGAGTGGCTGCAGCGATAGCCGAAGAATTGGCCAGTTACACAGTGGTTTAGCCCGCGTGAACGCGAGGTAAATGGCTAACGTCCAAGATACGCAACGGGAGCAAGGACATTGCCTATTCCACCGAAACTGACACCAGAGCAACGCCAGGCGGCACTCAAGAAAGCGGGTGAAGTGCGGCGGGCGCGGGCTGAAGTCAAAGAACTGCTCAAAACCGGGTCGATGAGCATCACCGAGCTGTTCGAAAAAGCAGATTCGGACGAGGTCATCGGCGGGATAAAGGTCGATCGCCTCATCGCCGCAATGCCCGGGATGGGAAAAGTCAAGGCCATGCGACTCATGGAGTCTGTTGGAATCGCTGACAACCGCCGTCTGCGCGGGTTGGGTGACCGACAGAGAGAGGCTCTGCTCAAAGAGTTGACTTGAACGGAGCGGGCCGGCTGTTTGTCGTCTCGGGCCCATCCGGCTCCGGCAAATCCAGTCTCATAACCGAATTGCTTGCGATAACGGACGTTGACTTCTCGGTCTCCGCAACCACCCGCTCACCGCGACCGGGTGAGCTCGATGGGACCCACTATCACTTCGTCAGCAGGCCGCGTTTCGAAGAAATGATCGATAACGGTGAATTGCTGGAGTGGGCTGAGTACAACCACCACATGTACGGGACTCCACTTGCTCCGATCACCGAAGCCAATTCCAGGGGACGGGACGTGCTCCTCGACATCGAGATCCAGGGTGCACGCCAGGTCAAAGAGAGCCGACCAGATGCGGTCATGATTTTCATTGCGGCTCCATCGATCGAGGAGCTGGAGACAAGGCTGACCAGCAGGGGCGACACCAGCATCGAGGACATCGAGGACCGCCTTGCTATCGCTTCACAACAACTTGCGGAGGCCGGGGAGCTGTTCGACCACATTGTCGTGAATGACGACTTCGATGCAGCGGTGAACGAGCTGTTGACTCTTATTACCGCCGAACAATGAGGTAACCTGTGTCCACCCACCCTCTGAGAAGGAATTAATGAAACTCGAAGAAGTGATCGACCAGATCGGTAACCGGTTTGCCACGGTTGTCGTCTCGTCTCGTCGGGCCCGCCAGATCAACGCGTATTTCCACCAGCTGGGAGACGGTTACGGCAGCTACGTTCCCCCTCAGGTTCACTCACTGTCACGCAAGCCGCTGACGATTGCGATGGAAGAAATCGCCGAGGGCAAGGTGGCCGTGGAGACAGTCGAGTCCTGATGCTCGGCCGACGGCGGGTGGTTCTCGCCGTAACCGGGGGAGTTGCCGCCTATAAGTCGGCCTATCTCGCCCGGCGCCTGGTCGAGGCCGGGGCTGAGGTGCGGGTTGCGATGTCGCAATCGGCGATGGAGTTCGTGGGCCCTCAGACCTTTGCCGCGATCACCGGGGCTCAGCCTCAGGTGGAGCTTTTCGGCACTGAGGAAGTCTCCCCGCACACAACCCTCGGCCGCTGGGCTGAGCTTGTCATCGTTGCGCCGGCGACCGCGGCCACACTTGCCAGAGTCGCCAACGGATTGTCAGAGGACCTCGTGTCTGCGTTGCTCCTGGCCACCAAAGCTCCCGTTCTCTTCGCTCCGGCAATGCATACCGAAATGTGGGAGCACCCCGCCACCGAGCGCAATCTGGACATCCTTCGCGGTGATGGCCATCACTTCGTAGGCCCCAACGAGGGAGACCTGGCCGGTGGTGATGTCGGGATGGGTCGGGTATCCGAGCCTGAGGAGATCCTCGACGCCGCGATTGCGATCCTGGGCGGCAGGGGCGACGGCCTCGTCGTTTTGGTCACAGCTGGAGGCACCCGGGAACCGGTAGACCCGGTGCGCTACATCGGCAACCGGTCGAGCGGGAAGATGGGCCATGCCATCGCCGAGGAGGCAACGAGGCGCGGCTATCAGGTCACCTTGGTCACGACATCGGATTTGCCGGTGTCCGGATCCATCAAGGTCCTCAATGTTGAGACGGCAGACCAGATGAAGGCGGCGGTTGACAGCGTTGACGCCGATATCGTGGTCATGGCCGCGGCGGTGGCGGATTTCAAGCCTGCGGATACTTCGGAAGCAAAGCTTGCCCGGGCCGATGGGCTCACTTCGATATCACTCGCCGAAACACCTGACATTCTGGCTTCTGTCGTGGCTCGTCAGAATCCGCCCCTGACGGTCGGTTTTGCGGCGGAGACCGGAGATGTGGAACGGGCAGTGGAGAAGGCGAGGCGGAAGCAGGTTGATCTCCTCGTGTACAACAACATCGGACAGGAAGGCTCAGGCTTCGGCACCGACACCAACCAGGTCTCTTTTATCGATGCCGGAGGAGCTGTCGATCCCCAGCCCATGATGTCGAAAGCTGACGTCGCAGCGGCCCTGTGGGACCGGGTGGATGCCCTTGTCGCTCAGCGGAACTAATATCCAGTGCCGATGAGCGCATGGTCCTTCACTTCGGAGTCTGTCACGGAGGGCCACCCGGACAAGGTGGCTGACGCAATTTCGGATTCCATACTCGACGCCGTCCTCGTATTGGAGCCGACGGCCAAGGTCGCATGCGAGGTCCTGGTCACCAAGCGACTTGCGGTCATTGCCGGCGAGATTGGTGGTTTGCCCCGTGATCGCTGGCCCGACATCGAGTCCATTGTGCGCGAGACGGTCTCGGCCATAGGCTACGACGGGTTCGACGCCGACTTCGACGGGAGCACGATCGAGGTCATGGACCGGATCAACGTACAGAGTTCGGATATCGCACAGGGTGTCGACCGCAACGCCGGGGCGGGGGACCAGGGTCTCATGTTTGGCTTCGCCGTCGAAGAGGCACAGGAGATGATGCCACTCCCGATCTACATGGCGCACAGGCTCGCCGAGCGCCTCGCTGAGGTCCGCAAGACCGGGAAGGTCGACTATCTGCGGCCTGATGGCAAGACGCAGGTCCGGGTCCGCTACGAGGGCTACTTTCCGGTTGCGGTGGAAAAGGTCCTCATCTCCTGTCACCACAACGAGAATGTGACCAGTGCCGAGATCAAGGAGGAGATCTTCGACGTGGTGGTCGCGCCGGTCATCCCATCGGCATGGCTTCCTGATGGACCACCCGAATTCGTCTTCAATCCCAGCGGCCAGTTCACCATTGGCGGGCCTGTCGCGGACACCGGTTTGACCGGGCGCAAGGTAATAGTCGACACGTACGGCGGTTATGCGCGCCACGGAGGCGGTGCCTTCTCGGGCAAGGACGCGACCAAAGTCGATCGCTCGGCCGCCTACGCGGCGAGATGGGCGGCCAAGAACCTGATCGAGGCGGGGGCCGCCCAGAAGCTCGAAATCCAGCTCTCATATGCAATCGGGGACCCTATGCCCTTCTCGACGCACATCGAGACCTTCGGCACCGAGCGCGTTTCCCGCGAGCGAATCGAATCGGCTGTCAGCGAGATATTCGACTTCCGCCCCGCTTCGATCATCGAGGCACTCGAACTCACCAAACCGGGGTTTGTGAGGACTACCGCCTACGGACACTTCGGCAGGCCCGAATTCAGTTGGGAGAGTCTCGACCGGGTCGACGATATCAAGAGCGCATTGGGCCTATAACCGTCCTTCCATCCGCCCAGGTGATCCCGGCCGTCCCATCGTTCTCTGTCGATGCAGGTTTCTGGTATTCAATTCCAGTTCACCTCGAGGCTGACCTGAAGGTTGGCTCGATCGTCAGAGTTCCTCTCGGAGGAAGGCGGGTGCGCGGGTACGTGGTCGATCGCAAACAAGACCATCCGGGCAAGCTGAAGGATGTGCTCGCCATCTCCGGCGACGCCCCCGTATTTGACACCGACATCCTCAAGACGCTCCGGTGGGCCGCCAGTCACTACGTCAGCCCGGTGTCGGTCCTGCTCGACAAGGCTTCTCCGCCGACCCTTCCAGGGAGGTTGCTCCCGATCAAGCCCAGGCGGTGCAACGATGACGCCGGAGACTTCCCCATGAGGGAGTTCGTCGATGCAGCTGTCGCCGGAAGACGCAGACCGGTCACCGCCTACGTCACGCACTGGGTCGATGCCGACTGGCGACGACTGCTGACACCGGTGGCAGCATCTGACGGCAGCGCGTTGGTGGTCGTCCCCACGGTCCGTGAGGCGCGTGAGATCTTCGAGACGCTCGAAACCGCCATGCGGGAAAGAGTTGTCCTCATCCCGGAGGGAAACGGTTCGGACGCGACCGCCGCCTGGGAAAGAGCGAACTCGGGCCCGGCCGTTGTTGTCGGGACGCCCCGTGCCGCTTATTGGACGGTCAAGGACCTGGCTTTAGCAATCGTCTTCGAAGAGGGCAGGCGAGCGATGAAGGACCGGCAGACGCCGACCGTCCACATTCGTGACCTGATGAGAACCCGCTCGAGAATTGAAGGTTTCGGTCTCTTGTTCGTCGGCCCGACCCCAAGCGTCGAGTTGATCGCAGCGGGCGCCGAGGTAGTCCAGCCCCGGCGGCCATGGGGTCTGGTCGAAATCGTCGACCGGAGGGAGGACCCGCCGGGCAGCGGGTTCCTCTCAGAGCGATCACTTTCCGCTCTGCGATCGGTGGCCGCCAGCGGGGGCCGCGCATTTGTCTTCACCCACCTCCGCGCCGGTGACGCCTCAGTTCGCTGCGTTTCGTGTCGTGCCATCCGTCTCTGCGGGCGCTGCGGCTCTCATGTCGGACGCAGGGCGGAATGCCGGCGCTGCGGCTCGGTCACGGGCAACTGCAGACAGTGTGGAGGATCCGGCTTCGAGACCATGGGCACGATTCCATCACGCCTGGTCAAGGAGATCTCGGCCCGTGTCGGGGCGGACCGGGTCGGGGAGTCCGGCGACGGCGCCCTCATCACCGTGGGGACCGAACGGGACCTTGCCGGCCTCTCCGGTTTGACCATGGCAGTGGCGGTCGACCCTGACGCCCTCATCCACGGTCAGAACTATCGGTCTTCAGAGGAAGCACTACGGATCCTGGCCAGGCTGGTGGGATCCGTTGGTCGGAGCAGGGGATATCGGACCATTCTCCAGACCTCGGATCCGGGCTCGGCGCTGATCGCTGCCCTTCGCCGGGGGGAGCCGTTCCCCTACCTCGAAGAGATCCTCGCGCGAAGGGCACGCGACGGGTTCCCGCCAGCCAGCGAGATGATGGCGATCGAAGCACGAGGAGTCGAGCCGGATGTGGTATCCGCGGCTCTGCGTGAGCTTGCTGCAGGCATGGTCATGGGTCCCGTCGAGAGCAATGACAGGCATCGGTGGTTGCTCCAGGGCGATCTCCAGCAAGTGAAACAGGAGATGCGCAAGACTCTCCAGAAGCTGAGAGATGGTGGTGCAACCATCCGGGTCGATGCCGACCCGATTGATCTGTGACGCGACACCGGTTCGCTACCCTCGTTTCCCAACTGCTTGTAGACCTGGATACGTAATGGCTCTCTATCCGATACGAATATATGGCGATCCGGTGCTCCGGATGAAGCCAAAGCCGGTCACAGAGATCGACGACCAGATCGCGACACTGGTATCGGACATGATCGAGATTATGTACGAGGCTCCCGGGGTCGGCCTCGCCGCGAATCAGATCGGTGTGGTGAAATCGATCGCAGTCTTCGATGCCCAGGACGACCTCGGGCCGCGGGTGATGATCAACCCAGAGATCCTCAAGTTGTCCGGCGAATTGGTCTACGAGGAAGGCTGCCTCTCCGTTCCCGGTCGTTCATGGGAGATCAAGCGCCCCGCCTTCGCCAGGGTCAAAGCCCTCGACCTCGAGGGGAAGGAAGTCGAATATGCAGGAGATGGCCTGTTGGGAAGGGTTCTGCAGCATGAGATCGCCCACCTCCACGGAGGCCTGCTGATGGACGTGCTCGACAAGCCGACGCGGAAAAGAGCTCTGAAGGACTTGAGGGACGAGGCGCTGGGGCTCGCCCACTTCGAATGACGAGGATTGTCTTCCTCGGGTCGCCGGAGGCGGCGGTTCCGACTCTGGAGGCCCTCTCCGCACATTTCGAGGTCGGGTTGGTCGTCACTCAACCGGATCGGCCTAGGGGGAGATCGGGGACTCCACAACCCGGCCCTGTGAAACAGGCTGCCCTCGCCCTTGGCCTTGAGGTAGCTCAGCCCGCCACGCACGACGAGCTCCATGGCGCGCTGGTTAACTCAAGGCCATTTGACGTGGGCATTGTGGTTGCCTACGGGCGGATCATCCGAGGTGAATCCCTGGCCATCCCCGGGGAGGGAATGCTCAACGTTCATTTCTCCCTCCTCCCCAGGTGGCGAGGGGCGGCGCCGGTCAATCGGGCTCTGATAGAGGGTGACACGATGACCGGTGTCACCATCATCAAACTCGATGACGGTCTGGACACAGGACCCGTCCTCACCGCGCAGGCCGTCGACATCGAGGCCGGCGAAGACGCTGGGCATCTCACCGAACGATTGGCCCGGCTCGGAGCGCGCCTTCTCACCGAGAGCCTCGACCCGTATCTCCGTGCCGAACTGATGCCGGTGGTCCAAACCGGGGAGGGTGCCACCTACGCCTCCAAGCTGACGAAATCGGACCGGATCCTCTCATCGGAAATGAGCCCGACGGAGTTTGTCAATCGGGTTCGGGGACTATTCCCGTCACCGGGAGCGACACTCGAAATCGACGGAGTGGCTGTGAAGATCCTCTCCGCCGAAAGCGACGGGGGCAACGTTGCCCATAGCACCTGGGAAGAGAACGATGGCTGGCCCGTGGTCGGGCTGAGCGGCGGCTCGGTGCGGCTGACCTCGGTACAGAGCCCGGGCAAGAGCCGGACCCAGGGCGACGCCTGGCTGCGGGGGCGCCCGGGTCGAAGTGGCCGTGTGGGATGATCCTGAGGGCAGAGCGCGGGATCTACGCTACGCCGACCGTACAATCGGTATGAGATGAGCCAGATCAAAATCGCCCCATCGCTGCTAGCCGCTGACTTTGCCCGACTCGGCGAAGAGGTGGCCAGGGTCGAGTCGTCGGTCGACTGGCTCCACCTGGATGTCATGGACGGACATTTCGTCCCTAACCTGAGCTTCGGTATTCCCGTGATCGCGGCGCTGAGAGAGAAGTCCGACCTTCTCTTCGACTGTCATCTGATGACCACAAACCCCGATGCCTTCCTTCCCGAGCTAGCCGAAGCCGGCGCCGATCTGGTCACGATGCATATCGAGGCCATTCCGGACCCGACCGTGGCGTTGCAGCGGGCACGGGCCGAAAACCTCGATGCAGGGCTTGTCATCAATCCGGGGACTCCAATGGTGGCTGTCGAGCCGTTTCTTGAGCTTGTCGATGTCGTTTTAGTGATGTCGGTCGAGCCGGGTTTTGGCGGACAGGTGCTCATCCCCGAGACTCTCGGCAAAGTCGAGAAACTACGAGAAACGGTTGAGAACCATGGTTTGTCGGCCGATATTGAAATTGACGGAGGCATTACGCCTGAAAACATCGGCAGTGTCGCGGCAGCCGGGGCAAATGTTTTCGTTGCAGGGACTGCGATCTTTGGTTCGAAAGACCCGGTCGACGCAGTGAGAGAACTCAGAAGGATTATTGAGGAAAATGACTGAACGGGTATTGGTTGCTGACGACGATCCGGACATTCTGGCGGTCGTCAAGGTCAACTTCGAGCTCGAGGGATTCGAGGTCGATACCGCTGTCGATGGCGAAGACGCCATTCAGAAGGCAACAACGGTGCCTCCCGATGCAATTGTCCTCGACATCATGATGCCGCGCATGGACGGTCTCACTGCCCTCCACCGCCTCCGGGCACAGGCATCCACTGCCAACATCCCGATCATTCTGCTCACCGCCCGTGGCTTGCCCGAAGACCGGGTTCGTGGTCTGGAGCTCGGTGCCGACGACTACATCACCAAACCATTTGACATCAACGAGCTCGTCGCCCGGGTGTCTGCCGTCCTCCGCCGTACCCAGGCCGCGCGCGACCTCTCACCTCTCACCGGTCTTCCCGGAAACTTCCGGATCACTCGTGAGATCGAGCAGCGGATCCACGAGGACCGCCCCTTCGCTTTGGTTCACGGTGACCTGGACAACTTCAAGGCCTTCAACGACCACTACGGGTTCATGCGCGGCGACGAGGTAATCAGGTTCTGCGGAAACTGTCTCACCAACGCCGCAGTCGCCCTTGGGATCGAAGACCCCTTCGTGGGCCACATCGGAGGCGACGACTTCGTCACGATCATCCCCGCAGGCATGGCCGAGGCGTACTGCAAGGAAGTCGTCGAGCGTTTCGACGACGGGATCCTCGACCTCTATGACACCGCTGATGCCCTCCGCGGCTATATCGAGGTCATCGACCGCCGCGGTGAGCGCTATGCGTTCCCGGTTGTCTCGTTGTCCTTGGGTGTAGCCTCAACTGAAGTCCGTGATATGAGCACTCAGTGGGAGGCATCGGCAGTGGCGGTAGAGATGAAGGAATTCGCCAAGAAGCAACCGGGCTCCACCTATCGGATTGACCGGCGCCTCGGTTAGTGGACCTGTTCGACAGCGCCCGATTGCGGCGCACGTTTGAGCTAGCGCCAGGACACCACACTCATCCCAACCCTGGAGTGGGTGCTCTTGTGGTCAAAGACGGCGTCGTCGTTGGCGAAGGTTTTCACTCGGGTCCCGGGAATGATCACGCAGAAGTGGTAGCTCTGGCCGCGGCAGGCGATGCCGCTCGAGGCTCGGATCTCTACGTCAGCCTGGAGCCCTGCTCCCATCTTGGTCGGACCCCGCCCTGTGTCGATGCGGTTCTCGCCGCCGGCATTGCCCGGATCGTGATCGGCATCGAGGATCCCGACCCGAAGGTCTCTGGCAGCGGTGTCGCGGCGTTTCGAGACGCGGGTGTGGAAGTGGTCCTCTCCGATCAGCCGGCGGATGCCGAAGCTGTCGACCCTGCGTATTTCCACCATCGCCGCACCGGCCTTCCCCGGGTAACTGCAAAGTTCGCGATGACGCTCGACGGGTCGGTTGCGGCCACCGACGGGACGTCGCGGTGGATCACCTCACCGGAGGCCCGCCAGGACGCTCACTTGCTCCGCAGCCAGGTCGACGCCGTGGTGATCGGCGCCGGGACCTTGCGCTCCGATGATCCACGACTCAATGTGCGGCTCGATGGATATCTCGGCCCGCAACCGCGGCCGGTGATCGTTGCCGGAAGCCGCGCCTTGCCTGCTGAAGCACAGATCTGGGGACTGAACCCGCTCGTGATCACGGCTGAAGGTGGGTCGGCCCCGCGGGGTGAAGTCCTGGAGATAAGCGGAGGCGCCCCGCCGGCACCGGCGCTGGCGGCAGCCGCACTGGGCGATATGGGCTACCTCGACATCCTCCTGGAGGGCGGCCCCACCCTTCTTGGCTCGTGGTGGGCGGCCGGGGTGATCACCCGCGGCTATGCCTATGTCGCCGCAAAAGTCGGCGGTGGGGCGGGGATCACACCACTGGCTGGGTCCTTCGGGAACATCGAAGATGCTCGAGAGGTTGAGATTTTCGATGTGCAATCGGTGGGGCCTGATGTGAGAATCGGGTTCCAGTAAGGAGCCACGTGTTCACAGGAATTGTCCAGGCTTTGGGTACGGTCGCCGGGGTGACCCGGGACGGCCAGGATCTCAGCTTCGTTATCGAATCCCCCCTGCTGGCTTCGATGGAGGTCGGCGGCTCGGTCTCGGTCAACGGGACCTGTCTGACCGCGGTCTCAGTTGACGGAAATCGCGTCCTGGTGAACGCCATCGCGGAGACACTGTCCCGGACGACCCTGGGTGACGTTGCCGACGGGCACCCGGTCAATCTCGAGTTGCCGATGACTCCCGACTCGATGTTCGACGGTCACATCGTCCAGGGCCACGTCGACGGGGTCGCCACGGTCCGGGCGATGGTCGACGAAGGTGACTCGATCCGGGTCGGTCTTGCCGCTGACGGGGCTCTACTGCGCTACCTGGTCGAGAAGGGCTCGGTGACTGTCGACGGGATCAGCCTCACCGTTGCCGGACTGGACGAGGACGGGTTCGAGGTTGCGATAATCCCTCATACCCGGGAAGTGACGACGTTGGGGTCGAAGGCACCGGGGGATAGGGTCAACGTAGAAGTTGATGTCCTCGCCAAATACGTAGAGAGATTGCTGGCCAAATGAAGTTCGCTGCCGTTGAAGAGATCATCGCTGCCATCGGTCGTGGCGAGATGGTGATCATGGTCGACGACGAAGACCGTGAAAACGAAGGCGACCTCATCTTCGCTGCGGAGGCAGCAGACCGGGCGAAGATGGGCTTCGTGCTCCGCCACAGCAGCGGAATCATCTGCCTTCCCATCGAAGGAGAGCGCCTCGACCAGCTCGAAGTCCCGATGATGGTGGCCAGGAACACCGACGTTCGCCGCACCGCCTTCACCGTCTCGATCGATGCCACCGAGGGCACCACGACGGGTATCTCGGCTGCCGACCGGACCCGCACCGTGCTCGCGGTGCTCGACCCCGAGACCCGGCCCGAGGACCTTGCCCGGCCGGGCCACATGTACCCGCTGCGCTACGAGCCGGGGGGAGTGCTGAAACGCGCTGGTCACACCGAGGCCGGTGTCGACCTGGCGCGCCTCGCCGGGATGTACCCGGCGGCGGTGCTCGCCGAGGTGATGAACGACGACGGCACTGTGGCCGTGCTCCCCGAACTGGAGAAATTTGCAGACGAACATGACTTGCTCATCGGGACGATCGCCGACCTCATCGCATACCGACGCAAGCAGGAGAAGCTGGTGGAGCGGATCGTCGAGGCGAGGATGCCCACCGCATATGGCACGTTCAAGGCGATTGGGTACGACTCGGTCGACGGGCATCACCAGATAGCTCTCGTGATGGGCGACCTTGGCGAGGGGGAGAATGTCTTGACGAGGGTTCACTCCGAGTGCCTTACCGGCGATGCATTCGGGAGTCTCAGGTGCGATTGCGGTGAGCAATTGGATGCCGCATTGCAGCTGATAGCAGAAGAGGGCCGCGGCGTGATCCTGTATCTGCGCGGCCACGAGGGGAGGGGAATCGGCCTGATGCACAAACTCGCTGCCTACAACCTTCAGGACGACGGGCTGGACACGGTCGATGCCAACGTGTACCTGGGCTTCCCGGCAGACTCCCGTGACTACGGCGTGGGTTCCCAGATCCTGTACGACCTCGGGGTTCGGTCGATGCGTCTGCTCACTAACAATCCCAAGAAACGCGCCGCCATCGAAGGATATGGGCTCTCGATCGTGGAGCAGGTTCCGCTGACGATCGATCCCAACGATGAGAACCGGCGATATCTGGAGACCAAGGCGCAGCGGATGGGCCACACGCTCGACCAAGAGGCTGGTGCGTGAGAGAAGTTATCGGCGACCTCGATGCCTCCGGGATAAAGGTCGGGATCGTCGTCGCCCGGTGGAACCAGTCGATCACTGATCTTTTGCTGGGCAGTGCGATGGCGAGGCTGGAGGAGCTGGGTGCTGACGATGTGACGGTCCTCCATGTCCCCGGAGCACTGGAGATCCCGGTCGGTGCGCGTGCTCTTGTGGAACGGGGTTGTGACGTTGTCGTCGTCATCGGGGTGGTCATCAAAGGTGAAACCGACCACTACGACATCGTGGTCAGCCAGTCCACGTCCGGCGTCGCTCAGCTCGCACTGGAGACCGGTGTCCCCATCGGCAATGCCATACTCGCCGTGCACGACGTGGCAGATGCCCTGGCCCGGGCCGGCACCGGGGACGCCAGCAAAGGGGTCGAAGCCGTCAACGCCGCGGTCGAAACGGCTAACGCGATCGCTGCGCTTTGAAGGGCGACCCGGCGAGCTACTACGCCGCTCTGGCTAACCAACGGCGGGCTGGTATCATTACGGGCACAACCCCAAGAGCAAGAGCGGAAGCTGCTGCTTCCCCACCCGGCCCCCGATCGTGAGTAAACCTCATCGACCGAGGGCGCCGAGGTCACAGATTCAGCCGGAAATCCGGCTGGGTGAGCAGCAAGTTTTCTTCTTGCTGCTTTTTTCGCGAATGAGATAACACAAGCCACACAACAGGAGGAAACAGCGATTAGCGAGCTGCGTGTAAACGGTGCCATCAGGGCAAGTGAAGTGCGGGTGGTAGCACCCGACGGCTCCCAGATAGGAGTCAAGAAACTCAACGAAGCCCTCTGGCTTGCCGAACAGCTTGATCTCGATTTGGTCGAGGTCGCCCCCGACTCGAAACCACCGGTC
>DATKCM010000066.1:0-5769 GCA_035513195.1 Acidimicrobiia bacterium | reverse complement strand
CCTGGCCCTCGTCGGGGCAAGGGCGGTGTGGCGGTGGGGTATCTCCAACTACTCAGGCGCCTCGGCCTGAAACGGGCCACTAGTGGTCTGTCGTTGAAATAGGGCGAGGGTGTCTCCGAGTCATCGGCGCCATCTGGCAAGGAGAAAAGCGCAGTCGCAGCCGGGAGTTGCGGCGAGCATTTTCGACGCAGCCAGGGGTGTCGAGGGCCGGAGAGACACCGCCAATATTTCTGCGACGGGCCACTACCCGGTGACAGCCCCTTTACTCGCCGACCCGACGAGACGGGCATACTTGGCGAGGGCGCCGTACTCGTAGCGCGGTGGAGCAGGCGCCCAGGCAAGACGCCGCGATTCCAACTCCCCGGCGTCGACGAGGAGATCCAGTGTCCGCGCTGCTATATCGATCTTGATCCGATCACCTTCGGCGACGAGGCCGAGATTGCCGCCGACCTCGGATTCAGGAGCGACATGGCCGATGCACAGTCCTGTCGTCCCGCCGGAGAACCGACCGTCCGTGATCAACATCACGTCCTTTCCCAAACCGGCCCCCTTGATTCCGGCGGTGATCTGGAGCATCTCCCTCATCCCGGGACCGCCTTTGGGGCCCTCCGTTCTGATTACGACGACATCCCCGTGTCTGATCTCATGGGCAAATAGGGCATGGAGTGCAGCTTGCTCACCTTCGAACACCCGGGCTGGGCCCTCGAAGACGGTGGTGTTGATTCCGGCGACCTTGACAACTGCTCCCTCCTCGGCAAGCGAGCCATGAAGGATCGCGATACCCCCCTCGGGGGCGAGAGGGGCGGAAATCGGTGCGATGACGTCCTGGTCTGACGGCACCTCGATACCCGCAACGTTCTCGGCGAGGGTCCGACCGGTCACTGTGAGCACATCGCCGTCGAGAAGACCCTCGTCGAGCAGGGCCTTGAGCACTATCGGGACACCGCCGATGCGGTCGACATCGACCATGTGATATCTGCCGAAAGGCTTCAAATCGCCGAGATGCGGGGTCGTTCGGGAAATCCTGTCAAAGTCGCCGATCTCAAGTTTGACCCCCACTTCCTGGGCAATTGCCAGAAGATGCAGCACGGCGTTAGTCGACCCGCCGAGGGCCATGACGGTGGTTATCGCGTTGACGAAGGCGGGCAAAGTCATGATCTGTCGGGAGGTGATCCCCTCGTTGACCAAGGACATGACCGCCTCCCCGGACTGGCGGGCGAAGGTTCGGAGCCTGGGGTCGATGGCAGGGACTGCAGCCGAACCGGGCAACGACATCCCGATCGCCTCCCCCACCGCCGCCATTGTGTTGGCGGTGAACATCCCGGCACACGAACCGGCGCCGGGACACGCGGCGCGCTCCAGTTCGAGCAACTCGTCGCTTGAGATCCGACCTTCGGATTCAGCACCGATCCCTTCGAAGACGTCGACGATGGAGATGTCACGACCCTGGTAACGTCCCGGGAGGCTGGAGCCCCCGTAGAGGAAAACGGCGGGCAGGTCGAGTCGACCCGCCGCCATCAGCATGCCCGGGAGCGACTTGTCACAGCCGGCGATGGCCATCAACGCATCGAAGCGCTCCGCATGGACGACGAGTTCAACCGAGTCGGCGATGACCTCGCGGGAGACAAGGGAGGCGCGCATGCCTTCGTGGCCCATCGAGATCCCGTCCGAAACGGCGATCGTCGAGAACACCAGACCGACCCCTCCGCTATCGGCTACGCCCTCCTTGGCGAACCGGGAAAGTTCCGGTCCGGTCAGGTTGCAGGGTGTGACCTCATTCCCCGCCGAGACCACGCCGACCTGAGGCTTGTCAAAATCGTCCTCTGTGAGCCCCACAGCGCGGAGCATGGCGCGGGCTCCGGCCTTGGCCGGACCGTCCGTCACGTCGCTTGACCGAATCTTCACATTGCTCGATCGAACCTCTCCGGACATCGGCGAATCCTATGACGGTTTGGCGTCCGGGGAAAACTCGGATAACAATCTCGGCCATGGCCACGATCTACTACGACAAAGATTGCAACCCGGACCTGATCAAGGAGAAGAAGGTTTCGATCATCGGATACGGGAGTCAGGGGCACGCCCATGCCCTGAATCTGAAGGAGTCAGGAGTGGAAGTGGCCGTCGGCCTCCGTCCCGACTCGGCCAGCGCCACCGCGGCCGGCGACGCGGGTTTGGACGTGAAGACGCCAGCTGAGGCGGCTGCATGGGCCGATGTCGTCATGATGCTCGTCCCCGACCAGGTGATGGCTGATGTCTACGCCGAGTCGGTCGAGGGCGCCCTCGAGGAGGGGAACACCCTCATGTTCGCCCACGGATTCAACATCCACTTCGAAGCGATAACACCTCCCCAGCACGTCGACGTCTCGATGATCGCCCCCAAAGGGCCAGGCCATCTTGTGCGGCGAACCTACCAGGAGGGGTCAGGTGTCCCCTGCCTGATAGCCATCCACCAGGACGCGAGCGGGTCGGCCCACGATCTGGCACTGTCATATGCCCGCGCCATCGGCGGCGGCCGTGCCGGCGTGTTGGAGACCACCTTCAAAGAGGAGACTGAAACCGATCTGTTCGGCGAGCAGGTGATTCTATGCGGCGGGGTCGCCGAGCTGATCAAGGCCTCATTCGAGACACTGGTGGAGGCCGGATACCAGCCGGAGTCGGCGTACTTCGAGACACTCCACGAGCTCAAGCTGATCGTCGACCTGTTGTTCGAGGGTGGCCTGTCATGGATGCGTTACTCGGTCTCGGACACGGCCGAGTACGGCGACTACTCCAGAGGAAACCGGATTGTGACCGATGAGACCAGGGCAGCGATGAAGGAGATTCTCGCCGAGATCCAGTCGGGCGCATTTGCCAACGAATGGCTGGCCCAGGCCCGCGAGGGGACGCCCTTCCTGAAGCAACAGCGCCAGGCGAACCGGGAACACCAGATCGAGGAAGTTGGCAAGGAACTGCGGGAGATGATGCCCTTCCTCGAGCCGAAGACCGCGCCTTAACCCGAGAGCGTCCGTGGCCACGGTCAAGAAACTTCTCCTTGTGCCTTGACACTGCCACCGGACAGGTGTTTACTGCTGATTCACATGTCAACGACGTCTACCGCCCTCGTAATTCTTATCGACTAGGCACATACAGCCGTCTGTGTGTGCCCAACCCTCCGCCCGGAGGGTTTTTTCTTTCCCAAAATGAGCAACCAAAACTTCACCGGATCAAATTCACTTATCCGCAGCCTCGAATACGAGGGTGTCGAGGTGATTTTTGGTGTGCCCGGAGGTGCGATCCTCCCTGCATATGACCCCCTGCTCGACAGTCCTATCCGCCACGTGTTGGCGCGTCACGAGCAGGGGGCCGGGCACATGGCGGAGGGATACGCGATTGCCACCGGCAGAGTCGGCGTGGCAATGGCAACGTCGGGGCCCGGCGCGACCAATCTGATCACCCCGCTGCAGAACGCGATGATGGACTCCACTCCCCTGGTTGCCATCACCGGACAGGTTGCCAGCAGCGCCATCGGCTCTGACGCTTTCCAGGAGGCCTACACAACCGGTCTGGCGATGCACTGCACCAAGCACGCCTACCTGGTCGACAACGCAGACCGGATCCCCGACGTCGTCCACGAAGCTTTCCACCTCGCCTCCACGGGGCGGCCCGGTCCTGTCCTCATCGACATCCCCAAGGACGTCCTCAACCAGGTAACCACCTGGACGGAGCCGACCCTGGCCGGTCTGCCCGGCTACCGACCCACGGTCCACGGGCACCCCAAGCAGATCAAGGCAGCCATCGAGATGATCGAAGCTTCCGAGCGGCCGGTCCTGTACGTCGGTGGTGGCGTGATCGCTGCCGGGGCGTCAGACGAACTGCTCGAGTTTGCCGAGCAGATGAATATCCCCGTCACCACGACGCTGATGGCCCGTGGCGCCTTCCCCGACCATCATCCTCTCGCCCTGGGGATGCCGGGAATGCACGGGGTCTACGCCGCGATCATGGCGATCCAGCAGAGCGACACCCTGATCGCAGTCGGCGCCAGGTTCGACGACAGGGTCACCGGAAAGGTCGATGCTTTCGCACCACACGCAAGAGTCGTCCATATCGACGTCGACCCCGCCGAGATCGGCAAGATCCGCAAAGCCGATGTCCCCGTCGTTGGTGACGCCAAGGCGGTCCTGCACAGCTTGAACGAAAGGGCAAAGTTGCTGCGTGCCGGTTCTCCTGCCCCCGAACGACGCTACTGGACCGGCATGATCAGCGGCTGGAAGGCCAACAAGCCTCTCCACTACGAGCAGCACGAGGACGGACCGATCAAGGTGCAGCACTTCATCGAGCGTCTCTACGTTTTGACCGAAGGCGATGCCGTCGTGACTGCCGGCGTCGGGCAGCACCAGATGTGGGCATCACAGTTCTGGCGGTTCCGCAGACCCCGTTCCTGGATCAACTCGGGTGGTTCGGGCACCATGGGCTTTGCTGTGCCGGCCGCTGTCGGAGCCAAGGTTGCCCGACCCGAAGAGAGGGTTATTGCTCTCGATGGGGACGGATGCTTCCAGATGACATCCCAGGAGATGATCACTGCCGCCGTCGAGAACATCCCGGTGAAGGTCGTCGTCTTCAACAACGCCGGCTTCGGGATGGTGAAGCAGTGGCAGAAGCTCTTCTACGGCGGCCGGATGTCCGCCACTGTCATGCCCACCGACATCCCCGACTTTCCGGCGCTGGCCGAGGCGATGGGATGTGTCGGGATGAAGGTGACCCACCCCTCCGAAATCGATGTGACGATCGAGAAGGCGTTGGCAATCGACGACCGCCCGGTCCTGATCGAGGTGGTGGTCGACCCCGATGAGATGTGTTTCCCCATGGTCCCCGCTGGCGGGTCGAACGACGATGTCATCACCGGGCCCGAGGATCTCCTATGAAACACACAATCTCCGTCGTGGTCGAAGACAAGCCCGGGGTTCTGGCGCGAGTGTCAGCCATGTTCTCCAACCGGGGATTCAACATCCACTCTCTTGCCGTGGGGCCGACCCATATCGAAGGCAGATCGCGGATAACTCTGGTCGCCGACGCACCCGAGGTGGAACAGCTTCAGAAGCAACTGCACAAGCTGGTCAACGTGATCAAAGTCCACGAGTTCGACAGCTCGACGGCAGTGGTCTCCGAGGTGATGCTCGCCAGGATCACATCGGCCGCCAGCAACCGGGGAGCGGTCGGGGACACCGCGGCGCTGTTTGGAGCCAGAGTTGTCGACCTCGGGACCGATTCGATGACCTTCGAGGTGGCGGGGAACCCCGAGCACCTTCAGTCGTTTATCGACCACATGACACCATTCGGGATCGTCGACCTGGTCAAGTCGGGCCGGATCGCGATGAAGAAGCTCTCGAGCGTCCGACCCGCTGCCGTCTCCGGGATCTCCCGATGAGAAATTCTCCACTAACACCGTCAGTTCCGGGGCTCATTCGAATTCTCTAGCCGGAAAGCCCACCGCGGCCGACCGGCGAAGCCACCCCGGAACACAGGATTAAGGAGAAATCGAATGAAAAAACACGTAACGGTATTTGACACAACACTCAGAGATGGCGAACAGGCGCCAGGGATAGCCCTCAACCCCGACCAGAAGCTGCGGATCGCGCTTCAGCTCGAACTGCTCGGCGTGGACGTGGTCGAGGCCGGGTTCCCCGTGTCCTCCGAGGGGGACTTCGAGGCCGTACAGCGGATCGCACGGCAACTGAATGCCCCCGTGGTCGCTGCGATGGCCAGGACCAGCCCTGCGGACGTCGACGGTGC
>DATKCM010000065.1:0-4657 GCA_035513195.1 Acidimicrobiia bacterium | reverse complement strand
GAGGTCTTCAGGCCAGTACTCGTTCTCGCCGAGTTCGCGACGCTCGGCTGCCAGAACATCGTTGCCTCTGATGGCCTCGGCGGCGACCCTGGAGTCGACACCGTCCAGTTTGAGATGGTGACCTCGGTCGGCGCGACGGATCGCACCAACGACGTAAGGTCTGCCTTCGACAAAAACGGTTTTGCCGGGCTGGAAATGGACGAGGTCGTCCTCGTCCACATAGAGGCCGATATGCCCGTCGAGGCCGTGGGGACGACCGAGCCGTCCGATCACAAAACGGGGTTCAGTCGATGAATTCGACTCCGGCACTGATCCCCACTTCTTCACCAGCTGCACCGGCGGCCGCACGTATCGCCTTGGCCACCCGGCCGCGGCGCCCGATTACCCGGCCCATGTCCCCCTTGGCTGTGCGGACCTCAGCCACTACATCGTCGGGTCCCTGCTCGACGACCGTGACCGAAACCTCGTCGGGTTCTTCGACGATGCTCTTCACTATGTAGTCGACAACCCGTTCGACAATTTCACCTTTGGCCATCTGCTATTCCTCCTCGCCACCGGCGTCTTCGGCTGCTTCATCGGTGTCAGCAGCTTCGGTGGAGACCTCCGCCGGCACTTCCTCTGCTGTTTCCGCTGCCGCTTCCTCCGAGGCTATGTCCGCAACTTCATCCGAAACCTCTCCGGCTGCTTCGTCGTCGGCCACTTCCTCGGCGGAAGGGGGTGCCGGGGTGCCGACTGTGTGGATCTGACCGGTGCGCACCTTCATCGTGTTCATGGCGCCCGAGATGTTGAGTAACTTCTCGACAGCTTCGGTGGGCTGGGCGCCTTTGGCCAGCCACTCAGCCGCCTTCTCGTTGTCGATCTCGACAAGTGACGGATCTTCGAGCGGGGCGTAGCGCCCGATCTGCTCGATGTATCGACCGTCACGCTGGGCACGGCCATCGATCACAACCACGCGATACATGGGCTGCTTCTTCTTGCCCATCCGCATCAATCTCATTTTCACAGCCATTTAGTCACCTCTTGGTTCGCTGGCCACTCATCAGGGCCTCGAGGCTTGGCATACCCCGACCTCCGGCCAGCATCTTCATCATCTTCTTAGCTTCGGCGAACTGCTTCAGCACGCGATTCACGTCCTGGGGCTTCATCCCCGACCCGGACGCGATCCGCCGCTTGCGGCTACCACCGATAATCTTGGGGTTCCGGCGCTCTTCAGGAGTCATAGACTGAATGATTGCTTCGAATCTGCGAATGTCGCGATCGTCGACGTCAACATCGCGAAGTAGCGATCCGGACCCGGGAAGCATAGCAAGGATGTCTTTCAGAGGCCCCATCCGCTTCATCTGCTGGAACTGGTCGAGGAAGTCGTCGAGATTGAAATCGCCCTTCTCCATCTTCCGGGCGGCCTTCTCCGCCTCGTTCTGGTCGAAGGTGGTTTCCGCCTTCTCGATCAGGGAGAGGACGTCGCCCATCCCGAGGATCCGCGACGCCATCCGGTCGGGATAAAAGGGCTCGAGATCGCCGAGGCCCTCGCCGACACCAGCGAATTTGACCGGTGCGCCGGTCACCTCACGGACCGAGATGGCAGCTCCTCCCCTGGCATCGCCGTCGAGTTTCGAAAGGATAATCCCCGTCAGGCCGATCTTCTCCTGAAATCCCGAAGCAACATTCACCGCGTCCTGCCCGGTCATAGCGTCGACAACCAGCAGAACTTCATCGGGGTCGGACGCCTTGGAGACGTCGCGCAGTTCGCTCATCAGGCCCTCGTCGATCTGGAGACGTCCCGCAGTGTCGATGATGACGACGTCGCGGCCCGTCTTCGTCGCTTCTTTCATCGCTGCCTTCACCAGCTTTGCCGGCTTGCCGTTACGGTCGACGAACACCGGCACGTCGACCCTCCCCGCAAGTGTCTCGAGTTGGTCGATCGCCGCCGGCCGCTGCAGATCGGCGGCTACCAGAAGGGGTTTGCGCCCTTTGTTCTTCAGGTGCAGAGCGAGTTTGCCGGCCGTTGTTGTCTTGCCGGAGCCCTGGAGGCCAACCATGAGGATCGTCAGAGGTGGAGCGGCCTTCACCAGATCGGCTTGCTCACTGCCCAGGGTCCGGACCAGCTCCTCGTTGACGATCTTTATCACCAGCTGGCCGGGGGTGAGGCTCTTCCTGACGTCTTCACCCCGAGCGCGTTCCTTGACCCGATTCAGAAAAGACTTGACGACGGAGACGTTGACATCGGCTTCGAGCAAGGCGAGGCGGACCTCGCGAAGCGCAGAATCGATGTCCTTCTCGGACAATCGCCCCTTCCCGCGCAGCGTCGAAAAAGCGGACTCGAAGCGTTGAGTTAGTGAGTCGAACATGGGCTGATCCGTGATGAAATGATGGGACAAACGGTACGCACTTCGACCCGATAACGGAAGTGAAAGCGGGATTCACGCGCCGGCTTGCGTCTTCCCTATCCTCACCGCATGTCGTTCAGCGTCGAACCCGGGTTCCAAAGGTGACCTCAAACGAAACGGATCGGGACGAGATTCTCCGTTCCGACATCCGCCGGCTCGGTAACCAACTCGGTGACGCCCTCGTTCGCCAGCACGGGCAGGACCTTCTCGACCTTGTCGAGCAGGTGAGGGCCCTCGGTAAATCGGCGCGGCGTGGAGGCTCGGAAACAGCAGGCGAAGACCTCGACAAACTGCTGCGGGAGCAGGACCTTGCAGAGGTGATCCCCCTGGTGAGGGCGTTCACCACCTACTTCTACCTGGCCAACGTCGCCGAGCAGGTCCACAGGATCGACCAGCTGGCGCCCGACGATCGCTACCTCCACTCCACGGTCGACAGAATCCTTGAAGCCGGCCTCGACCGGGAGCTGCTCGACGATGTCGTCGGCCGCCTTTCGGTGCGCCCGGTGTTCACCGCCCACCCGACTGAAGCCGCCCGCCGCTCGATTCTCAATAAGACCAGGGCCCTTGCCGGCCTGATCGAACAGCGCCTCGACTCCCGGGAGCGCGATCTGGAGGCTATCGACGCCCGTACCGCAGAGCTCATCGACCAGATCTGGCAGACCGACGAGTTGCGACATGAGAAGCCGAGCCCGGTTGAGGAGGCGAGGTCGGCCCTCTACTACCTGGTGCAACTCGCCGAGCACGTTCTACCCGACCTCAACGATTCCATTCACCGCCAGTTGCTTCGCCTCACCCCCGAGCCGTCACCTTCACCTCTGAGCTTCGGGACGTGGGTAGGCGGTGACCGCGACGGAAATCCCGGGATCTCCCCCGAGATGACCCTCGATGTTCTCGCCCAGCAGCACGAGCGGGGAATTCGCCACATGATCGGGATGGTCGAGCACCTCGCCGAGGAGCTGTCGGTATCCGAACGACTCACCGAAATCGGCGACGAGATGCGTACCTCCCTTGAGCGAGATCGCGACCTGCTCCCGGCAATCTGGGCTAGGGAGCAGCGGCGGACCTCCCAGGAGCCTTATCGGCTGAAGTGCTCCTACATCCACGCCCGACTCAACAACACCCTCGAGCGGGTGCGTTCCGGGACCGTCCACCAGCCGGGGATTGGATACGCAGACCCCTCGGAGCTTCTCGATGAGCTGATGGTGATGGACCGATCGCTGCGTGATGCAAAAGGCGACCTCATCGCCGACGGCGCGCTGGGTCGGGTGGTGCGGATGGTGCGCTCCTCCGGGTTCCAGCTGGCGACGATGGACATCAGGGAGCACGCCACTGCGCACACCTCAGCCCTGACCGAGCTCTTCGAACGGGTCGGGGTCGACTATTCAAATCTCGACGAAGCGGGCAAGCGGAACGCACTGGAGACCGAGCTGCACAACCCCCGCCCCTTGAAGTCGCAGACCACGCTCCTCAGCGATGACACCGAGCGGACCATCTCCACCTTCGATGCCATCCGCAAGGCGCAGAATCGGTACGGGCACCAGATCATCGAGTCGTACGTGGTCTCGATGACCGAGACTCCGTCCGACGTGCTCACCGCCGCCGTCCTGGCCAAGGAGGCCGGCCTCATCGATGTTGCCGGCGACACCGCACGAATCGGGCTGGTCCCCCTCGTGGAAACCATCGACGACCTGCGTAATTCAGCAGACCTCCTCGACCAGCTCCTCGAGAACGACACCTATCGCAGGATCGTCCGGCTCAACGGTGACAACCAACAGGTGATGCTGGGCTACTCCGACTCGAACAAAGTGGGTGGCATCACCACATCGCAATGGGAGATCTACAAAGCGCAGAAGGTGATGCGCAGCGTCGCCTTGAAACACGGTGTCCGCCTCAGCCTGTTCCACGGTCGGGGCGGCACCATCGGCCGGGGTGGAGGCCCCACCCACGCAGCCATTCTTGCCCAGCCCTTCGGGACCGTCGACGGCACAATCAAGGTGACCGAGCAGGGCGAGGTCATCTCCGACAAGTACGGCCACCCCGACATCGCCAGCCGCAACCTGGAGCTGACGGTGGCTTCGGTGCTCGAGTCCTCGCTACTGCACCGCCAGTCGCGCAAATCCAAGGAGATCCTCGACGCCTGGACCGAGGCGATGGAGAGCTTCTCCGAGGGCGCCTACCGCGCCTACCGCGACCTGGTTGAGGACCCGGGCATGGTCCCCTACTTCCTCTCCTCGACGCCGGTTGAGGAACTGGGCCAGCTCAATCTGGGA
>DATKCM010000064.1:0-4203 GCA_035513195.1 Acidimicrobiia bacterium | reverse complement strand
TGAAGTGAAGCTGGACAACGGGTTCGAACTCCTGGCAAAGCCGTCCGGGAAAATGCGACGTGGCCGTGGTATTCGGGTGCTTCCTGGCGACTCGGTCGATGTCGAGGTGTCGACATACGACCCGACCCGGGGTCGAATCGTTTGGCGTTATCGCTAGTGGTCTGTCGCTGAAATAGGGCGAGGGTGTCTCCGAGTCATCGGCGCCATCTGGCAAGGAGAAAAGCGCAGTCGCAGTCGGGGCCTGCAATGAGCATTTTGGACGCAGCCAGGGGTGTCGAGGGCCGGAGAGACACCGCCATTATTTCTGCGACGGGCCACCAACTAAGGCTGTTCGGGTACCACACAGTTTGTTGTGGTCGGGCTCCCCACATTCCCCTGAAAGTCATCCGGTTCGTTGATCGGTGAACCGGCCTCATCAGTCGTCAGGAACCTGATCAGACCCCGATAGACCCCTTCGGCATATGCCTGGCGGAACACTGTTGTCTGCAACAGCTGGTTCTGGGCGGGATCGGTCACGTAGACACCTTCGATGATCACCGCCGGAGCCTCGGATCGTCTCAGCAACCCGTAGAAATCGGATCCGGTGTCGACGTCGCGCCGCGAAGCTGTGCCCTGGACGCTCGAACCCTGCCACTCGGTGGCATATGGATCGAAACTGCGAACCAGCTCCTCATCAATCAATGACGCAAGACGGTCGGAGCCGTCGACGGACAGGGCATAGAAGACGGCGCGCGGTGGGTCTTGATAGGTCCGGTCGGTTCCGGTGTTGTTGTGGATCGCGATGAGTGCGTCAGCGCCGGCGCTGTTGGCCATGGTGGCCCGGTACGCCAACCCGGCTTCGAAATCTCCGTCATTGGGCCCGACGGTGTCGCGGGTCATGTGAGCACCGCTGACGGATGGATAGGTGTCCCCTGAGACGATCCGGCCCGAATCCCAGTCGACATCGTGCGAGGTCAACAGCAGGTCACGAAGCCGGTCGGCGATATCGAGGTTGAAATGCGACTCGCGTGTGCCGTCGGGGCCTGGAGCACCCCAGTCCCGTCCGCCGTGGCCGGCATCAACAATCACCACGGCGCGGGCCAGGTCAAGGCCCGGACCCGGGATCTGGGGGGTTGCCTTGGGGACGATCGTGACCTCCCCTTGATTCACCCACACCTGATGGCTGCAGGAGTCCATCACTTCGAGCCACGAGCCGTCGACTCTAGTCACGGGGAGGACTATCCCTTCGTGTACCGTCTGGAGGACTGTGCCTGCCGGTTCCTCGTACAGAACCGACCCACCCTCGGGCACGACGGCCAGGCCGGGCGGACCCGGGGTCGCCACAGTCGAGGTAGTCGAATCGCCTGCCGATATGACTGTCACCTCTGCGGGAGGCGTGGTGAGGTCGGCCCCGGTTATCGCCGCACACGAGATAGTTGCAGTGGCCAGGGCGAGGAGAGTTGTGAGTCGGCGGAGCATATCCCGGTGGTGGTGGCGGACCGGGCCACGTTATCCGCTGGGCGAGCCTATCGGACGGAATTGGTCACGTTACAAACACGTCGACATTCAGCCCGTCGGCGACCCAGATCCCGACCACCTCCAACTCGGGGTAGCGGCGCCTGAAGTGAGCTACCCCGTCCCGGAGTTGTCTGTGCTGGTCTTGGTCGGCGATCGGGTTGCCCGCGCAGTCATGATGCGCAACCAGAGCGAGCTGGGTCGGGCCATGAGCCCGAATCGATGAGTCGAGGTCAGTGACGACTGATGTCGTTGACGGGTCGTATGAAGAGGTCAGGTACTTGACCATGCCGGCGCGGGTAACGGTGTCGAGATAGCTGACATCGAAC
Source organism: Acidimicrobiia bacterium (assembly GCA_035513195.1). Taxonomy (GTDB): domain Bacteria; phylum Actinomycetota; class Acidimicrobiia; order Spongiisociales; family ZC4RG35; genus MA-ANB-1. Next base: position 2,380 of record DATKCM010000064.1, on the reverse strand, counting down.
TCCTTCAGCAGAAAGTCGTTGACGGGTCGCTGGATTCGACCGTCTATGCAGCTCAATGCAACGGCGAAGTCCATGGTCCGACTCTAACTGGCTCATCCGGGGCTCGGGTAGGGGCCCTTTCGGGGTTTTTCCTCATCGGAATTGTCACACCCCATCTGCATGATTGGATGATGGAACTCGTAATGAACCTCGTGGCCGGTCTTGCTGGACTTGTCTTCACAGTGATCGGGATCTATTCAGTGGTAACAATCTGGTCCGACGATCTGCCCTGACGCCGCCGCCGACATTCAGCGGTGTTCCGGCCCGGGCCTCCGCGGGTTTGTCGGCAATGCCGGCTTGGTTACATCCGCGGTCGATGCCTGGAGCACCCGGATCGCCTCGTCGCCGGACAAGGTAATGGACACTCCGTGCGCACCGCCGCCGATCGAGATGGTGTTGCCGCTGAGTCTCGTGTCGGCGAATACGGGTAATGACCGCGTGGCTCCGAACGGTGTGATAGTTCCTCGCTTGTACCCGGTGACGGCAAGAGCAGATTCTTCGTCAGGGAGAGAGAGGCGGTTCACGCCCAGGATCTTCCTCAGCTTGGTCCAGTCGATCACCCGATCTCCTGGCACCAAGACGAAAACGTGCTCGTCGTCTGAAACTCTCACCACCATGGTCTTGATCACTGCGGACTCCGCCACTCCGCGCTCCGCGGCGGCTTCCTGCAGCGACCGAACCGGGCCATGTCGGACAACCTGATATTCGATCCCATCGAGGCGGGGGTCGTCCAGAGCGGGCGTGCGGTTGTCCATCGACCGAACCGTAGCTGTCGGCGGAGGGGCCTCGGGATCCTATGCCCAGGCGGATCCGCGTCCGTCGACCCCGGATGGGTATCGCGGGTCCAGCCCGCTGAGGTAACTGGTGACGATCCTGTTGAGCTCACCCGTTTCGATGAGGAAGGCGTCGTGGCCCTGGGTCGCGTGGAGGGTGCGGTAGGTGCCGTGGGGGAGTGAATCGGCGAGGCGTCTCACATCTGAGGTTGGGTAGAGGGCGTCACTCGAGATGCCGACAGTGAGTATCGGCGTGTCGATCGACGCCAGGTCCCGGTCGCGTGCCAGGTCGTGAGAGTCCATTGCATTCATGAGGGTGACATAGCTGTTGGCGTCGAACCGCTCGACGAGCTTCTCACCCTGGTAGCGGAGGTAGTCCTGAACCGCGTAGCCTGAATCCCCTTGTTCCCTTCCGAAACGGGAGTCGAAGTTCTCTGGAGACCGGTATGAGATCATCGCAATCATCCGCGCGATTGCCAAACCTTTCTCGGGTCCCGCGGCGCTGGTGATCGCGGCTCGTTGCGCGTCGGATAGTGCGATGTTCCAAGCCGAGTGTGTGGTCCCGGCCCCGATTGAGACGGCGGCGCCGACCCCGTCGGGATAGAGCGCAGCCCATTCCTGGGCTTGCATCCCGCCCATCGACCCGCCGATGGCATAGCTCACCCGGGTAACACCGAGCTGATCGAGCAAGCGTTTTTGGGCGGCGACGAGGTCCCTGATCGTTATCGCCGGGAAGTCGTCACCATAAGGCTCCCCGGTCTCGGGGTTGAGCGATGTCGGCCCTGTCGTTCCATAGCAACCCCCCAGCACATTCGTGGCGATCACATAGCTCCGCTCCGGGTCGAGGATGGCGCCCGGTTTGAAGAGGCCCCCCCACCAGTCGTCGGCGTCGGCACTGCCTGTGAGCGCATGGCAGACCACGATCGCTTCGCCTGCCGGTTCACCCCAGGACCGGTACGCCACGGTGACATCGGGGAGAACCCCGCCGCCCTCGAGCGGCAGGGGTTCGTCCAGCGTCACGTACTGCGTTGCCTTTGAGATCAAGCCGCGCTCTTCCTGGTGGTTGCCTTGGCGAAGGCCTGGTCCAGGTCTTCCTTGATGTCATCGATGTGCTCTATGCCAACGGAGATCCTGACCTGGTCCTTGCGCACTCCCGCAGCGAGTTGCTCGTCGTCGCTCAGCTGCCGGTGGGTGGTGGACGCGGGATGGATGATGAGGGTCTTGACGTCACCGACGTTCGCCAGGTGCGAGGCCAGTTGCACCGAGTCGATGAACCGGGCTCCGGCCTCGGCTCCTCCGCGGATGCCGAAGGTGAGCACGGCTCCGAACCCGTTGCGCAGTATCTCCTTCGCCTTCTCGTGATACGGGTGTGACTCCAGGCCCGGGTAGTCGACCCAAGCGACTGCATCGTGACTCTCGAGCCAGCGGGCCAGTTCGAGGGTGTTGTCCAGGTGTCGCTGAACCCGAAGGCTGAGCGTTTCGAGCCCCTGAAGGAGCAGGAAGGCGTTGAAAGGGCTGAGGGCCGCGCCTAGGTCCCGCAGGCCTTCCACTCTCGCCCTGATGGCAAA
>DATKCM010000063.1:0-15835 GCA_035513195.1 Acidimicrobiia bacterium | reverse complement strand
GGTGCGGTGGAAATACTGCATCAGAGGTCCTTCCCGTACTCGTAGTACTCAACACCAAGGTGGGTAATCTGGTCCTCACCCATGATGAAGCGGAGGGTGTTCTTCATCTTGGTAAGCTGGATGAACAGGTCGTGCTCGGGGTACAGCCCGGGGGCGGTCTGCGGGCTCTTGTAATAGAAGGACAGCCATTCCTGTATGCCGCTCATGCCCGCGCGGCCCGCGAGGTCGGAGAACAGGGCCAGGTCGAGCACCAGGGGCGCGGCCAGGATCGAGTCGCGGCAGAGGAAGTCCACCTTGATCTGCATCGGGTAGCCCATCCACCCGAAGATGTCGATGTTGTCCCAGCCCTCCTTGTTGTCGCCCCGCGGAGGATAGTAGTTGATGCGGACGACGTGGTGGATCTTGCCGTAGAGGTCGGGATAAAGGTGGGGCTGGAGGATGTGCTCGATGACGCCGAGCTTGCTGACCTCCTTGCTCTTGAACGACTCCGGGTCGTCCAGCACCTCCCCGTCGCGGTTGCCGAGGATGTTGGTGGAGAACCAGCCGTCGAGGCCCAGGAGCCGCGCCTTGAAGCCGGGGGCCAGGATGGTCTTCATCAGGGTCTGGCCGGTCTTGAAGTCCTTCCCGCTGATCGGCGTGCCCGTCTTCTTCGCCAGCGAGACCAGGGCCGGGAAGTCCGCGCTGAGGTTCGGCGCCCCGTTCGCGTAGGGGATTCCCGCCTTGATCGCGGCGTAGGCGTAGATCATCGAGGGCGGGATGGCCTCGTCATTGGCGAGCAGGCCCTTCTCGAACTTCTCGATCGTGGAGTGGACGTCGCCGCCCTGCAGATGGGCGTGCCGTTCGCCAACGGAGCGCCGAACCTAACCGTTGACGTGCCCGCCCTGATCCAGCTTGCGAAGGAGAAGGGTGTTCCCATCTCCGGCAAGGACTTCAAGACCGGCCAGACCCTGATGAAGACGATGATCGCTCCTGGCCTCAAGGCGAGAATGCTCGGCATCAACGGGTGGTTCTCGACCAACATCCTCGGCAACCGTGACGGCGAAGTGCTTGACGACCCGGAGAGCTTCAGATCGAAGGAGGTGTCCAAGCTCGGGGTGCTCGACCAGATCCTCGAACCCGAGCTCTACCCCGAGCTCTACGGCGATATCTACCACAAGGTACGGATCAACTACTACCCGCCCCGTGGGGATGACAAAGAGGGCTGGGACAACATCGACATCTTCGGGTGGCTCGGTTACAAAATGCAGATCAAGGTCGACTTTCTCTGCAAGGACTCGATCCTCGCCGCGCCCATCGTCCTCGACCTCGCCTTGTTCATGGACCTCGCCGCCCGCGCGGGCAAGAGCGGGATCCAGGAGTGGCTTTCGTTTTACTTCAAGAGCCCCCAACATGCCGAGGGCCTCTACGGAGAGAACGACCTCTTCATCCAGCTCACCAAGCTGAAGAACAACCTGCGCCATATGATGGGCGAAGACCTGATCACCCATCTCGGCACCGAGTACTACGACGAGGGATGAGCCGGGACGGGGTCGCTTTCGGGGAGTGGCGGATACCCGAATCCGAGCTCGAGGAGCGATTCGACACCAGCGGCGGCCCCGGTGGCCAGCACGCCAACAAAAACGAGACCGCAGTGACGCTTCGGGTCGATCTGCGGGCCACTTCCCTACCTGACAGTTTGACCGATCGCCTGATCGACAAGCTCGGCCAGCCAGTTGTGGAGGTGACCGCCGCCGACTCCCGCAGCCAGTGGCGCAACCGCGCGCTCGCCAGAAAGCGCCTCGCCGGCGTTCTCGAAGAAGCCAACGAACCCAGAGCGCGGCGACGGCCAACCAAACCGACCCGGGCGTCGAAGAAACGGCGCCTCGCGGAAAAGCATCGCCGCTCGGAGATCAAGAAGAACCGGAGATCACCCGACGGCTGGTAGATGTGCATGGCTGGGCTGTAACCTCGTCGATATGAAGGATCCTCAGGAGAATCCAACATGGATCGACGAGATCATCATGAAGGCCCATGAGAACGGAGAATTCGAGAACCTTCCTGGAGCGGGCAGGCCGATCCCTGGCGCGGGCAAGCCCGACGACGAGCTCTGGTGGTTCCGCTCGTGGCTGCAACGGAACCGTGCATCGGAGAAGGACGAGACAGAATGACGATGACTCCGGAGCGCTGGGCTTTCACCGAGCGCTACTCGAAGGAAGTGTTCGGGTCGGAGGATGAGCATCTCGAGAGCCTGATGGACCGGGCTGTCGACGCCGGCCTCCCCCCTATCGCGGTCTCCGCCGATGTCGGCCGCGTGCTCAAGATCCTGGCCTCGCTGACGGCAGGCCGCCGCGCTCTGGAACTAGGCACCCTCGCCGGGTACAGCGCGATCTGGATCGCCCGCGGCCTCCAGCCCGATGGCATGCTGACCACCGTCGAGTACGAGCCCAAACACGCAGCTTTCGCCCGTCGTGAGATCGCCGCCGCCGGAGAGTCGAGCCGCGTCGACGTGGTCGAAGGAGCGGCCCTGGATGTCGTCCCCCGGTTGGCCGAGCTGTGGGGCCCGGAAAGTGTCGACTTTGTCTTTATCGACGCGGTGAAGGCCGAGTATGTCGATTACTTCCACCAGGTGAAACCCCTAATCAAGTCGGGTGGCATCCTGGTCGCTGACAACGTGTACGGGACCGGGGTCGGTTGGATCGACGAAGGTCACGGGACCGACGCCTTCAACCGCACCGTGGCGGCAGACGATGACTTCGAGTCGGTAGGCATTCCCCTCCGTCAGGGAGTACTGGTGGCGAGACGGCAGTGAAGGTCGCCGTCATCGGCGGCACCGGTCTCCTCGGAGAGCGGGTCGTCCGGGAGCTGGCCGAGGGCCGGATCGACCACGCCATCGCCGGACGCTCCGCCGAAGGCCCGAACTCCGTCACGGTAGATCTCACCACCGGGCAAGGCCTCACCGAGGCGATCGCCGGCCGTGACACGGTCATGCTGCTGGCCTCAAACCCGGCCAAGTCGCGGAAAGTAGATATCGAGGGCACCCGGAGACTGCTTCCACTCATCGGAGACCGCCACCTCGTCTATATCTCAATTGTCGGAGTCGACCGCCACCCCTTCCGCTACTACCGGGCCAAGTACGAGGTCGAGCAGATGATCGCGGCGACGGTGGTGAACTACTCGATCCTCCGGGCAACCCAGTTCCACGATCTCCTGGTTTTCGCCCTGGCCAAGCTGGCCCGGATGTGGCCGTACTGTCTTGTGCCCGGCCGGTTCGTATTCCAACCGGTCGACACCGGTGAGGTGGCACGGCATCTCGTCGATATCGCCAGGGCGGATCCGGCCGGGATGCTCCCCGACCTGGCCGGCCCGAAAATCATCGACATCAAGACCCTGGCCAGGACTTACATGACCGCCATCGGGCGGGAGCGACCTGTCGTCGGGGTGTACCTCCCGGGCAAGTCGGCACGGGCATTCCGCCATGGCCTCCACACCAACCCGGAACGGGCCGTGGGACGCAGGACCTGGGCCCAACACCTCGAAACCCTGAAACAGGTAATCCCGCGATAAAGGTGGTTCTATACATCTATGCAGAGGTATAGAATGGTGCTATGGCCCTGAGCATAAAGAACGAGGAAGCCGACGAGCTCGCCAGGGAATTGGCCGCGCTGACCGGCAAATCCATCACCGAAGCCATCGTTATGGCCCTCAAAGAGCAACTCGACCGGACGCGCTCCAAAGAAAATGTTGGCGACGCCGTTCGTCGGCTGATGGAGGAGTTCGCCCAATACCCGGTGCTCGACGACAGGCCAGCAGACGAGATTCTCGGATATGACGAATACGGGCTGCCCACCTGATGGACGTGGTTATCGACACTTCGACCGCCGTGGCGATAGTGGCCGGCGAACCGGAAGGAGGTTGGGTGGCATCTGCCCTCGACTCGACAGAACGCAGATTCATGTCGAGTGGCTCTTTCGTCGAGTTGTCAGTTGTCCTGACGCAGAAGTTGGGCCCGGTCGGTCCGACGGCCGCCGACCACCTTGTCCGGTCGCTTGCGATACAGGTGGTCGACGTTGACGCCCGGCACGCAGAATTGGCGAGTCGGGGATTCGTGCGATTCGGCAAGGGACGCCACCCAGCCGCGCTCAATTTCGGCGACTGTTTTGTCTATGGTCTGGCAGCAGATCTCAGACTTCCCGTCGTCTGTCTCGGCGACGACTTCCCGCGCACCGACCTGGAGACGATCAGCCCGAATTGAGAGTCTGAGCCACCGATCTCCCGGCCGACCTGTCCGGTTTGCCCAGAGTGGTGGTTGGGACGGCATCCACTTTGAGCCAGCGTTTCGGCACCTGGGGTGGCTCCAGATGATCCCGGGCCCACCGGTCCAGGTCGGCTGCGGAGACACTGCCCGAGAAGAGACAGACCACCTCGTTGCCCCACTCCTCCGAGGGGACGCCAACGATCATCACCCCTTCAACACCTTCTATCTCCGAGAGCACAACTTCGACCGAAGCGGGGTCGATGTTCTCCCCGCCGGTGACGATCACGTCATCGGCCCTACCCAGGATCTGGAGTGATCCATCGTCGTGAAGCTGGCCGAGGTCGCCGGTGACAAACCAGTCGTCGCCGTCGCGCTGTTCCCCACCGAGGTACCCACCGAAGACCTGCCGACCGCGCAATGCGATCCGGCCGTCCGGTTCGATCCGGTATTCGACACCAGGAAGCGGGTGGACCCGATAAGCGAGGGGCGATCCCGGCTTGAGGGTTGCCGCCTGAGCGCAGGTTTCGGTCATCCCGTACGTCGGAAGTGCCGGAATGCCCCTCCCCCACGCTTCCTCCAGCATGCCGGTCGGGATCGGGCCACCGCCGACCAGCACCGCCTTGAGCCCATGGTAGGTACGGTCGTCGGCGTCGAGAACACGCCGGAGCATCGTGGGGACGACGGAGGCAAAGGCGACTCCATCGGCAAGTGCTGCAGCGAAGACGCCCGCCTCGAAACGGGGCAGCATCCTGACCCGCCCGCCTGCGTAGGCGGAGCGGAAAAGCACCGAGAGACCGCCGACATGGTGGAGTGGCATCGCGATCAGCCATTCATCCTCAGCGGTGTGACCGAGGTGGGTCGCGGAGCCGCTCACAGCCGCCTCCCAGTTCTCGGCGGTAAGCGGTACCGCCTTGGGTGTTCCCATCGTCCCCGAGGTGAACAGCAACGTCATCACCGATTCGGGAATCTCGTCAGCGATCCAGCCGTCCCGGGGTTTGAGGATGAGCGGGCCGTCGGAGATGGCGGCGAATATCGCCAGGACCGAATTGACGTCAGGTTCCGGAGAAAGAGCTGTGGTCCGCCCCGTCACCGAGATGTCCATAGCGTCGAACAACTCGGCATAGGTGACCGTGCCGCCGGGTGTCACCAGAAACGTGTCGTCTTGAGATCCGTTGACCAGCCAATCGTTCACAACGTGATTTTGCCCCTTATCCTCTGTCATCGTGGTTTCTGAGATATTTGATTCATCGGCATGGGACGAGGTCCCCGGGTTCGACTTCACCGACATCACCTACCACCGGGCGCGGGACACCGGCGCGGTGCGTGTGGCGTTCAACCGGCCCGAGGTGCGCAACGCCTTCCGGCCACACACCGTCGACGAGCTCTACACCGCTCTCGACCATGCCCGCCAGAGCGGAGACATCGGTTGTGTCCTCCTCACCGGCAACGGACCTTCGGATAAGGACCGCGGGTGGGCGTTCTGCTCGGGAGGGGACCAGCGGATCCGTGGCAAGGACGGTTACAGGTACGCCGAAGGCGAAACGGAGGAATCTGTCGACCCGGCCCGTCTCGGCCGGCTCCACATCCTCGAAGTCCAGCGCCTGATCCGTTTCATGCCCAAGGTGGTCATCGCGGTCGTGCCCGGTTGGGCCGTCGGCGGCGGCCACAGCCTTCACGTGGTGTGCGACCTGACCATTGCCTCCCGGGAGCATGGCCAGTTCAAGCAGACCGACGCCGACGTCGCCAGCTACGACGCAGGCTACGGCTCGGCGTATTTGGCGAGGATGGTCGGCCAGAAACGGGCGCGGGAGATCTTCTTCCTGGGCCGCACCTACAGCGCCGAAGAGGCCTACGAGATGGGGATGGTCAACGCGGTGGTCCCCCACGCCGACCTCGAGTCGGTCGCCCTGGAGTGGGCCGGTGAGATCGTTAAGAAGAGCCCGAACGCGCAGCGGATGCTCAAGTTCGCCTTCAACATGATCGACGACGGGCTGGTCGGCCAGCAGATCTTCGCCGGCGAGGCAACCCGGCTCGGGTACATGATTGACGAAGCCCAGGAAGGCCGCGACGCCTTCCTGGAGAAACGGGATCCCGACTTCCGTCGTTTCCCGTGGCGTTACTGAACGTGCCGGCAGCCCAGAGGTGGACCGTCGCCGCCAGGGTCCACACCCTCCCCGCGGCAGTGACGCCGGTGCTGGTCGGTGCAGGCCTTGCGGTTCACGACGGTGTCTTCCGGATCGATGCGCTGATCTGGACCCTGATCGGGGCTCTCGCCATCCAGGTGGCGGCAAACTTCGCCAACGATGCCTCAGACGCCCACCGCGGCGCAGACAGAGAAGATCGGCTCGGGCCACCCCGGATGGTGTCGGCCGGTGTCATCACCCCGCGACGGATGTGGCTGGCCACTGCCATCGCGGTCGCGGTTGCGGCGGTGGCCGGGGTCGCCCTCACCCTGATCGCCGGGCCGGTGATCCTGGTTATCGGTGCCGTCTCGGTAGTAGCGATGCTCGGTTACGTCGGAGGGCCCAAACCGTATGGCTACCGCGGGCTGGGCGAGGTGTTCGTCTTTGTCTTCTTTGGCCTGGTGGCGACAGTTGGATCACGGTATGTCTACGACTCGACGGCTCCGCTCTCCTCCTGGCTGCTGGCGATACCGGTGGGGATGCTGGCAACAGCGATCCTCGTCGCCAACAACTACCGCGACCTCGAGACCGACGCCAGGGCCGGGAAACGAACCCTCGCTGTGCTCCTCGGCCCACAGCGGACCATGTTCCTCTTCGCCGTGCTCACCTACGGGGCGTTTCCGGTGATCGTGTTGTTCGGTCTGGTCGGTTGGACTCCTATTGCCACCCTGTTCGCCGCATTCTGGGTTTCCTTCGCCACCAAACCGGTGGCGCTGGTCCAGACCACCACCGACGGTCCTTCGCTGATCCGGGCGCTGAAGATCACAGCCCGTCTCCACCTGCTCACCGGTCTCTCCCTCGCCGCCGGTGCGGCGATCACGATCTAGGAGGATCTCGGGGAACCGAACGAAGCGATCTATTCGTCAAAGCCGCATGAACAAGTCCCGAATCCTGACCCTTGCAATCCTGGTCCTTGTTGCTGCAGCTTGCGGCACCGAGCCTCCCCTCGCCCAGCCCATAGATCTGACCGGATCGTGGCAGCTCACCTCCGGTAGTCATGGAGAGGCGACGCTCGAACCGATAGCCACCCACCCGGTGACGATCGAATTCACCGCAGAACATGTCGGTGGAACTGCGGCCTGCAACAGCTACGGGGGAACTTTCGACGCTTCAACAGGGGCCATCACCATCAGCGAACTCGCCATAACCGAGATGGCGTGTGACCCACCGGAGACGATGGAACTCGAACGGGCATATATCGAAGCCCTCCTCGCCGTCAGCGAAGCCACCATCGAAGGGACCACCCTCACCCTGAGCGGCCCCGAGGCGACGCTCGAGTTCGAGGCGCTCCCCCCGGTCCCTACAGCCGACCTCCTCGGGACCGTATGGGTCCTCGACGGACTGGTCAGCGGAGACTCGGTTAGCTCGGTGGCTGGAGACAGGGCGACACTGGAGGTGTTCAGCGATGGCTCACTCCTCGGCTCCACCGGTTGTCGGACCCTGACCGGCACCTATGTGGAGAGCGCCGGTTCGATCGAAACGCCGACCCTTGCAGCTGACGGAGAATGCCCCGACGACCTCTTCGACCAGGACAGCCAGGTGATCTCGGTTCTGGAAGGCCCGTTCCAGGCGGAAGTCGATGGTCAGAGTTTGACCCTGACCAGGTCCGGGGGCGAAGGGCTCACATATCGATCTGACCACTAGCTCCCCCCAACTGCCATCGGTCCCTCGGCCTCGGGACCTTTGGCCCGATGACCATGCCGTTGTTGCTGGTTGAATGGGGTCATGGACGACTCATCAAAATCATTCGATCGCGCCCTGGTCTTCTTCGGGATCATGGGCGCCCTTGTCGCATTGCTCGCCGTGATCATGGTGCTCACCAGAGATGAGACCGCCGCGGGAGCCGGAGCCGGCGAAGGCACGGCTGCATCGACTCTCAGCTATGAGCTGACGGAGTTTGCGATCCTGGGACCTCAAGAGGTGAAGCCGGGGCCGGTCACCCTTCAGGTCCACAACAGCGGTAGTGCTGCCCACAACCTCGTCATCGACGGTGGTCCACGCACAGCCGACCTCAACACCGATGAGATGGCGACCCTCGACGCCGGTGTCCTCTCCGAAGGCACCTACACGATCTTCTGCAACATCCCTGGCCACCGCGAGGCGGGTATGGAAACCATCCTCACCGTCTCCGCCGACGCGTCTGATGTGGCGGCCCAGGAGGAGATGAGCGCTGAGGAGATGAACCAGGTCATGATCGACTCGATGCTGGCATTCCCCGCCGAAACCGAAGGAAAGGGAAATCAGCCACTGGAGCCGGTAGAGATCAAGGCCGACGGCACCAAGGTCTTCGAGCTGACCGCCGAGGTGATCCAGTGGGAGGTCGAGCCGGGCAAGTTCGTGGACGCCTGGGCCTACAACGGCCAGGTCCCCGGCCCCTGGATCCGGGTGGATGTCGGCGACATGCTCGAGATCAACGTCACGAACCTCACCCCGCTGGGGACCGACATCCACTGGCACGGCATCTCGACACCGAACGCCATGGACGGTGTTTCGCCCTATACCCAGGACCCAATTCTCACCGGAGAGACCTTTACCTACGCTTTCGAAGCCGAGCGGCCGGCGATCGGGATGTATCACGCCCATCTCCACAGCCAGGTCAGCGTTCCCAACGGAATGTTCGGCCCGATCATGATCGGTGACACACCGCTTCCTCTCGGGCAGACCATCTCCGGGGTGGAGATCCCCGGAGATCTCGAGATCGCCCAGGAGATCCCGATGGTGTTGAACGATGCCGGTGTCATCGGCCTCAGCCTCAATGGCAAATCGTTCCCGGCCACCGAGCCTTACGTGGCAAATGAGGGCGACTGGCTGGTGTACCACTACTACAACGAGGGTTTACTGTCCCACCCGATGCATCAGCATCAGTTCCCCCAGTTGGTGTTCGCCAAGGACGGTATCCCCCTCGACGTCCCCTTCTGGGCAGACACCATCAACGTCGCCCCCGGCGAGCGCTACTCGGTGCTGGTCCACGCCGATCGCGTTGGCACCTGGGTCTGGCACTGCCACATCCTCACCCATGTGGAAAGCGAGGACGGCATGTTCGGGATGGTCACTGCCCTTATCGTCCAGGAATAGGGAGTATTTATCGAGAAAGTTACCGCAACGGCCCTTCTCAGTGAAAGATTGGCAGTTCTTAGCTCGCTCAGTCGGCTTGGACCGCCCCGGGATTGGTAAATATGAGTAAGTTCTTTCTTACTGGAGCAAGATGTCGTGCTGTTTGATTTCGACAACGTAGATACACCCGACCCCGAACGGCTGGGAGGGAAAGGGGCCGGCCTGGTCCGGATGACATCGCTCGGCCTACCCGTCCCCCCCGGATTCATCCTCACCACCGAGGTGTGTCGTCATTTCATGAAGACCGGCGAGATGCCCGAAAACCTCTGGACCGGTGTCGCTGACGCGGTAGCCCGACTCGAAGAGCGGACCGACCGCTCCTTCGGAGGAGGTCCGGTTCCTTTGCTGCTCTCGGTCCGTTCGGGTGGAGCGAGGTCGATGCCGGGGATGATGGACACCGTCCTCAACCTCGGGATCAACGACGACGTCGTCAAGAAACTGGCGTCATGGTCGGGTGACGAGCACTTCGCCTGGGACGCCTACCGCAGGTTCGTCCAGATGTACGGCAACGTAGTACTTGGAATTGACGAAGACCGGTTTCAGGCCATCCTCACCGACCTGCGCCGGGAGCGTGGCGCCGACAGCGACGCCGAGCTGACCACAGCAGATCTGAGATCGGCCACTGAACAGTTCAAGGCTGTGGTCGAAGAGGAGCGCCCGGGCGGCCTGCCCGACGACCCCATGGACCAGCTCAGGAGTGCCGTAACGGCAGTTTTCGCCTCGTGGGGCAACCGACGGGCGGTCGATTACCGGCGGATCCACGGGATGCCCGATGAGGCGGGCACCGCATGCAACGTCCAGATGATGGTTTTCGGGGACCTAGGTGACGACAGCGGGACCGGGGTCTGCTTCACCCGCGACCCGGGAACGGGTGAGAAGGGGACATATGGAGACTATCTTCCCCGAGCCCAGGGCGAAGACGTTGTCGCCGGTTTGCGGAACCCGCTGACTCTCGACGAGCTCGCCGACCTGCAGCCCGAATGTCATCGCCAGCTCATCGAGATCATGTCGGAGATCGAGAGCCACTACACCGACATGTGCGACATCGAGTTCACCATCGAAAAGGGCGTTCTCTATATTCTCCAGACCCGGGCCGGGAAACGAACCGGCGCCGCGGCGATCCGGTTGGCGGTGGCGATGGCCAAAGAGGGCCTGATCGATCGGAAGACCGCGATCACCCGGGTACCCCCGGCCGACCTCGAGCAATTGAGAAGGCCCCAGGTCGACCCCAGCACTCAAGTGAAGCCGTTTGTGCACGGGGTCGCCGCCTCACCCGGTGCTGCCATCGGCATCGCATGTTTCGATGCTGACTCTGCTGTCGCTCTGGTCAGGGAGGGTGAGTCGGTCATTCTGATCCGCCCCCAAACCACCCCTGACGATATCCACGGGATGGACGCGGCCGAAGGGATCCTCACCAGCCACGGGGGAAAGACCTCTCATGCCGCAGTGGTTGCCAGGGGCATGGGCAAGCCGGCTCTCACCGGCGCCTCGAATCTGATCGTCGACACGGCCAATCAGATCGCCACGGCGGGCACGACCGACATCAGGGCAGGTGACCTGATCACAATTGACGGTACCCATGGAGTCGCCTATGCCGGCGCCCTCGAACTGGTCGAGCCAGAGTCGCTGCACGAGCTCTTGGAGCTTCTCTCCTGGGCGGACGAAGTCAGGACCATGGAAGTCTGGGCCAATGCCGACACCGCGGCCGATGCAACCGCTGCCCGTGAATTCGGCGCGCAGGGGATCGGACTGGCCCGCACCGAGCACATGTTCCTCGGCGAACGACTGGAGATCGTGCAGAAGATTATCCTCGCCATCGACGAACGTTCCCGGGAGGAAGCTCTCGCCGTGTTGGAGGAGCGTCAGATCGAGGACTTCACCAACTTGCTCGAGGCCATGGACGGTTTGCCTGTTGTTGTCCGCCTGCTCGACCCGCCGCTACACGAGTTCCTGCCGTCCCGGCTCGAGCTGGAGCAGGAGGCTGTTCGCATGGTCCGCGCCGGGCGGAACATCGAGGAGCTCCACGCTATGTCGGACAAGGTTGCCCGTTGGGAGGAGACCAATCCGATGCTCGGCCTGCGCGGGGTTCGGCTTGGCCTGATGATCTCTCAGCTCTACCGGATGCAGGCCCGGGCGGCAGCGCAGGCCATCGCCAACAGGCTGAATGCAGGCGGGAATCCTGTGATGGAGATCATGATCCCGCTGGTGGCCACGGTCGAAGAGCTGAGGCTGATGCGCGAGATGATCGAAAAGGAGATGGCGGATGCAACAGCTCACACCGGCCTCGACATCAGCGTTCCGGTAGGGACGATGATCGAACTGCCCCGGGCTGCGCTGACCGCGGGTGAAATCGCAGGCGTTGCCGACTTTTTCTCATTCGGGACCAACGACCTGACCCAGATGACGTACGGGCTGAGCCGCGACGACGCGGAAGGCTTGTTCCTTCGGGACTACCTGGAACGCGGGATCCTCAAATCCGACCCGTTCCAGACCATCGACGTCGAAGGAGTCGGGCGGTTGATGCGGGTCGCAGCAAAAGAGGGCCGTGAAGCCAATCCCGACCTGATCCTGGGCATTTGCGGCGAGCACGGCGGTGACCCCGACTCGATCGCTTTCGTGCAGACCCTGGGACTCGACTACGTGTCCTGCAGCCCGCCCCGGGTGGAAGGTGCCCGGCTCGCGGCGGCACAAGCTGAGATCGCTGCTGGCCTGTCGACGGGCCACTAGTTGCTGGAATCGTCGACGAGGCTGTCGATCGTCGCCAGCAACTCCGCAACGCCCTCTCCCGTCGTGGCAATTGTCTCGACCACAGGGCGATTCCGACCGCCCGTTCCCGCGACCTCGTTGAGAGCCCTGCGCACGGCGGCGGCGTCATCGCGGTCTGCTTTGTTGATCACGAACATGTCGGCGACCTCAACGACGCCCGCCTTGTCGGCCTGAATCTGATCGCCCCAACCCGGGGCTACCACCAGCACCACAACGTCCGCCACCTCCATCACATCCACCTCGGACTGCCCGACGCCCACCGTTTCCACCAGCACAATGTCGAAGTCGGAGGCTGTCAGCAGATGCGCAGTCTCACGGGTTGCATCCGAAATCCCACCCAGTTTCCCCCGCGAAGCCATCGAGCGGATGAACACGCCGCTGTCGCCGATGTGGTCCTGCATCCTTATCCGATCGCCAAGTAGCGCCCCACCGGTAATCGGACTGGACGGATCGACAGCGACGATGCCAACACGCCTCGAATCTGCCCGCAGAGTCTTGATCAGAGCGTTGGCCAGAGTCGACTTGCCCACCCCGGGCGGACCGGTGATGCCAATGACCGGCACCGAAAAGTCGCGGTCTACCTGAGAGACCTCGGGAGATGCTTCGATGCTGGTGATCGCCCTGGCTAGCGCACGACGGTCACCCGACTCGGCAGCGGCAAGCAATTCGGCGGGTATCACGCCCGTAGCCTACGAGATGGTCTAGACCGGAGAGGGGGAGGAGCCGAGGATTCCGGAGATGTCGATGCCTGGGCCCTCTCCATCGTCGGCCCCCGGTGCGTCGGCGACGGCAGTCACCTCGGTTACCCCCGGAACCCGATCCATGAGTATGCGCTCGATCCCGGCCTTAAGGGTCATCATCGAAAGCGGACAACCTCCACACGCCCCCACCATCTGGATGCTCACTTTCCCCTGGTCGGCGCCGAGCAGGACAAGGTCTCCCCCGTCGGCCTGGACCGCAGGCCGGATGTATTCGAGGGTCTCCTCCAGCTTTGCCATGTCGATGTCGCCCTCATGCGGGGCCGAACTCGAAATCGTTACCGGTGTTGCGTCACTCATGCTTTATTCAAAACAGCCCATGTCGTGGTTCTGTTCCCGATTGTGGGGTGTAGGTCGTAGCAAATCAGGCCCGCTCGAACTCGGACGTTATGCCGTCGCCGGTTACCGCCAGAGTGTCGCCGGAGCAGGTGAACTCGCTCGAGGACGAAAGCGCTTCAGCGGGAACGTCCATCGGGGCGGACGGCAGAGCGATCTCCTCACCATCGATCACAACCGTGGCTTCGACATCGAATCCGGACCCCTCATCGAGGGTGAGAAGCAACGTTGAACCGTCAGTCTCCCAGGTTCCGGTCTGAGTGCCGTTGATGACGATGTTGAGCATGCCTTGGTCGGTGTCGACGGAGAACCCCCAGTCGGCGCGGATCGCTTCGACAGAACCATCAGCTTCGAAAACTGTTGTGAAAGTACCGCCAGCGGCCGTCACGTCTCCGAATCCTGTGGTTTCTTCGTCCATATCGGCAAACACCTGTTCGAAAAAGGCTTCGTCGTTCAAAACCCAGGTGCCGACTAGACAGTCGTCACCCCCGGCCGATCCACCAGCTGTGGTGGAAGTTTCTGCGCCACCCGCGGTTGTGGAGGTTTCTTCCGGAGCCGTTGTCGTCGACTCACCCGCAGCGGGGTTCGTTGTGGTGTCTCCACCCTCGCCGCCGCAGGCAGCAATGACAAGAGTCGCGACAAAGAGAATTGAAAAGGCCGGTTTCATGATCTCAGGCTATCAATCGTGGCGTTCTACAGAGGCACCCAGGGCGCTGAGGCGATCGGCGAACCCCTCATAGCCCCGGTCGATATGGGAGATATCGCCAACTTCGGTGACCCCCTCTGCCCGGAGTCCCGCCAGGGCCAGCGCGGCGCCGGCTCTTATGTCGGGGGCGAGGACGGGGCACCCCGAAAGCTGTTCCACCCCGCGGATGACCGCGTGTTGCGCCTCGGTGACGATGTCGGCTCCCATCCGAGCGAGCTCGCCGACGTAACGGAACCGGGCATCGTAGAGATTCTCGGTGACGATAGAAGTGCCGTCTGCGATGGTGAGGTACGCCACCATCTGCGGGTGCATGTCCGTGTGAAAGCCGGGGAAGGGAAGGGTGGCAAGATCGACAGCTTTGGGTCGATCCGGCCCGACGACACGTAGCCAGCCCTCACCTCGCTCGACGGTGGCGCCAGTGTCCTCCAGCTTCCTCAATTCCATCCGCAGGTTCTCGGGCTGACAACTGGTGATGGTCACGTCCCCGGCGGTTATCGCCGCTGCGACGGCATATGTTCCGGCCTCGAGCCGGTCGGGGATCACGGAATGGTCGGCCGGCTCGAGTGTGGCGACGCCGGTGATGGTGACCAAGGAGGTCCCTCCGCCCTCGATCTTGGCGCCCATCGCCTTGAGCTGGGTGATCAGGTCGACGATCTCCGGTTCCCGGGCAGCGTTGACTATTACGGTCTCGCCCTCGGCGAGGACACCGGCAAACAACAAGTTCTCCGTCGCACCAACCGATGGGAAGGGGAGCTCGACCTCGGTGCCTTTCAGCCTCCCATCGATGCGTGCCACCAACTCTCCATGGACAAGTTCGAATTCGGCTCCCATTCGTTCCAGGCCGTGGGTGTGCATATCTATCGGGCGGGATCCGAGATCGTCTCCGCCGGGCAGGGCGACACGGGCCAGCCCGCAACGGGAAAGTAGTGGTCCGAGGACAACGATCGAGGCTCTCATCTGACGGACCAGGTCGATTGGCGCCTCAGGGTTGAGCTCCTCGGGCACGACAACAAACAGCTCATGACCCTCTTGACTGACCACGCAACCGGTATGGATGAGAACCTTGCACATCAGCTCCACGTCGAGGATGCGGGGGACATTGGTGAGTCGGTGGCGGCCCGGGGCGAGGAGGCATGCGACCATCTCCTTGAGGACCGCATTCTTCGCACCGAGTACCCCGACCGTGCCTTTGAGCCGGGTCCCACCTTTGATCACAAGATGCGCCATCACGCCGAAGATAGCGACTTGAAGGCCCAAAACCCTGTCGTGTGCCTGGTTGTGCGGGGTGGCCTGGCTACCCTGCCGCCCGTATGAGAATTGCACTTGGCGCCGATCACGCCGGCTACCCGCTCAAAGACCACCTCGCTTCCTGGCTCGCCGAGGCGGGACACGCCGTCTACGACCTGGGGGCCCACAACACCGATCCGGTCGACTACCCGGACTACGCAGCAGCCGTAGCATCGGCCGTGCTCGATGGTCGGGCTGATCGCGGGATCGTCATCTGCGGCTCCGGCGCCGGTGCCGCGGTGGCAGCCAACAAGCTCAACGGGATCCGGGCGTCAGTGGCGCACGACACGTACACCGCCCACCAGATGGTCGAACATGACGACGTCAATGTGCTTTGCCTCGGTGCCAGGGTGATCGGATCGGAGCTGGCCAAGGACCTCATAGACGCCTTCCTCAGGGCCAAATTCTCCAGAGAAGACCGCCACGTAAGACGGGTGGAAAAAATCAAAGC
>DATKCM010000062.1:0-11030 GCA_035513195.1 Acidimicrobiia bacterium | reverse complement strand
ACGATCCTCCTCCTCGCCCTGGTGATCGTTTGGATCGCGATCAACCTCTGATAACGCGTTCCTAAGGCGTGGCGTCTCACATGTGATACCTGGAGCCAACGGAATCGAGCAACAGGGCGATACCAAAAGGACCGGCGACAGTGGGCCGGTCCTTTCAACTACTTACGCTTGTGGCGATTGGCCTTCAGGCGCTTGCGGTATTTGTGTTTCGACATCTTCTTTCGACGCTTCTTGACAAGCGAACCCATGCAAAAACCTCACATTTCAGGGAGAAAGCTGTTTCTCATGGTGGCGCTTTTCCACAGTTAGGTCAACTCCGGGTGGGTGCAAAGAGGTTGACAAGGCCTGGCCAATCTCTATAGTTAACAAGGAGGTTAACTATTGTGGACCAACCGGATGACAGACTGGATGATGTGTTCGACGCCCTCGCCAATGACCATCGGCGGGCGATCATGCACGCACTGAGTCTGCGCCCGCATTCGATCAGTCAGGTGGCCTCGATGCGAGGGCTTTCCCTCCCCGCGATCCACAAGCACATCGTGGCAATGGAGCAGGCACAGTTGGTAACTCGGAGAAAGGCGGGACGCACCAACTTCCTCGCACTGAACCGGGCGCCGCTCCGTCAGCTCCAGGAGTGGGTCGGCCAGTTCAACCCCTATTGGGGGGACGAAAGAGAGACACTCGAAAACTATGCCCTCGACGAGGGCACCGAACCACCCCGCAAGGAGGGTCGAGAATGAAAAAGTTCATGTTTTTGTACCAGGGTTGGGGGGATCCAACCGACAAGCAGGTGCGGGATGCGTGGACGGACTGGTTCGCTGAGATCGGTGACAGCATCGTCGACAGCGGTAATCCATTTGGTGCAGGACGAGAGGTGACGAACGATGGGGCGAGAGACCTTCCGCTCGAACCGGGCTCGACGACCGGCTACACGATTATCGAGGCAGAGAGCATGGACGATGCCGAAAAGCTGCTCGCCAACTGCCCCATCATCACCAGCGTCCACGTCTACGAGGCGATGTCGATGTAACCCGTATTCGACACATCAGTCGATGTCGGCCCGGACTTCGGAAACTGCCTGGCGTCGTCCTTCTCTTCTAAAGACACTCAAGAGTGCGTGCACAGGCCAAGCTCTGCGCACGCACTCTGATGCATGTTGTTGCGTGAAAGGCAGCCGAGGGCGGTCTACTCCCCGAAAGCCTCGTCGTACAACGCCCGCAGCTCGGGTGTCGATTCACCACTGAAACCGCAGTAGTTGACCGTTCCGTCAAATGCGGACACCAGATAGGACCTGCCCTCCTCGAAGGTGATCCCACCGATCAGCGCCTCAAATCCGGCCGGTGCCAGCAGGCGGACTGTCGCGGCATCTCCACCGACGAACCACTCGTCCACGGTGAGCGTCGCGTATTCGCCTTCGACCGAGGTTGCGGTCCCGGCGAAGGCAATGGGCACGTCGCGCAGGATCTCCGCCGACGTCGCCATACAACTGGCCATAGCGTCGGATTCTCCGAGGCTGAGCTCGAGGGCCTCCTGGTCCGGGCTTGCGATTACATCGGGATCTGATCCGCCCCCAAGCAGTGAGACCGCTCCGAAGGCCACGACGGCAACCGCAGCAGCACCCAACAGGTACCAGGCCGGGCGGGGGTTTTTCGATTCAACTGGTTGACTCATGATTTTCTCCAACATCTTCTGCGACGACTCGTCGTCAACAGATTTGATTTCCACCCCGGACGCCGAGGGGTCGAGGTTCTGGAGACGGCTCTTCAGCTCTTCGTGTTCCATCACATCTCTCCGACACTTGATTCCGGGACTTGCATGTCGGGTGTGTGTCCGGATGAGTGCCGATTCTGTCGAATGAGTAAGTCTGCGAGTTTCTGCTTGGTCCTGGTCAGGCGCAGGCTCACCGCGTTTGGTGTTGCGTCGATGACAACGGCGATCTCGCGTGGTTCGAGTTGCTCCCAAGCCCAGAGATGGATCAACTCGCGCTCGGAGTCGCTGAGCTGACCCAGCGCTGTTTCGAGGTCGGGATCTCCCGTGTCAGCATCCTGGGGGTCTGCGCCCGCCTGTTGGGGCTCGACACTGAGTCGTTCGACCAGACGGAGCCGGCGCTGGTCGCCGCGACGATAATTGCTCAACATTCGCCTGGCTACGCCGTAGCACCAAGGAAGGCTTGCCCCATCGGGGACGTCGTCGAGACGGCGCCAAACCACGCTCAAGGTCTCAGCCAGGACGTCGTCAACCGCATCGGCGGGCATCCGTCGATGCAGATATCGCTGCAACGGGTCGAAGACTTCGGAGACGATGTCCTCGAATCGCTCAGCGCGAGGGCTTCGTGCCTTCACCAATGGTGTATGTCCGGACGTCCGCAGATCCTGTCAGAGGATTCCGTCATATCTGCACAGTTCTCAAATCAGACCGGTCGTCGCGACGCCTGGCTGTATCGCCTCGAGCCCATGCTCTTTGAACGCAGCGACGACGTCGCTGAGACCGTCAGACCCCACCAGCGCCAAAACCGATGGCCCGGCGCCCGATCGTGCAGCGTGGAAGGCGCCCGCACCTCGGGCGATCCTGATCATCTGGCCGACCTCGGGTGAGAGATCCGATCGCGCCGCTTCGTGAATCTCGTCACCATGCGCGGAGGCAAGGAACTTCGGGTCAGCGGTGAGCAGCCCGGCAGTCAGCGCAGCCACACGAGCAATCGTCCTGATCGTGACGTCTCGGGAGAAGCTGCTGGCGAGGGTGGAGCGGGCAGTTTTGGTAGAAAGCCGGGTGGAAGGGACCGCGACCACCGGGTGGAGCGAAGGGTGGATGGGCAGGCGCACCGGCATACCCTCCGCTGGTACCAGAATCAACCCGCCGTACACCGCAGCTGCCACGTTGTCGTCGTGGCCTTCGAGGTCGGCTGCCACCCGGAACACGTGGTCGGGATTGGGATCGTTTCCGGCGGCACGCATCGCCGCGGCCACGCCTGCAACGAAAGCCGCCGACGAGGAGCCGAGGCCACTGCCGATCGGTATCGCATTGTTTACGGTCAAGCGCATAGGACTTCTGTCACCCACCGCCATCCTGGCCGCGATCAGCACCGCGTCGGATTCAGCACCCCTGGGACTGTGATCACCTACGTGTTCCACCGACCATGAGTCGGCCGGCTCGGCCACGACAACACAACGAAGCTCGAGAGCGAGGGCCATCGAGTCGAACGCAGGGCCCAGATTGGCGCTGCTCGCAGGGGCGGAGGCCGTAGCTTGTGAAGTCACGGTTGGAGCCTATCCACCATTAGCGTTTTACCCGTGACCGAACTGCTTGGAATCGACGACATCCTCCCCGAACTGGTTATCGGTCTCGGTCTGGCACTGCTCATCGGGAACGGGCTCGCCTGGTGGAAGAACCGCCAGGGCGAGACACCCGAAGGTGTGACAGATGCCGCCTACAGGCCGGGCCGGGTGCGATTCCTGATGAGCGTCGGCGTCGTGATAACCGTCTGGGGCGTGATCAGCCTGATTAGGTAGTCGGCTTCGAACTGGCACCGACGATTTGGTACTCTTGGGGCCACCGCGGGTGTAGTTCAATGGTAGAACTTCAGCTTCCCAAGCTGAGAGCGAGGGTTCGATTCCCTTCACCCGCTCCAAGCAAAATCCTCTGGATTTTGCGTCTCTCCCCCGGAGGCGAAGCCGAACGGGGGAGATGTCGAGCCCAAAGGGCGAGACAGAGGGGGAACGCACCCAACGGGAGACGTCAAGCCAAGTCCGCGTCTCTCTCGGAACGGGGGAGATGTCGAGCCCAAAGAGCGAGACAGAGGGGGAACGCAACCTAACGGAGACCGCTCCACGCGCCGCCCCGCGTCTCTCCCCTGGCATGTTTGCCTCCGCTGCTCGTCGGGTACCTGAACGCGATGGGACTTGTCCGATTCGCCGCGAAGACCACGTTCGCCTTGGTAAGACGACTCCCTGCTCTGGCCACGGCAGCTGCGGTGGGCTGGCTCGGCTACTCCGGTCTCCGGAGGCGGGAGACTACTCTGCTTCCCGCACCGTTCCCGTCGGAACTTGAATACGTCTCGAGCCTCGAAGCCGGGTCGATCGCCATCCACAAGTCAAACGCTTCACCTGATGGCACCGCAACGCCAGTTCTCCTGGTCCACTCGATCAACGCGGCAGCCTCCTCATACGAGATGAGCCCTCTCTTCCAGAGAATCGAACGCGACCGCACTGTCGTCGCGATGGACCTTCCCGGCTTCGGGCACTCGGACCGCCCCGATATCGATTATTCCCCTGATCTGATGGCTGGCGCCATTTCCTCAGTCTTGAGCACATTTGACAGACCTGTCCACGTTGTGGCCCTGTCCCTCGGTTCTGAGCTGGCGGCACGCGCCGCGATCACCAGACCCGACCGGGTGAGTTCGCTGACGTTCATCTCGCCGACGGGCATGGGGCGGAGGCGCCGCACCGAGGAGGTCGAGGAATCGTTCATCGACAATCTCGTCTCGCTGCGACTGGTAGGCCAGGCGATCTTCGATGCTCTCAGCACCGACCGGTCGATTCACTATTTCCTGGGCAAGAGCTTCGCCGGTGAGGTCGACGCCGGCCTGGCGGTTTTCGCCAGCCTCAGTTCACGTCAACCGGGCGCCCGCCATGCTCCGCTTGCCTTCATCCAGGGGAAGCTGTTCACACCCAGCGCCATGAGCAGTCTCTACGAGCCCCTGCTGGTCCCGATCCTGGTTCTCTACGACGAAGACCCCTACACCGACTTCGCCGATCTGCCCGGGTTTATCGCCGTCGGCGAGGGGATACGCCATGCCGAACGCATCCCCGGCACGAAAGGGTTGCCGCAGTTCGAGAGTCCCGACCTGACTCTCGACGCCCTGCAACGTTTCTGGAAGGACGTCGACTCCCGTTAGCCGGCGACTGCAATCGGATCCATCCCTCTACTATCTCCCCGCGACACGTGAGGAGAGACACTTGATTTACTCGGATCGGACGATCAAAGAATCGATTTCGTCCGGCAAGATCGCCATCGAACCGTACGAGCCGAACTTCGTCCAACCGTCCTCGATAGATCTAAGGGTGAGCAACGGTTTCCGGGTTTTCGTCAACCACCGCTACTCGGAAATCGACCCCCGTGCCCCACAGGCCGATCTGACTCAACTGATCGAAGTCGGCGTCGACGAACCGTTCATGCTCCACCCGGGCGAGTTCGTCCTCGGGTCGACGCTGGAGCGAGTCAGGCTGGGTGTGGACGTCGTTGCCCGCCTCGAAGGAAAGTCATCGCTGGGTCGGCTCGGGCTTCTGATTCACTCCACAGCAGGGTTCATCGACCCCGGCTTCGAGGGCCATATCACCCTCGAGCTATCCAATGTCGCAACGCTGCCGATCGCGATTTTCCCGGGGATGAAGATCGGCCAGATCAGCTTCTATCAGATGACCACCGCCGCTGAATACCCGTACGGATCTCCCGAACTCGGCTCCAAGTACCAGGGCCAGAGCGGACCGACTGCAAGCCGCTCCCACCGCGACTTCGGCTCGTCCGATGACTAGCGCGGACGGGTTTTTCTGAAAATGGGTTGAGCGCTCTGGACAAAAGGCCCGCGGATCACCCATACTTGTACCGAGTATCTGCTCCCCCTAACGAGTCCCCCTCGTCGAGCCCCAGCTCTCGGGAGGTTGGCAGTACCCCTCCAGCGGCAACCTCGGGGTTGCCGCTGTCACGACCTACATCCTTACCCGCGTCCCCAGTTCGACGACCCGTGAGGAATCGAGACCAAAGTACTCGCCGGCGCTCGATGCGTTCCGGTACATCAGTGCGAATAACGCCGTACGCCATCCACGGACGCCCTCACCGGGACGGTTGACCACTGAATCTCTACCGAGAAAATATGTTGTCTGTTCAGGGATCACGGCCAGGTCGTGGTCAACGATATTCCCCAGAGCCAGGGGGACGTTTGGCTCCTCCATGAATCCGAACAAGAGCACCACCTGGTGAAAACCCTCACCGAGGGAGTGCACTGTGACTCGCCGGGCGAGAGGCACCTTCGGAACGTCTGCTGTGCCTACCGCAACGAGAACCACGGTTTCGTGAAGTACTCCGTTGTGCTTGAGATTGGCGAGAAGTGCCGGGGGTGTCGCACCGGGCTCGGGAAACATGTAGACGGCGGTGCCGGGGACACGAATCTGCGGATGGCTTGCGATGGAACCGATGAACCTCTCCACGGGAAGCTCGCCGCGCCGCGTTCCCTGGGCGAGACGGCGTCGCCCGAGCTTCCAGGTCGTCATGAGGGTGAAAACGACCCCGCCGACAACGAGCGGGAACCATCCGCCCGCAGGGACTTTCACAATATTCGCTGCGAAGAACGCCACGTCGACCACCAGAAAAAGCAGAGTCAACGTCAGTGCGGCCGGCAGGCTCCACCCCCATCTCTCCCGCATCACGACGAACATGAGCAGGGTGGTGATGACCATCGTCGTAGTAACGGCTACCCCATAGGCAGCGGCCAGATTCGTCGACTCCTGGAAGGCGAGGACGAGTCCGATACAAGCGAACATCAACGCCCAGTTGATCGCTCCGATGTAGATCTGGCCGAACTCCCTGGGAGACGTGTGGTCTATGTCCATCCTCGGCAGATATCCGAGTTGGACAGCCTGCATCGTCAGCGAATAAGCCCCGGAGATCAGCGCCTGGGAGGCGATGACGGTCGCCATTGTTGCCAGGATCACGAGAGGCACAACGGCCCATTCGGGCGGCATCCTGAAGAACGGATTGTCGATCGCGGACGGATCGGCAATCAGTAGCGCACCCTGACCGAAGTAGTTCAGCAAAAGCGCCGGAAGGACGACCACATACCAGCCGAGTCTGATCGGGCGACGGCCGAAATGGCCCATATCTGCATACAGGGCCTCGCTCCCGGTCACCACGAGAAACACCGCACCCAAGGCTTGAAACGCTGCTCGCGTGTCGTCGAACAGAAACTCAATCGCGAAGAACGGGTTGGTAGCAGCAAATATCGACGGATGACCGACGACATACCCGAGTCCCAGGAAAGCCAGGACCCCAAACCACAGGATCATCACCGGCCCGAAGATTGCGCCTACCGTGGAGGTTCCCCGACGTTGAATGCTGAATAACGCGACAAGTATCCCGACAGCAATTGGCACAACGTAACTGTGTAGACCGGGGGCGGCGATCTCCAGGCCTTCCACCGCTGCGAGGACAGAGATGGCGGGTGTGATCATGCCGTCCCCATAGAGCAGGGCGGTACCAAACAAACCCAGCAAGATGAGATACCACTTGAGGCGATCAGTTCTGGCGTTGCGACTCGGAGCGATCAGAGCGGTCAGTGCGAGTATTCCGCCCTCGCCGTGGTTGTCGGCGCGCATCACAAAGACGAGATACTTGATCGAAACCACCAAGATCAAAGACCAGAACATCAGCGACAGGATTCCGAAAACGCTTTCCTGGTCAACGCCGAGACCGTCGGCAGCCACAAAGGACTCCCGAAATGCATACAGCGGGCTGGTGCCGATGTCCCCGTAGACAATGCCCAACGCACCGACAGATGTCAGCAATAGGTATCTGGCACCTCGTCTCGAACGAGGTTCTGCGGCCCGCGGATCGGCGTGGTCTGGGCGCCCCTTGGGTACCTGGTCAGGCAAAGTCCACCCAGGCTAGTACCCACGGCAGAATCGGATACCTGGTGCCCGACCGGTCGGCGAACCTCTAGCTGACGTCGCGGCCCAGGTTGGCGAAACGGGTGAATTCGGGCTGAAATGTGAGTCTCACCGGACCCGTGGAGCCGGCGCGGTGCTTGGCCACGATCACCTCGGCAATACCCCTGTTCTCGTGGTTCTCCGGGTTGTAGTACTCGTCCCGGTAGATGAACATCACCACGTCGGCGTCTTGTTCGATCGACCCGGACTCGCGAAGGTCGGCAAGCCTGGGGCGTTTGTCCTCCCTGGACTCAAGCGACCGGTTCAGCTGGGAGACCGCAATCACGGGCACTTCGAGCTCGCGAGCGAGGTTCTTGAGGTTTCTGCTGATCTGCGCGATCTCCTGTTGGCGGTTCTCCCTGCCCGAAGCCTCCATGAGTTGGATGTAGTCGACGACCACCAGGGAAAGACCCTTCTTGCGCTTCAGTCTCCGGCATTTCGCCCGGATGTCGGTGACGGTGACTATCGGCGAGTCGTCGATGTAGATCGGTGCCTGATACATCTTGCCCGCCGCGTCCACCACCTTCTGCCACAGAGGACCCAGTTGGCCGGAGCGGAGTTTCATCGAGTCGACCTTTCCCACCGAGGAAAGGATGCGTTGGACGATCTCCTCCTTTGACATCTCGAGGGAGAAGATGGCGACCGCTTCGCCGGCCATCGCGGCATTTGTAGCGATATTCATCGTCAGGGAGCTCTTTCCCATTGCCGGGCGCGCGGCGATGACGATCAGATTGGCAGGTTGCATCCCGGCGAGCTTCTTGTCGAGGTCGATGAAGCCCGTGGCAAGCCCGGTGAGCTCGCTCCCCTGCTGCTCGAGCAACTCCATGTGCTCGAGCACCGCATTGAACATAGGCCCGACCTCGAGCAGGGTCTGGGACGCCCGCTTCTCGGCAACCGAGAGGACGGCTTGCTCGGAGCGGTCGAGAACGTTGATGATCTCCTCGTCGATATTGAAGGCGAAGTCGGTCACAGCCGCACCGGCACGTATCAGCTCACGGCGTTTGGCATGCTCTTCGACGATTCCCGCGTAATAGACGATGTTGGATGTCGATGGAACGATGTCGACGAGACGGGTCAGGTATTGGACGCCGCCGATCTTCTCCAACTCACCATGACGACGTAACTCCTCCGAGACCGTCACCACATCGATCGCCTGGCTGGTGTCGAAAAGAACCCGGATCGCCTCGAATATCGCCTGGTGGGCGGGTATGTAGAAGTCCTCGGGGCGGAGTTGGTCCATCACATCGTTGACCGCTTCCTCCGAGAGGAGCACAGCGCCGATTACCGACTCCTCCGCTTCCCGGGAATGCGGCGGGTTGCGATAACCCGGTCTCAGTTGCCTTTCGTCAGATGTCATAGTCATTTGTTCGTCCTCAATCACAATATGCCACCCGCCTGGGACAGAATCGACAGCCAAGAGGTCCTGACGCGATGGACCCCGCCGTCTTGGGGAAGGAGAATCTGCTCAGCGGGGGGAAGTGAAACGAACTTAGATCACAACGGCCGGGTTACCAACCCGAACCGCTAGATGTTTTTCGCGATGGCGAAGAAACTTGTGACAGCGCGAAAACAACGCCTATTTTCGCGTTAAACGGAGGGATCAACCTCTTCTTCTATGTGCCGACTCCGATCAATATTGATCGCTGATTCATTAGGAACGCGTTCAGGCCGGGATTATGTCGAGGGTTACCGGGAACTGGACTTCGGGGTGGAGGTTGACCTGGATTTCGTGGAGCCCGATTGCTTTGATCGGCTTGGGAATCTCGACGTTCTTCTTGTCAATCTCGACGCCGGCAAAGCGACGGATCCCCTCGACCACGTCAGCAACCGAAACCGACCCGTACAACTGCCCCTCATCACCGGCCTGGGCCGCCAGTACGACTCTGGTTCCGACCAACTGGGTGGCCACGTTCTCGGCCATGTCTCGGGCGCGTTTTTCGGCTTCGATTCGAGCGGCGCGAACCGACTCGGCATGCTGGAGGGCGGCCTCGCTCGCTTTCACCGCCTTCTTCTTGGGGAGGAGGAAATTGCGTCCGTAGCCGTCGCTGACTTCGACCACGTCGCCGCGCTTGCCCAACTCGGCAACATCGGAGGTGAGTATCAGCTTCATCGCGTCGAAATGTAGGGCAGGAGCGCCATCTCACGGGCATTCTTGATCGCGGTTGCCACCTCGCGCTGATGCCTCGGACAATTGCCCGAAACGCGGCGGCCGCGGATCTTGGCTCGATCCGAGAGGTATTTGCGCAGTACTGCGGTGTCTTTCCAATCGATCACAAGCGACTTGTCCTGACAGAACGCGCAAGGCTTCGGGCGCATGCGGCGGGTGTCGGGCGCCCGGCGCCGGCCCTTGGCCGCCTTTCGATCACTGCTATTGCTCTTACGTCCCATTCTTCAAACTCCTTTTAGAACGGCGCCTCATCAGGGCCGTAGTCGTCCCTGGCGACAGGGGAGGGTGGAACGCTCTTGTCGCCACCTCCACCTCCGAAGTCGCCATCGGAACGCTGGGTCTTGTTGACCGTCGCGGTCGCCCAACGGAGCGACGGCCCGATCTCGTCAATCTGGATCTCCACAACGGACCGCTTGTCGCCCTCGTCCGTCTCCCAGCTGCGTTGTTCGAGGCGTCCGGTGACGATGACCCTGGTCCCCTTCTGCAGGGATTCCGCGACCGTCTCGGCCTGTTCGCGCCATACGGTGCCTGTGAAGAAACTGGTCTGTTCCTGCCATTCGCCATCCTGGCCCCGCCAACGACGGTTCACGGCAAACCGCACCTTGGCCATGGCGACGCCTGATGGGGTGAACCTGAGCTCGGGGTCATCTACGAGATTCCCGATAAGTGTGACATTGTTCGACATTGAGATCTCCTCTGATCACATCCACCAACGATCATGCCGCGTTGGTGTGACGGAATCCAGTCAGTTGTTCTTGCCCACGATCTTGTGGCGCACGATTTCGTCGGAGAGCGTCAGCATCCGGTCGACGGTGTGAACCGCGTCGGGCTCGCCCTGAAAGTTGACGACGGTGTAGTAACCCTCGGTGATGTGATCGATCTCGTAAGCGAAGCGACGCTTCCCCCACACGTCACGCCCGGTGACCGAGCATCCTGCACTGGAGAGGGCTGACTCGAGTTCCCGGACTTTCGACTCGATATCGCTCTCGGCCAGCTCGGGCCGATGAATCGTCATTAGTTCATAGTCGCGCATTTGACCTCCTGTGGACATCCGTATCTTGGAAGGCCCCACCAACACGATGGAGCAGGGGTGTTGCACCCGACCGCGCGTGCGTCGAGGCGTTTCGAAGTCTAACCGTCCCTGGCCTGAACCCACAGTCGGACTA
>DATKCM010000061.1:0-9206 GCA_035513195.1 Acidimicrobiia bacterium | reverse complement strand
CTGGGTTCGATGCGCGGTCCTGGCCCCATTGTCCTCAAACGTTGTTGGAAAGGAATTCGATCCCATCGAGCAACAATTGGCGATTGGTTTAACGAGGTTTCGAATTCTGCGTGTAGCATCTAATACCAGCACACGAAACTTATGACACTGAAACGGAGCTAGGAGACAAGTGAGAAGGAGGATTAGACGACCCAACGGGTGAATTGACCCCTTGAATTCGCTTGTTTTTTCGTGTGCCGGACCAGGCTTGGTCCGGCGTGCTTGTTTTAGCTCCGCAGGAAAGGAACGGGAATGACCATGACCGAGGCGATTGGACTTTCGGTCCTCGGGGCCGCCATCGGGCTTGCATTCGGGTATCTCATCGCCCGCCTTAGGGCGACGCGCCGTCAGGAGCGTGACGGTATCTCCGCCGAGGACCTCGTCTCGAAGGCGCAGACTGAAGCGAAGAACATCCTGGCCGGTGCCGATTCCCAGAGTCGAGCCCAGGCAGACGCATACCGCGAGCGAGAGGAAGCGGCGCTGGAGAATCGCCGCGTCGAGCTGTCGAATCTCGAAGCGAGATTGGGCCAGCGTGAAGAGACACTTGAGCAGAGGGCATCCAACCTCGCCCACCGCGAGCAGATCGTCATGGAGCGGGAGAGCGAGACAAACAACGTTCGCGGCGAATTGGAACGCCTCAAGGAGGAGGCCCGGTTCGAACTCGAGAAGCTGGCCGGAATCGACGTCGGGGCGGCGAAGCAGGAAATGCTGAGCCAGGTCGAAGACGAAGCGCGTCGAGAGGCGATGATCCTGGTGCGAGATCTCGAGATCAAGGCACGTGAGGAGGCTGATCGCAGGGCGCGCCGGATCCTGGCGACCGCGATCCAACGCCTTGCCAGCGAAGTCGTCACCGAGTCGACCGTGTCGACGGTGGCGCTCCCGTCGGACGACATGAAGGGGCGAATCATCGGCCGGGAGGGCCGTAACATTCGCCACCTCGAGTCGGTGACGGGTACGAGTCTCATCGTCGACGACACCCCCGAAGCCGTTTCGGTGTCCTCCTTCGACCCGGTGCGGCGCGAGATTGCACGGATAACTCTCGAAAGGCTCGTCGCCGACGGACGGATCCACCCCGCCTCGATCGAAGAGGCGTACGAAAAGGCACGTTCGGATGTCGACCAGAGCATCCGGGACGCGGGGGAGTGGGCCCTGGTCGAAGCGGGCGTCTCGCGAATGCATTCAGAACTGGTCACGCTGGTGGGCCGGCTCAAGTACCGCACGTCATATGGCCAGAACGTTCTCAACCATCTCGTCGAGTCCGCGCATATCGCTTCGATGCTTGCCTCCGAGCTCGGGATCGATCCGGCACCGATCAAGCGGGCAGCGCTGCTCCACGACATCGGCAAGGCGGTCTCTCATGAAGTCGAAGGCTCTCACGCCCTCATCGGCGCCGAAATCGCCCGGCGCTTCGAAGAGGACGAGGCAGTGGTGCACGGCATCGAGGCTCACCACAACGAGGTCGAACCGAGAACAGTCCTTGCAGTGATCGTCCAGGCGGCCGATGCAGTTTCTGCGGCCCGTCCAGGGGCGAGGCGCGAATCGTTGGAAGGGTATGTCAAGCGGCTCGAACGCCTAGAGACCGTCGCCCTCGAGTTCGCCGGAGTGGATCAGGTCTTTGCGCTCCAGGCCGGCCGGGAGATTCGTGTGATCGTCGATCCAGGCATCGTCACCGACCTTGAAGCCAGGGAGCTTTCGAGGAAGATTGCCCGTAAACTCGAGGACGACCTGCAGTATCCCGGACAGATCCAGGTGACTGTGATCCGGGAGTTCAGGTCGACCGACTACGCCCGATAGAGGCAATCCATGGCAGAGACGATCCTCCTCCCGACACCGACTGTTCGCGAGTCTCCCCGGAGACAACCGACTCGCGCCGGCAAAAGCTATTTCATCAGGACTTTCGGGTGCCAGATGAACGAGCACGACTCGGAGCGGATCGCCGGCCAGTTCGAACTCGATGGCCTGTCGGCGGCTGAGTCCCTCGACGAGGCTGACGTCG
Source organism: Acidimicrobiia bacterium (assembly GCA_035513195.1). GTDB lineage: Bacteria > Actinomycetota > Acidimicrobiia > Spongiisociales > ZC4RG35 > MA-ANB-1. Next base: position 7,171 of record DATKCM010000061.1, on the reverse strand, counting down.
TCTACATCAACACCTGCACGATCCGGGAGAACGCAGACAACCGGATGTACGGGAATCTCGGGCAGCTCAAAGCAATCAAGGACATCAACCCCGAGATGATGCTGGTCGTCGGCGGCTGCGCTGCCCAGAAGGACCGGGAGATGGTCAGGGAGAAGGCGCCCTGGGTCGATGTGGTCATGGGCACCCACAACCTCGACCGTGTCCTCGACCTTATGGACCACGCCGAGCACTGGGGCCCGATCATCGAGGTAGTGGACGAGTTGCAGGCAATGCCGTCATCTCTGCCAGTGCGAAGAGAGCTGGAACATTCCGCATGGGTGACAATCCAGGTCGGATGCAACAACACCTGCACCTTCTGCATAGTCCCCTCCGTACGCGGTGTGGAGATAAGCAGGCGTCCCGGCGACATTGTCCGTGAGGTCGAGCGTCTCGCCTCCGAGGGGGTGGTTGAGGTGACGCTTCTCGGCCAGAACGTCGACACCTACGGGCGCGATCTCGCCCTCGACGGTCGTCGCCGACCGATCTTCGGGGACCTCCTCCGTCGGGTCGGGGCGGTCGACGGGGTGAAGAGGGTCCGCTTCATGAGTCCGCACCCCAACGACTTCCGGATCGATGTGGCAGAAGCGATGGCGGAGACACCGGCGGTGTGCGAACAACTTCATTTCCCCCTCCAGTCCGGCTCTGACCGGATTCTCAGTGCCATGCACCGCGGCTACAACCGCAAGAAATATCTGGCCCGGCTGGCGATGGCCCGCGAGACCATTCCCGGGTTGGCAGTAACCACCGACCTCATCGTTGGATTCCCGGGCGAGACCGACGCAGACTTCGAGGCGACGATGGAGGTCGTTGCGGAGGCGCACTTCGACGCTGCGTTCACCTTCATCTTCAGCCCCCGGCCCGGTACGGCTGCCGCTCAGATGGTTGACGAATTCGTTCCTCACGATGTGATCCAAGAGAGGTTTAACCGGCTCGTCGCCCTCCAGGATGGGGTTTCACTCCAGAAGAACCAGCAGCTTGTCGGAAAGACTGTCGGAGTCCTCAGTGAGGGCCCGTCCCGGAAGAGGCCGGATGTGGCGACGACCCGAACCCGTACCGGCAAGGTGGTCAGTGTCCCCGGCCAGCACCCCGCCGGCTCGTTCCTCGATGTCGTGATCGACTCAGCCGGTCACCACAGCCTCTCGGGAAGCCCGGCCTGAGTCAACTGACTGCGATTGTCGGGCCGACGGCGTCGGGCAAGTCGGCGGTGGCGATGGAGCTCGCGAGGCGGACAGGAGCCGAGATCATCTCGGTCGACTCGATGCAGGTCTACCGGGAGATGGATATCGGCACGGCGAAGCCAACAATTCTCCAACGCCGTGAGATCCGCCATCACATGGTCGACATTGTCGAGCCCGAAGTCGACTACTCCGTCTCGGAGTTCAGTGATACGGGCCGCCGCATCCTCGAGGGTGCCTCGATTCCGTTGGTCATCGCCGGGGGCTCCGGGCTCCACTTCCGGTCTCTCGTCGATCCGATGAGCTTCGCGCCGACCAACCCCGAGCTACGCCCTCGCCTCGATGAACTGGCTCTGGAGGATCTCCGGGCAGAGCTGGAATCGGTTGATGCAACCGCAGCTCAACACGTAGACATGCATAACAAGAGGCGGGTGGTGCGCGCTCTGGAGATCTATCGCCTTGGCGGGGGGACACCCACCGAGAGAGCACACACCGCCGAAGCCGACCGGCTCCGACGCTACGACGCCGATTTCGAGTTCCGGGCATTCGGTCTCGACCCCGGCGAGCGCTCCGAAGTTCTGATTGCCAAGCGGCTGGAGACCATGCGTGAGGGTGGGTTGGTCGATGAGGTGAGGGAAATGGCACCACGTCTCGGGAGAAATGCGCGCGCCGCAGTGGGCTATCGCGAGGTGCTCGATGCCCTGGACGGAAAATGGACTCTTGACCGGGCGTTCAACGAGATTGCCCGGAACACCCGTAAGCTGGCCCGACGCCAGCGGACTTGGTTTCAGCGTGACCCGAGAGTTCAGTGGATACCGTGGTCGGCGGATCCGGTTCAGGTGTGTGATCGAATTCAGAAAGAGCTGTTGTGAACCTCAACTTCACGAAGATGCACGGATGGGGCAACGACTTTGTCATTGCTGAGGCTCCGGTGGATCTGTCAGCCGATCAGATCCGTCGTTTGTGTGACCGCAGGTTCGGGGTCGGCGCCGACGGGCTGCTGGTGGTGACGTCGGGTTCCCCGGTGCAAATGGATTACTGGAACGCCGACGGTGACCGTGCGGAGATGTGCGGAAACGGGTTCAGGTGTGTCGCCCGCTTCGCCCTGGACCGGGGCATGGTTTCCGGTGATGAATTCGAGGTGCTCACACCCGTCGGTACCCGTCAGGTCCGCCTGGCAGGCGACGAGATAGATGTCGAGCTCGGCCCGGTGCAGGTGACCGGTCATAGCGAGATCGACGGCGAGCGCTATCACCTGATCGACGTCGGCAACCCGCATGCCGTCGTCGAGGTTGATGACATCGACGCCGCCTGGGTGAGTGTTGTCGGACCCCGGGTCGAGAAGGACGAACAGTTCGAGAACGGGACGAACGTCGAGTTCGTGCGGTTTGGCGACGGTGAAGTCACGATGAGGGTTTGGGAGCGTGGCGTCGGCGAAACGCTGGCATGTGGCAGCGGGATGGTGGCAGCTGCCTTTGTCGCAACCAAGGCTGCGCATATGGAGTCACCGATTCAAGTGAGAGTGCCAGGTGGTGTCGGGTCTGTCGATTTCCGCGACGGATCCGGTTGGCTCCGCGGCCCGGTGGAGTACGTGTTCGAAGGAGTCTGGGCCGGTTAGCAGTCCGGGCCCTCGCGGTCAATCAGGGATAGCGCCTAAGGACGCTGACGACCTTTCCGATCAGATTCACCCCGTCAGTGAAGACCATTGGCTCGTAGGCCGGGTTCTCCGACTCGAGAATCACCTTCCCGTCTTCGCGGCGGAGCCGTTTGACCGTGGCCTCGTCGTCGTCAACGAGGACGGCGACGATCTCACCGTCGCGGGCTTCATCCTGGCTGTGAATGGCTACCAGGTCGCCTTCGTGGATCCCGGCATCGATCATCGAATCACCCTTGACCTCGAGGAGAAAGACCGGCCCGTTGCCGACCAGGGAAACCGGCAGAGGCATGACCTCCTCGACATGTTCGGCAGCAAGGATCGGAGCACCGGCGGCGATCCGCCCGAGCAGAGGAATCTCCCGGAGACGGTCGTCGATGGCGGGAGTTGAGGTCTTCTGGGCCTGGCTTTCCACCACAACTATGGCGCGCGGCTTCGTCGGGTCCCTGGTGATCATCCCCATTTCAACGAGCGCTGATAGCTGGCTGTGAACACTGGACGGTGAGGAGAGGCCGACGGCATCGCCTATCTCGCGGACCGAGGGTGGATAGCCCCGGTCGTTCACGGTCTCGCTTATGTACTCGAGAACTTGTTGCTGGCGCTTGCTCAACATCTTGTGACTCCTTCGAACAGGTGTTCGTAAGATTAGGAGATGTTGGCGCTCCTACCAAACATTTGTTCGATTTATCTTTTCCGCTTGACATCGAACAGATGTTCGGTAATCTATCGAACGTACGTTCGGCTCAACCGGACGTCAACCGCACAACCTGCTCCGATCCGTCGGGGCCAATTACGACGAAAGGAAGACCGGTGCACAGGCAAACACTCCAGCTGTCCGTCCGACTGCTTGTCCTACTGCTTGTCCTGTCACTGGTCTTCCTCTTTGTCAGCCGTCCCGCAGATGCAGATGTGCCAGTCGAGACCGTGGAATATGTCGTCAGTTCCGGGGAGACGCTCTGGGCTATCGCCATCCAAAACAGCTTGCCCGGGATCGACCCCAGGTCAGCCGTGGTCGAGATCCAGGAGTTGAACGGCCTCAGCGATGGGCTGATCCATCCCGGCCAGGTTCTGCTGGTCCCCAGGGGCTAAGAGCGCTCTTTTGGTTTACGCTGGGGCGATGCTTTGCCCCACATGTGGTTCTGATGAGACGCGTGTGATCGACAGCCGTCCGGCAGAAGGCGGCGAGTCGATCCGTCGCCGTCGGCATTGTGAGGCGTGCCAGAACCGCTTCACGACCTATGAGAGGACTGAGCCCCAGATGATGGTTCGCAAGCGCGACGGCCATCTGGAGCCCTTCTCGGCGGCGAAGCTCGTCTCGGGAATGTCGGCATCGTTGGCCGACCGTTCGATCTCGGGCTCCGCCGTGGAGGAACTGGCAGCCGAGGTAGAGGCGACCCTGCGCAAGTTGGGGCCTCAGGTCAGATCCGATGACATCGGCCGCGAGGTGCTCGAACGTCTCAAGGCGCTCGACGAGGTCGCTTATCTTCGTTTCGCTTCCGTCTACAAAGACTTCAAGGACGCTGCCGACTTCGAGAAGGAAGTAGCGGCCCTCGAATCATCCGGTCAGTGAAACCAGGGTCTCTCTCGCTGTATTGATATCGCCCTGAATCGATGCTTTAGCCAGCTCCACCTCCTCGAGGAGAAGGTTCCACGCCGATGCCAGACGGCCCTCGAGAGTGCGGACTGCTTCCAGTGCCGCAGCCTGGTCGTCCTCGCGCAACCCGTCGAGGTATGCGCCCTGGATCGTTTCGAGCTCATCTCCTATCCCCGTGAGGTGTGCTGTGACCGGAGACAGCACACCTTCAGGAAGATTCGAGACCACCATGTCGAAGCGGGCCCTCCAACTACCGAAATCGGTAGCTGCCGACCCCAGGTCGATCAGGTCTGGCTCGGTTATCAAAGAGGGTGCCGTTAGCACCGGAGTAATCGCCGCGAGGTAAGCGGTGGTGTTGGTCAAGCTCTTTGTGACATTCAAAGTCTGTGTGGCGGCGTCGCTGGCGAGTGCCCTGCTTGTCGCGTAGGAGCTTGACAACTCAGCAGCTGTGGAGAAGAGGGTACGGCTCGCCTCGTCGGTGTCCGCTGCCGACGAGAGGATGGTTTCGGAGACCGCCTCGGTATTGGGGTCGATCGAGGCTGTGGCTTCGATGAGCGGATCGAGGGTTGCGGCGAGTTCTGCTGCTGAAACCTGGACGTCGGCGAAGGCAGTGGCGGAAGCCCTGTCAGAGTTTTGCCAGATCCATACAGCGCCGGCAGCGATCACACCGATGATGACCACCCAGATCGCGATGAGCGGATATCTGACCTTCTTGTTGAGACGCCGCTCCATATCGACCGGCTTCCAATCCGTCATCGAACCGGCCTGCAACTCGGTCGTGTTCCACATCTCGTCGACAGTCGAACTCCGGTTGCCGTTGGTCGACACGAGTCGCGCGGGTGTGGGCTTTGGAGAAACCGGGCGCGGGAACGAGTAGGAGACGCTCGGCGTCTCGGTGAAGCCCAGCGACTCCATCATGGAGTAACGCTGCCTTCTTGGTCGCTTGTGCGTTTTGACTGTCATCGGGCGTCCTCAATTACGCTCACGTGGTAATTCCGCCCGAAGCCCCGGTGAACACCATGCAGGTTACCTTCAAGAGACTCGATCCGGAACTTCCGGTTCCTTCTCCCGCCAATATCGGCGACGGAGCGGTCGACCTACACACAAGAGTTGAACTTCTGCTTCCGCCCGGTGAGCGGGCGAAAACTCCGACCGGGCTTGCCGTGGCGATACCTCCAGGATGGGCGGGCCTTGTGCTGCCGCGAAGTGGGCACGCCGATCGTCTCGGGGTCGGCCTGGTCAACTCGCCGGGGTTGATCGACTCAGGCTATCGGGGGGAGATCGCGGTGATTCTGATCAATCACGGGAAGGAGACAGCCCACTTTGCCCGCGGCGACAGAATTGCTCAGCTCGCAATCGTCCCTGCCCCGACCGTCGACTGGGTGGAGGTGGACGATCTCGACGAGACCGAGCGCGGTGCCGGCGGATTCGGATCAACGGGATCGTGACCTTTCCATACAGCCGGAGGTAGTTAATCTTCGGGCAGTTCCCGGAAGTAGCTCAGTTGGCTAGAGCGCAACCTTGCCAACGTTGCCTTCACTTAGCTGCGTCTGAGGATCGACCATCTGGAAACGTTACGTCCGTTCTCAGAAGAGACTCGAGCGTTACGGCAAATCAGCACGCCTCATGTCCGTCTCGTACGCCGGCGAGTGCGAGCCACCAACCAGCTGGCAGCCACTCTGGAGGTGTCATGGCCGGGAGCGTTAGCCGCTTTCGGTGATCTGGACACCGACATCGCCATGCGTTTCCTGTCTCGCAATCCCACCCGAAGCGGCGGCTCATCTCGGTCCGAAACGGAGGCAACGGTCCTTTTTCAGCGGGGGCATAACCGCCGGGTAGGCGCGAAAACCGGGGCGGTAGCTGGAGTCATCGTCGTCGCCGGCGGCGGTTACTCCCCGGCGACCGCCCGGCCTACGCAACCTGAGACTTCGGCGGTAAGCGGCGTTGGCCAGCGCTGTTAAATACTGGTGGCTTATAGTTGCACCCAATGGACGTCTCAGTCTGAGAAGCTAAATGTTGGATCCACTGGTCGCCGTAATCGCGGTCCTGCTGGTGGCCGTGGTAGGTGCCATTGCCTACGTTCTCGGCCAGCGCAGCAGACCGGACGGCAGACCTGAACCCGAGGAGGGCGACCGTCGACTCGAGGAGTACAGCTTCTACCCCTTCGTAGTTAACACCGACGGGCACGTCGAGTTCGACCCCGGTCTCTTTTCAGAGGGGGTGCGCCACCTTTTGGAGAACCGCAACGCAAGGGCGGCACGAGAGCTAATAGTGATCGGGGAACAAAACCTGGTTCGCGACACGTTTTCGAGCAACAGCCTGCAGGAGTACAAACGCCTTTATGCGATGTACGACGGAGATGGGGTCGTCGACGACAACATCATGTATCTGGAAAACTACAGGCGACTGGTCGACCAACTCGGACGATCATTTCCCAATACCGGGATCGAGATCCTTCTGCACAACCTCGTTAACCCGTCGCATTCACTGGTCGCCCTCAGAAACGGAGAGGTAACCGGCCGTTCAGTCGGTAGTGGCGCCACCAACCTGGTCCTGGATCTGAAAACCCGCCGTCAGCGCGGCGAAGACAAGGTCAATTACGAACTCAATATCGGTGCACGCCAGTTCAAATGCACGACGGTCCCGATCTTCCGGCCGGACTACGGCCTCGTTGGAGCCGTGTGCATCAATGTTGACAGTCATTTCATT
>DATKCM010000060.1:0-3140 GCA_035513195.1 Acidimicrobiia bacterium | reverse complement strand
TAGCCTCCTGCGACCTCGGTCGCGTTGACTCCGCCGCTTTGGAGAATGACCTGGTTGAGCTGGTCCACAACAGGACCAGCATCACCGCTGCCGACCCCGACAAAAGCGGCGCCGACCGGGATCTCAGGCTCAGAGGATGGCGAGATAGCAATTGCTGTATCCACTCCGAGGAGGCCAAGGATCTCATCAAGGGTGACGCCGGTCAACAGCTCTATGTCCTTACTCACCCCCGGCCCGTACATTTCGGCAAGAGTCTGAAGCCCCTGGCCGATCCCCGCCAACCTGACGAAAACGATCGCATCCTCACCGGGCAGTTCGTCGATAGCGGGCGAGTCGGAGCTGAGCTCAAATGCAGCTTCGGGGTCGAGGCCGGAGACACTGTCGATCCGGATGTTGCCGTTTTCCACTGAAAACGACCCGACGGACCAACCGGTTGCCGACGTGTCCGGCTGAGATGTCTCGTCGAACGCGCCGGGACCGAAGCCGAGCAGCCCGGTCGCCGCCGAGCCGAGTCCGAACGTCCCGGTTGCCGATGAATCGGTGGCGAAGGTGACGACCGCATTCTGCGGGAGAAGGCCCATCCGCTCGACAAACCCTGAAACTCCGCGCAGGCTGGTTTCAGGGGTCAAAGCGAGGACCTCTTCGGCCAGGGCCTGGTCGGTGACCACCAGAAGATCGGGTCCAACCTGACCGACGAGCCCTCCATCGAACATGTCACTTGTGATGAAGTCGACACCGCCGACGGTGATCCGCGAAGTTACGACGCCTTCGTCAGCAGCGAGCCGGTCCATCTTGTTGAGGAAAGCGGCGAGGGCTGCCTCGTCCCGACCGGAAACCCACACAACGACGGATTGGTCGAAAAGGTCCTCGGACATCCGCATGCCGATTGCTATCGACCCCGACGCCCAAGGGGCGATGTCTTCTGAGTAGGTCAGATCGGGGCCAAGTTGCGCCTCGACTTCGTCGAGCAGATCTTGGAAGGCCGTGTTGATGTCGAACTCCTCGCCGGTGCCGATTTCGACGAGGCCACTGAACTCCTCAATCACAGCCTTCGACTCGGCGGAGGTCAGCTCTCCTACGTCGAGGGCGACATACGTGACCACATCGGCTGGCATCCGATCTGAGAAGGCTCCAGCGGCAGTGTTGCGTAACAACGCAAAAAAAACAGCTCCAACTACCAGCACCAGGATCCCGACAACGACCCCGACCAGCCATGGCCTTGTCGCCTCCTGGGCCTGGGACGCCTCGATGACTTCCGACTCGGTGTTATCAACAGGGTCACGGGCGCGGCCGCAATGCGGGCATGTCGCCACTCCTTCTGGCAAGTTGTTCGAACAGTATTTGCAGGTCATTTCGCTCCGGATAAATCTAAATCGATCGTCTATCGGCAAGGCACGCCAGTTTCATAACCCGCGCACCCGCAGTGGCTAGTGACTTCGTCGGGTGGTAATAGTCAGCTGAGAACCGCAGATGCCCCATCCGGCACTCTAGTCTGATCAGGTATGAGCCATCTCAGACCAGAGTCGAGGCCGCGCCACAAGCTGTCTTCGTGCAGGAAAGGTCAACACGACTATGGGGAAACACAGATGATCGGGGGCGGCATAACCCGACAGGTTTGTCAAACATGCTCCGACATCAGCATCGACCTCACTGGGGTTGATCACATGGTCGAGGCCCGCGCACCCGGGCGTCCCACCCTGTCCAACTTCTTCCGCTAACTATCCCTGATCACCGCGAGGCATGGGTAACCTGCCGCCGGTGACAAGAACCGTCAGGGCCGCCGGTGGCGTGATACTGAGGAAAACCGACAAAGGAAACCTCAAGGTCCTCGTGGCCCACCGTCCGCAATACGACGATTGGTCGTTTCCCAAAGGGAAGGCAGACAACGGCGAATCCTCCGCAGCGACCGCGGTCAGAGAGATCCTCGAGGAGACCGGATTGCGTTGCCGGATCGTCGCCCCCCTCACCACGACCCGATATCGGGTCGGATCGGGGATGAAGGAGGTCGACTGGTTCGCAATGCGGCCGCTACCGGACAGCCCCGGGTTCAAGAAGAACAACGAAGTCGACAAGGTCAAATGGATGGGCCGCAAAGCGGCCAGGAAATTGCTCGACTACGAGCACGACCGCAGCCTGATCACGGACTTCGACCTGAAGAAGGTCGCCGAGACCGGCACGATCCACCTCCTCCGCCACGCAGCAGCAGGAAACCGTGACAACTTCAATGGGGACGATCGCGAACGCCCTTTGAGCAAAAAGGGCAAGGCGCAGGCAATAGCCATCGCCGAAGCTCTGCGGGAGCGTGAGATCGAGCGGATCGTCACCAGTCCCTACAAGCGCTGCGTCCAGACCGTTGAGCCGCTGGCGAAAATGATCGGTGCCAGGGTCGAAATCTCCGACGCCCTCGCCGAGGGCCCGGACGTCGACGCCTCTTACGACCTGATCCACCACCTCGCCGGTGCCAACGCTGTCCTTTGCTCCCATGGTGACGTGATCCCGGCGACAATGAATCGCCTGATGTGGCTCGGTCTCACGCTCCGCTCCCGCTTCTATTGCTCCAAAGGTTCCATCTGGGAGGTAGACATAGAAGGCGGCAGGTACACCGAAGGCCGCTACGTCCCGCCTCCGGTTGTGTAGCTAGTGGCCCGTCGCAGAAATACTGGCGGTGTCTCTCCGGCCCTCGCCACCCCTGGCTGCGTCGAAAATGCTCGCCGCAGCTCCCGGCTGCGACTGCGCTTTTCTCCTTGCCAGATGGCGCCGATGACTCGGAGACACCCTCGCCCTATTTCAACGACAGACCACTAGACCGTCTTGGTGCCAGCTGACCAGTCGGCGAAGAGATCTGCGTAGACGCCGCCAGCGGCCAGCAGGTCGCTGTGGCGGCCTTCCTCGACCAGGCGTCCGTTGTCGAAGACGAGCACCTTCTCGGCGTTCTCGGCGGTGGCGAGACGGTGGGCGATTGTCACCGAGGTCCGACCTCTGGTAAGACGTTCCATGGCGTGGCGCAACGCAACGTCAAGCGAAGGGTCCACTGCTGAGGTTGCCTCGTCGAGCACCAGCAGGTCCGGCGACCCGATCCAGGCACGTACCAATGCCACCAGCTGCCGCTCCCCTGCCGACATCGCGCCACCACGCTCTCC
>DATKCM010000059.1:0-13364 GCA_035513195.1 Acidimicrobiia bacterium | reverse complement strand
GACATCCACGAGCACGTCGTCGGTGTGGTAGTGGGCGAACACCCCGTCCCAGTCGGCGTCGTTCCATCCCTTGAAGTCAAGCTCGTCCATGCCCTTGAGGTTGCGAGCCACGTCATTCTCCGCCATTACGGTGCCTCCTGTAGGCATCTTGCCTTGATAGCCGTGCCGGATTACGGCACGGGAGGTCGTCGCACTCCGCTATAGCGGGTTTCGTCCCCACGAGGAACCTACCTCGATCTGGTACGGCGAATAAGGGGAGCGGCCTGGGCCGAACGCCGCCACTCCATCACCCACGTGACGATTGCTGGGGATCGGGCGATATCACTCGAGATCTGCGGTTATCCGGCGGTGGAGGGGACCTCCCTAGGCGGCTCCCTCGCGGGCCAAACCGCGCTCGGTGAGATAGGCGATGGCGCCGAAGAACAGGAGGTTGAGGACCGCGGCAATGAGCGGAGGTCCGACGGGGACGTTGGAAAGCGCGAAGAGGAGGAAAAACAGCCCATACCAGCGTCCCGCCGGTGGCCTGCGGATCGCGGCGACTACGGCAGCTGCCAGAGAACCGAGGAAGAACAAGAAGCCACCGGGCATCAAGAGCGTGCTGACCGCGCGGCTCACTTCGCTTGCGGCCGCTTCGAGGCCTGGACGTAGCGATTCCGCAGCGCCCGCATAGTTCGCGCTCAGGAAGAGAATAGGAAACTGAGCTCCGTCGCCGGTGAGGTTAACGGCGGCTCCTATAAACAGTAGAAGGACGACAGCGGTGGCCGCCCAGCCGCGCCCGAGGGCGCGCCAGATAGCGGGCAGCAGGGCAACGAGGACGATCCACAAGCCGACAGCCGCGAAGAGCCATACGAGGAAGAGCGACTGGTTCGCTGCGAAATACGTGAGACGCTCCCGCATGTCTCCTCGAAACGAAAAACCGGGTTCGCTGAGTGCGCCGATAATCACACGGAACGCATAGGCGTGCGCTGCGGCGAGAATCGCACCTGTATAACCGAGAATGAGCACCCAGCGTCGATCGGGCAGCATAGCCGTACGAGTCTACCCGCCGCCGCGAGATCGTCATAGCGCTCTCCTCCAGCGGCTCGCGCAGCGTGCCGAGGACCCTAGGCGGGAGCCGCCGAGTCTCGTCAAGTAGCAACTCACGCGCCTGCCCGAGCTCGCTCTTCTCCGCGCGAAGGTGCGAGTGAGGCGGAGGCGCGTAAGTAGGATCAGGGAGACTGCGCGAAGTCGAGACGATGTGCTCGCGTCCCACCGGTTCATAGATCTTCGCATCGCGATGTACTATCTCCTCGCAATGCCGAACCTGGTCAAGCGCCGGGACGGGGAACCCAAACTTGGGGCGTATTCCGGTAAAGAGACCGGGTAGAGCACCTTCCAGCTCGAGCCCGTCAGCTAACCCCGTAGGCGTGAGGAAGGATTGACTATTGGAGCCTTTTTCGGGAATCGCCCACGGAGATCTGCTCAAGCTTGTCTTCTCGGTGGCATTGCTCCTAGGGGCCGCCCGGCTGCTGGGAGGGCTGATGGAACGGTTCAAACAGCCCGCAGTCATCGGCGAGATCCTGGCTGGCGTCGTTCTTGGCCCATCTGTTCTGGGTGGCATCTTTCCGGCATTCGGCAAGCTGGTTGTGCCGGAGACCCTCATCCAGTCACAGCTGCTCGACGTCGTCGCCCTGATCGGTGTTATGACGCTGATCCTGATGGTGGGGATGGAGACCGACCTGGGGCTGATCCGGGCAAGACTCCGCAGCGCCACTGCCGTCGGACTTGGGGGCCTTGTGGTCCCGTTCGCCTTCGGACTTGCGCTCGGCAACTGGCTTCCTGATTCCCTGCTTGGGCCGGCCTCCAACAGAGTTGCATTCAGTTTGTTTCTGGCCGTCGCCCTCGCCCTTTCTGCGATTCCGGTCCTGGCCAAGATCCTTTCCGATCTCCGCCTGCTCCGGAGCGAGTTTGGCCAGACGGTGCTTGCCGCCGGGATGATCGACGATGTTCTCGGGTGGACCCTCCTCGGGCTGGTCACCTCTCTGGCGACGGCTGGAGTGGTCACCTTCGGGGATGTGGCGACGACTCTCGGAGCTGTGATCGTGTTCATTGTCGCCACCATTGTGGTCATCGGGCCTCTCACCCGGTGGAGTCTTAATCTGGTGCTGGACCGGGTGCAGATGCGGGACCGGGTCCTGAGTCTCGTCATATTCATCGCCTTCGCCTGGGGCGCCTTCACCCAGGCCCTCCACCTCGAACCGATCCTCGGCGCCTTTGCCGTCGGAATGATGTTCGGTCGGCTGCGCCGCCTCCCTGTTGAGACCGGTCGCCAGTTGGAGAGCCTCACCTACGGCATCTTCGCCCCGGTCTTCCTCGCTACTGCCGGATTGAGGTTGGACGTCGGGCTGCTCTTCCAGGTCGATCTGCTCTGGATCACGGTGGTAATGCTCGCCACTGCGGCGGCTGGAAAGCTGATCGGCTCGTTTGTCGGGGCTCGTTACTTTGGAGGGATAGGGACCCGACACGCCGCCGCGTACGGAGTTGCCCTCAATGCCAGGGGCGTGCTCGGTGTGATCGTGGCCAGCATCGGGCTGTCGATGGGAATCTTCGGTGTCGAGTTGTACACAATGCTGGTGGTGGTGTCTCTCGCCACCTCGGTCATGGCTCCGGTCGGGTTGCGGTATTTGATGAAGAGTGAGTCCGAGGCAACCGTGAGCGGGAAACCCTCGCTGACAGTCAACCGGATCCTCGCCCCCGTCCGTCTCCGCGAGGAAGGCTCGGCCAGGTCGTTCGACCCGACGATTCTCAGCAGCTTCCGAGGCGATTCACCTGCCGTGACGCTGATGAGCGTCGTTGAGCCTGCGGACCGTCGCAGTGCCGCCGAGTATCTGACCGGTCTTGAAGAGCAGGTTCCCGATGGGCTTGTGGTCACGAAGCGGGTTGTTACGGGCGACCCTGTCGAATCCATCGTGGGGGAGTCCGAAAAGGGTTACGACCTTGTCTTGCTCGGAGCTCCGGAACCGGGGGGTGGGCCGGATTATCTATTCGAAGCGACTCTTGACGAGATCGTCAGGCTTGTTGCATGCCCCAGTGTGATCTTCTCCTCCCGGGGCAACCAATGGCCTCCCCTCAGGATCATGGTCCCCACGGGAGGAGCCGCCGCGGCATCGCGCGCTGCAGACCTCGCATTTGCCCTCAGCGGCGAGGAGAGCCAGGTCTTGTTGTTCCATGCCATCGACCCCGAGTCGTCGACAGCCATAGCGATCTCAAAGCAAACCACCCCGGCCTCGCGGCTCGAAGTGGGCCAGGGCGTGGTCAGTGCGCTGCGAGCAGTCGGGGAGTCGATGGGGGTATCGGTAGCAACCGAAGTGGTGATGGGGACCGGGGTTGTCGATTCGATTCTGGAGAGGGCCTCTCAGGACATCGATCTGCTCATTCTCGGCACAAATGTCCGGGCAGGCTCACACCGGCTCTACCTCGGATCCAAAGTCGAGCGCCTTCTCGTCGAGTCACCCTGTTCGACGATCGTGTTCAACGTCTGAGTTACAGGCTCTTTGGACGGAGCCTCGGCCGGTTGCGGCGCCGCCGGTTCGGGAGGTGCCGGCATCGGGATCTCGGGCTCGACTTCGGACTGGATCGCGGCGAGGCGGGCGCGCAGATCTCGCAGCCGGGCTCGTTTCCTTCGTGATTTGAGAAGTAGCCGGTCCAACTCGGAAGGGGAGTCGGCGATCCCGTAGTTGAGCCGGAGTCGCTCCCATTCACGGTTCAGGCGGTGGATGCTGTCCTGGGGCATGCGACTGGGACCTAGCTGATTCATCGAACAGATGTTCGATAACCTGGATTGTGATTTTTCGCGCACTGCTTCATCTCGCCACCGACCGGAGGACCGAAGCGCTTTCATGGCGGCATGGAAATCGGCTGGCAGGATGTGCTCGTGTCGACTGTCCTGATCCTGGTGGCAGTCGTCCTGTCGTTGAGGACCGGGCTGGGAGCCGAGCGATCAATCCTCTGGTCAGCGTTTCGCGCCGCGGTTCAGCTTCTTGTCGTCGGTTTGTTGTTTCGACTCATCTTCGAGTCGGCATCCGCCATGACGTGGGCGTGGGTATGGGTGGTCGGGATGGTCATCGTCTCGGTTGAGGTGGTCAAACGCCGCGCACCCCGGATCCCGATGGTCCGCGCCGGGGCCTATGCAGCTCTCGCCGGTGCACTTGCTGTGTGCCTCGGGATAGTATTCGGGCTCGACGTCTTCGATCTGGAGCCGGTCACCTTTGTGGTCGTCGCGGGAATCACGCTCGGCAACACCATGCCATCGGCGGTGCTTGCCATGGATGTGGCTGCGAAAGCCTTCACGGACAATCCGGGGAGAATCGAAGGCGCCCTTGCCCTCGGCATGGACTCCGTTGCCGTCAACCGGATCATCGCACCAGAGGCAGTGAGGGCTGCGCTAATCCCACAGATCGAGAGGACCAAGGTGGTCGGTCTGATTGCCTTGCCGGGCGCCATGACCGGTATGTTGCTCGCCGGGGCGGACGCATTCAGCGCTGTCCTGGTCCAGCTCGTGATCATGTATTTGATTCTGGGTGCAGTGGCAATGGCGGTCGTCACCGTTGTCGCATTGGTCGGGGTGCGTGCCTTCACCGCCGATGGGCGCCTCGAAGAGTGGGTACGGACACAAAGCCGGTGAAATGCCCAGGTAAGAACGGTGCCGCAAATACGCTGGCTTCGATGCTCGACGACATGGACAGGGCCCTCCTCGACTTCGAGCGGGGATGGGCTAATCGATCAGGCCCCAAGGACTGGATCATCGAATGGGATCTCGGCCTCACCGCCGAGGCGTATTACACGCGCCTTCGAGAGCTGATTTTTGATATCGCTGCCAGAACCTATGATCCTCTGACCGTGCTCAGACTTGAACGAATCATCGAGTCCCAAGGAACGGCAGAGGCGGTCGGCTGATGGCCAACAAGGGGCGTCATTTGGGGGGCGGCGGCAACTTCTATCGCGATCTTGCCATCATGGTGGCGGCGATCATCTCCGTTGGAGCCATAGTCTTTTTCCTTCTGTTCCTCTTTGCCGGCGACACCGTATCGGAGACGACCACAACCAGCTCAACGACGTCGACCTCCACATCGACAACTCTCGGAGAAAGCTCCACAACGGAAGGGACCGTTCCCTCAACCACCACGACGCCGGCCACGATCCCGGTTCGTGCTAACGAAGATGTGCGCGTCGTGGTGCTCAACTCGGTGGGGATTGGCGGAGTCGCGGGCCGGTTCACCCAGGAGCTCGCCGACCTGGGCTATCAGACCCTGCAGGCGGATGACTACAGCCCCGCGCAGAACCCGACACGAATCTGGTTCCGTGACGGCTTCTCGGCGGAAGCCAACGCGCTCGCCGAGTACATGCTTGAAGACAGCGGAACCGAGGCGCTCGCCGAACCCCTCCCCGATGAGACTCTCAAGCCGGGCGCCGACCTTGTGGTGGTATTGGGTACCGGATACAAGGAATGACCCATGTCGCTCCCCGGAAACGGGGTGGTAGGACTTGGACCCTTCCCGTAGTCACAACGCTGATCATCGCTGGATTGGTCGTGTTCGGAGTTCTGAGCACATCGCTGGTTATCGACGTTGTCTCATGGTGGCCCGTCTGGGTTGTCCTCCTCGGCCTCGGCCTCTGGGCAAGGGGACGGACGCTAGGCGCGCTTCATATCGGGGGGTTGGTGTCGGTGGCAGCAGTGGCGGTTGCGGCTGTCTTTGTCGTGGGGCATGTGCAGGGATGGGCCCTCATGCCGTCTTCAGCGGGGTCATTGACCGGAAGCACCGATTCCGGTTTCACATCTGGGGGCTTCTCCGCGAGAGTCCCGGGCGGCGACCTGGTGCTTGCAGTCGGTCCGCCGGGGCGGCTCTACGAAGCCGAGCCGCTGCGCCGGGGCGGAGACATTGCAGCTCCCGAGGCTGTGGAACGTTCCCAGGATTCCGATGTGTCTGTTGTCCTCTCCCCCTCTGAAGACCCGGGCCTGTTCATGTGGGCCGGGTGGCGGGTGAACCTTTCTCCGTTGCCTGCCTGGTCATTCACGCTGGAGGGAAACATCGAAGCCGATCTCAGCGGGCTGGTAGTCGAGAACCTCCAGCTGACGGGTACCGGATCCGTGCAGCTTGGATCGGTTGAGCGGAGCACGCCACTCACCGTGTCGGGGGATTTCGTCGTAAAAGTCCCTGAGGATGTGCCGGTGAGGGTTGTCGGTCCGGCCGAGATTCCGTCCGACTGGGAGCGCACCGACGTCGGGGCGGCATCGCCGGTGACCGGGCAGGGCTGGGTTATTTCGGTGGCCGACGGCGCCATTGTCGAGATTCGCGTCCGATAGGAAACGGTGGGTACACTCGCCGCGTGCCATCTGATCGCCTCAGACGTAGTGCCCTGATCGTCTGGACGGCTGTCGGGGGAATCGCCCTCTTCGCCGTGTTCCTATTCGTCGCTGAGTCGATTCGGGTGATTTGGCTTCCTCTTGTGTTCGCCGCTGGCCTCGTGTTTCTGCTCGAACCCACGGTGCGCGCCTTCGACAGGATGGGTTTTCGCCGCGTCTTCAGCGCTACTTTCGCCCTTGTCGCCCTGGCAGGTCTGATTGTGGCGATAGTGGTTCTCGTCCTCCCAACCATCCGTGAGCAAGCCGCGGAGTTCATCGGGGACCTGCCCGTATTGTGGGGCGGATTGGTCGACGGGATCAGGGATGTCGCAGGTCGTCTCGGCTACGACGTTGATGAGCTCCTGACCCAGGGTGCCATCGAGGAGTGGCTCGACGATCCGTCGAATCAGGCGACACTTCAGGAACTTCTTTTCGGATTCGGAGCGGGTGCGGGGACAGTCATCAGAGGTGTGACCGAGGCTGTCCTCGTTATCGTTCTTGCCCCGGTCCTTGCCCTTTACATCCTGATTGACCTCGACAAGTACCGAGCACAAGCCCTCGAGTTGACCCCGGACGAGCACCGGCCGGAGTTTGCGTTTGTCGGTGGTGAAGTCGGAACCGCGCTGGGCTCGTTCGTCCGCGGGCAACTGCTTGTCGCTCTCATCGTTGGCATCGCCTCAAGCATCGGGATGTGGGCGATCGACCTGCCTTTCTGGCTGCTGATCGGCATGCTCGCCGGGTTGCTCAATCTGATCCCTTTCCTCGGCCCGTTCGTCGGTGGAGCTCTCGCCGCGGGTGTTGCCTTGCTCTCCGGTGACCTGAGTCAGGCCATCTGGGCCGTCTTGATCTTCACCGCGATTCAACAGATCGACAACCATGTGATCACCCCGCTCGTGCAACGGACCAGGGTGAAGCTGTCGCCCATGGTCATCGTCCTGGCATTGATTATCGGTGGCTCCGTGGCTGGACTCCTAGGGGTACTCATCGCCGTTCCCGTGACTGCGGCCGTCCGGATCATCATCGGCCATCTATGGCGAACCCGGATCCTGGGTCAGTCGTGGCAGGAGGCGAGCGAGGCCATGATCGAAGTGACACCCCCGCCGGACCGGATCGCCGGCATCAGGAGGCGCAGCGTCAATCAGTCCCGTCTTTTCGACACCGCCGAGATACAAAGCTGGTCAGAAGGCGACGTCCCCCCCAGCGAGTAAGCGAGCGGACGAAGTTCGCGAGCGGAACGAGCGGCTGTTCCCCCAGAGACGAAGTCGAATGGGGGAAACGTCTCTGCCCGCCCTCCGAGGGCGGGGAGGTAAGGGGGGTCGAGAGCATCAAGTTGAGAGCGGACGCGTCAGCGGCGCGACCCAAGCAGCGTTGGTGGGGACCTGCCCCCCTTCCCACCGGCCTACGGTCGGAGTACTCCCCCCACCCTTCGGCGGTGGGAGAGATGGGGGGTCGCCGGTACTCCCCCCATCGCTAACGCTCTGGGGAGAGATGATGCTGTCGCCGGTACTCCCCCCACCACTTCGTGGCGTTGGGCTATAAAGGGGTCGTCCCCCCTTGCAAGTTGTCTAGATATCGCCCAGGTATGCCTCGCGCATCTGGGGGTTGGCCAGTAGGGCTTCGGCCGTGTCGGCGAGGACGATCCGGCCGGTCTGGAGCACGTAGCCTCGATCGGCGATTGATAGAGCCATGTTGGCATTCTGTTCCACCACGAAGACAGTGGTTCCTGCCTTGTTGATCTGGTCGATGATCTCGAAGTTCTGCGCGACGAGCTTGGGGGCCAGACCCATCGAAGGTTCGTCCATCAGCAGCACCTTGGGCCGGGCCATCAGCGCACGACCCATGGCCACCATCTGTTGTTCGCCACCGGAAAGTGTCCCGGCCTTCTGGCCGAGCCTTTCCTTGACTCGAGGGAATAGCTCAAAGACACGGTCGTAGTCGGATTCGAGGTTCTCGCCGTGGCGGAGATAGGCCCCGATTTCGAGGTTCTCCCGGACGGTCATCCGCTTGAAGAGGCGCCGGTTCTCCGGGACCATGGTGACGCCATGGGCGACTCGATCGGCGGTACTCCACTCGTTCACGTTTTCACCATCGAGCTCGACCATGCCGGAGCTCGGGATCACGTATCCAAGGATTGTCTTGAGTGTTGTGGTCTTGCCCGAGGCATTGCCCCCGAGCAGACAGACCATCTCACCCTCGTAGATCTCAATATTGGTGTCCCTGAGGATATGAACCGCTCCGTAGTGGGTGTCGACTCCTCTGAAGGCAAGTACCGGAGTGCGATCAGTCATCGGTGTCTCCGGTTGGTCGCCCGAGGTATGCCTCGATCACATCGTCGTTGGTCGACACCGCTTCGTAGTCTCCTTCAGCGATCTTGACCCCATGATCGAGAACGACCACGCGATCGGAGACGTTCCTCACCACTTTCATATCGTGTTCGATGAGTACGACAGTGATTCCCCGCTCGCTCCTTAGTTGTCCGATCAGCTGGGTCAGCTCGATGGTCTCCTTGGGGTTCATCCCGGCCGTGGGCTCGTCGAGAAGAAGCAATTTGGGCATGGTGGCCATGGCCCGGGCAATCTCGAGTCTGCGCCGGTTGGCGTAAGAGAGCACGAATGCCGGCTGGTCGTGGCGGTATCCCGAAAGCCGTGTCCCGAAGAAGGAAAGGATCTCTTTAGAAATCGTTTCGATCATCTCTTCTTCTGCCTTCTCTGCCTTGGTCTGAAAGATGGTGCCGAATAGCCCCTGTTTGGTCCGGCAATGCTGGCCGACCATCACATTCTCCAGAACCGTCAGGTTGGGAAAGAGGCGGACATTCTGAAACGTGCGGGCGATTCCCCTCTTGGTGATCTCGTTGGGCAGGTGGCCGGCGACATGATCCCCGTCGAAAACGATTGATCCCGAGTCTGGGGAGAACATCCCGGAGATCACGTTGAAAAAGGATGTCTTCCCGGCACCGTTGGGGCCGATCACCGAGACGATCTCGCCCTCGTCGATGTGGAAGTCGATGCCGTCGAGCGCCTTGACGCCGCCGAACTGCTTCTCCAGGCCCCGGATGTCGAGTAGCGGCATCAGGTTGTTGCCTCCTCGACGTCCTCGGCGACGAACTCACCGGTGCGCTCGAGCCAGGCATCCTGTTCGGCCTCTTCTGCGTGTAGTTCCCGGGAGCGGCGGACCGAGGGCAGGAGCCCTTCTGGTCGCCGGAGCATCATGTAGACCAGGACTGCGCCGTAGATGAGCAGCTTGAACTCGGAGAACTCCGTGAGCAGACCCTGCGACTTGGGTCCTCCCAACACACCGATCAACATCAGGGCACCGAAGGCAACGCCTCGGATACTGCCCATTCCTCCGACGATCACCACAACCAGGATGATGATGGAGACAACTACGTCGAATGAGTTGGTGAAGACGGTTCCGACCTTGGCCGAGAACAGGGCACCGGCGAACGAGGCGATGACGGCGCCGAGGACGAACGCGAGAAGTTTTGCCTGAACTGTGCTGATTCCGATCGCCTCGGCGACGTCCTCATCCTCACGCATGGCGGCCCAAGCCCTGCCCACCCTGGAATTCTGAGCGCGGTAGGAGATGTAGGCGGCGATGGCCACGAAGATCATGGTCATGTAGATGAATAGCTCCGGAGAGGTGCCGCTGATCGACACCGGGCCGGTGACGATTCCGGGGATGCGGGTGATGCCCTGCGCCCCCCCGAAGAACGGTGTGAGCCAGTCGGAGAGGAGGAGGATGCGCACGATCTCACCAAACCCGAGTGTGACAATGGCGAGATAGTCGCCACGCATCCGGATCACGGGGGTGCCGACCATCACGCCGGCGATAGCGGCGAAGATCAAAACGATCGGCAATGCCACCCACCAGTTGAGGCCCAGGTCGAATCGGGGGCTCAACGGTGAGCTGAGTACGGCCATCCCGTAGGCACCAACTGCGAAGAAGGCGACATATCCGAGATCGAGTAACCCGGCAAGTCCGATGACGATGTTGAGTCCCAGCCCCATGAGGACGAACAAGGCAACGTTTACCAGCAGCTCGTTGACAATTCCGCCCACGAGCATCGGGAGCAAGACCAGAAGCAGAATCCCGACCCCAATGAGGGAATAGCGGAGCCTCGAACCCGCCTCCGATGTCCTTGCCATCTCGGAGAATTGAGCGCTCTTGCCTTTGTATCTCACACTCAGCCACCAGGCCAGACCGCCGATGATCAGCGCTGACCAGACCTGCAGCCCACCCCCGGGGGCGTAGATGAGGCGGACGATGGAGCGGACGTCGATGATGTCGCTGACGACGAGTTCGAATAGGGCAAAACCCAGGACCCAGCCCAGGGCACGAAAAATACCGTTCCGCATTTGGTCTCCCACTCCGTAGAGGGCGCCACCAAGCGCCCCGACGCCGGCCGAAACGCCGATGAGCACAACCGAGCCGATGCCGAGACCAAGGTTGAAGGTCATGACCTCGTACATGGCGTTGTTGAGGTTGGGAAAGAACTCACTCAGGTTGTACGGGTTGGTTACGACAAGGAAGGCCACGGTGACCAATCCGGCAATGAGCCCGGCCAGGCCACCTTTACCTGCGCCCTCGGCGATGTTGCGGCGGGGTTCCTCGAGGATGTTGACCTCGCCTCTCGCCGCGAGATACCCGAAGACGGCGATTGGGAGGAAAAGTGCAATATAGCCGAGACTGAGGATGGGGCTGATCATCATCCGGTCGTTGAACGAATCGAGCATCCCGATGGCTCCCATGAAGGCTGCGACTACCCCGGCAACGACTCCCCACTTGCGAGAGTATCTGTCGAGTCTCATACCCTGTCCTCGGAGCCAAGGCGTTCCCCGAGGAGTCCCGTTGGCCGGAAGATCAGGACCAGGACGAGGGCAGCGAAGGCCACGGCGTCTTTGAGCTGGCTAACGCCCGGAATGCCGAGTCCGTCCAGGACGAGGAGCGGGCCGACGCCTTCGAAGAGCCCAAGCATGACGCCACCAAGCATCGCTCCGGGAAGGTTGCCGATGCCACCGAGGACGGCTGCGGTGAAAGCCTTGATGCCGGGGAGAAAGCCGGTCAGGAAGTCGACTCCCCGGAACAGAAGCGCCCACATCAGGCCCGCCACACCAGCCATGGCTCCACCGACGGCGAACGTGGTGACGATGGTCTTGTCGACATCGATGCCCATCAGCCCGGCGATTTCTTTGTCCTCGGCCACGGCACGCATCGCGCTACCTGTTTTGGTCTTGGTGACGAAATACCACAGGCCGATCATCGAGAGCACGGCGACGGCAATGACAAGCGCCCGCGTCCCCGATATCGGCAAACCGAATATAGAAATGGTCTGAGCCAGTTGCGGCGGCGCCGGTGGATAGTTGCGGATTGCCACGCCGAAGAGCCCGGCGAATGCGTACTGGACGAAGAATGAGACACCAATCGATGTGATCAGCGGTATCAATCGTGGTGCTCCGCGCAATGGTCGGTAGGCGACCCTTTCGATCACGATCGCCACCAGGGTCGAGGTGATCATTGCCACGATCAGGACCACGAATATCGAGATAAAGGGGTTGGAGTCCCAAAAGCCGCTCCTGAACAGGATTGTGGCCGAGATGAGCCCGACCATCGTTCCCGACATGAAGACCTCGCCGTGGGCGAAGTTGATGAAGCCGAGAACGCCATAGACCATCGAGTATCCGAGGGCGATCAACCCGTACATCGCTCCCGTCGAGATCGAGGAGATGATCAGGTCACGCCAGGCGACGGCAGACGGGCCTTCGCCGGCGCCGAATTTCTGGATCGACCCGATAATGCCGACGGTGATGGTGATGATGGCGGCGACACGGATGAACCAGAGGAAGCCGTCGACCCAATTGAATCTGAATCGACGCGTCTTGGCGATTTCCGGAACGAGCTCGGTTGACACGTGCGCCGGAACAATAAGCGAAAGCCCCGGTCCTGGCTAGCCAGAACCGGGGCTTTCTGTTTTTACCTACGTATCAGAGAGGCTTAGCTCTCAGGGTAGGTGTAGAGGATATTGGCCTTGCTGGCCTGGTGGTCGGCAAGGTTGATGTGCTGGAAGACGGAGATGACGGCCGCGCCGCAGTCACCGAAATCGTCACAACTGATCTCACCGATGAGGCCGTTGTACCCCGAGGTGGCAGAGATTGCCTCACGGAGAGCCAGACGGTCGATGTGGAGGACGTCGCCGTCTACCACGGCTACCTCTTCGATCGCCGAGAGCAGCATCGTTGTGGCGTCATAGGCATGACCCCAGAAGTCGGCTGACGGGGCTGAGCCGAACTCAGCCTGGTAGTCGGCCAGGAACTGCTCACCGGTCAAGTCGGTCGACTCGTTGGTGTTGGTGGCGAATCTGGTGTCAGGTCCGGAGAAGTACATGCCTTCCGATTCGGGAAGGTTCATGAAGTTCTCCACGCTGATCCCGTCTGCACCCATCAACTCCACTTCCTCAAGGCCCGAGACGCCACCGATCTGCTGGACGATGAATGTGGCTTCGGCCGGGAAAATCGGCATGAAGATCAATTCGGGTCCTGTAGCGGCTACCTCGGTCAGTACCGGGACCATGTCGGTCTGCCCGACGGTCACGGCGGTGTGGACGGTGATTTCACCACCAAGTTCGATGAAGGCGTTCTCGAACGCTGTCGTCAGACCATTGGTGTAGGGGTCGCCGTCGTGAATCAAGGCAACCTTGGTGAGGCTCAGGTTGTTGAACACGAAGTTCGCAGCAGCCTGACCCTGGAACAGGTCGTTGTGGGCCGTGCGGTAGTAACCCTCGTAATAGTTCTCCCCTGCGGTACCTTCGAGGTCTGAGGTCAGACCAGGCGAGGTGTTCGAGGCTGAGATCATAGCGAGTCCCGCTTCGCTGATCACCGGAGATGCAGCGGCGGCGGCGCCGGAACACGAGGTACCGATCACACCGACGACTTGCTCATCGGCCACGATGGTCTGAGCGGCCTGCTGGCCACCCTCGGCTGCACAG
>DATKCM010000058.1:0-11288 GCA_035513195.1 Acidimicrobiia bacterium | reverse complement strand
CGACGCCTGTGTTGCGCCGGTCCGCTCTCTGGTCGAGGCGCCGGTCGACTCTCATCTTGCTGAGCGGGGCACCTTCATTGAGATCGGTGGCGTGGTCCAACCCGCCCCGGCTCCGCGTTTCGGGCGCACTCCAGCGGATATACCTTCTGAGCCATGCCTCCCCGGCCAACACACCGATGAGGTCCTGGCCTCGCTCGGCTATAAGCCTGTCGAAATCAGTAAGCTCCGGAATGACGGAGCTGTCGGTTGACCCACGGAGGAGACATGAACCAGGAAGCGGTGCTGGCAGAGCGTGCCGAGATCGATGCGGTGGTTGAGGGAAAGACGATTGTCGACTATTTCAACCGAAACGCTGATCGGCATGGCGACAAGCCCGCGATCCACTGGAAGGACAACGGCGAGTTCCAGGATCTGACCTGGTCGCAGTATCGCTCGGTGGTCCATCAGGCCGCGGCCGGTCTCGCCTCCCTTGGCGTCGCGAGTGGCCAATTCGTCGCGATCATGGCTAGCAACCGCCCCGAGCACGTGATTGCCGACTACGCGGTTGTCCACTCCGGTGGCACCCCGGTCACGATCTACTCGACCCTCGCGGTCAACCAGATCCAGTACATCGCCGACAACTGCCAGGCGACTGTGGCGATTCTGGAGAACCTCGAGTTCATGAAGCGATGGGAGGAGATCCGCTCCGAACTGCCGAACCTTCGCTACGTGGTCCTCATGGAAGGCGCGGAGAACTACGACACCGCAGACTGGGTGCTGTCGTGGGACGAAATGCTGGCGAGGGGCACCCAAAAGCTTCAAGAAGACCCCGAGGTTGTGAACCGGGCGATCGATTCGATCACGCCCGACACGCTGGCCACGCTCATCTACACCTCGGGCACTACCGGCACACCCAAAGGCGTGATGATCAGCCAGCACAACGTGGTGTGGACAATCGAGTGCCTCAGGCGTGGCGCCAACCTCAAACTCGGTGCCCGGATGGTCTCCTACCTCCCTCTGGCCCACATCGCCGAACGGCTTGCGACCCATTACCTCGGCACCTATCTCGCTGGAGAAGTCTGGTTCTGCCCGAACCTCGCCGGAGTCCTCGACTACATCGTGGAGGCCCGTCCCACGTTGTTCGTGGCTGTGCCCCGTGTCTATGAGAAGTTCCATTCCAGGCTCATGGCCCGCTTCGAAGATGCCTCAGGGATCAAGGGAATTCTGCTCAACAAAGCGCTCGAGACGAATCGGGCCCGTGTCGAAGCCGAAGAGCATGGCGGCTCCGGAGGGTTCCTCGCCGGTGTCCTCGACAAGATCGCCCTGTCCAAGGTGCGTGAAGGGCTGGGAATGGACCAGGTGGAGATCGCCATCACTGCTGCTGCGCCGATCAACCCCGACCTGATCCGTTTCTTCAACACGATCGGCATTCCCCTCTTCGAACTCTACGGGATGTCGGAGACGACCGGGCCGGCGACGAGCAACCTCCCCGGTGCTGCGAAGATCGGATCAGTCGGCAAAGCGCTCCCGGGTGTCGCGGTCAAGCTCGATGAGGACGGCGAAGTGTTGATGAGCGGCGGGGTGATCACCGCCGGCTATTACAAGCTGCCCGAGGAGAGCGCCGAGAGTTTCGATTCGGGTGGGTGGCTGCACAGCGGTGACCTGGGCCGGATCGACGACGATGGTTTCCTCTGGATTGTCGGCCGCAAGAAGGAGATCATCATCAATGCCGCTGGGAAGAACATTGCCCCGGCCAAGTTGGAGACTCTTCTTGGCAACCACCCGCTGGTCTCCAAGGCCTGCATGGTCGGCGACGGGAGGAAGTTCCTCACCATGGTCATTGCGATCGACCACGAAGAGGCGCCGGCGTGGGCTGAGTCACGTGGTTTGCCGTATGGTGACCTGGCATCGTTCACCCAACTCCCCGAGGTCCAGGACGAGATCACGGCAGCGGTCGAGTCGGCGAATGAGTCGGTCGCTCGGGTCGAGCAGATAAAGAAATGGGTGGTGGTCGGTGACGAGTGGACCCCGGAGTCGGGGGAAGTAACACCGTCGTTGAAACTGAAGCGCCATGTCGTGATGGAGAAGTACGCCGACGAGATCGAGAACCTCTACCAGGGCGTGTGATCCGGACCTGTGGATCGCCGACTTTTTGAACCTGACCACGAGCTCTTCCGCGAATCGGTACGGGAGTTCGTGGCCAGGGAGGTCGCACCGAACGTAGACCGCTGGGAAGCTGCGGGGATCGTCGACAAGGAGATGTTCCGCAAGGCGGGCCAGGCCGGGATCCTGGGCATGGCGATACCCGAGCAGTACGGAGGGGGAGGGAACGCCGACTTCCGCTTCAACACGGTTGTCGTCGAGGAGCTCGGGCGCGGCCACGCTTTCGCCTCGGGGATGTGCATCACGCTGCACAACGATGTCTGCCTGCCCTATTTCCTCAGACTTTGCGACGACTCGCAGAAGGAGAGATGGCTCCCGGGACTCGCATCCGGCGACCTGATGTCGGCAATCGCTATGACCGAACCGGGGGCAGGCTCCGACCTGGCTGGAATCTCCACCACAGCCCTCCGGGATGGCGATCACTACATCGTCAATGGGTCGAAGACGTTCATCACCAACGGGATCAATTCGGATGTGGTGATCGCTGCGGTCAAGACCGACCCATCGATGGGCCACGCCGGGATGAGCCTTCTCGTCATCGAGGATGGGATGGACGGCTTCACCAGAGGGAGAAACCTTGACAAGATCGGGCTTCATGCTCAGGACACGGCAGAGCTCTTCTTCGACGACGTCCATGTCCTGGTGAACAACCTCCTCGGCGACGAGGGCCGCGGGTTCGTCCACCTGGTTGAGAACCTACCCCAGGAACGGCTGTCGCTCGCGGTTGGCTCCCTGGCCCACGCCGAGGCAGCCTTCGGGTGGACTCTCGAATATGTAGGGGAACGCAAAGCCTTCGACCAGCCCGTGGGCAGTTTCCAAACGATCAAACACTCGATGGCCGAGATGCGAACGGAGCTAGACATTGCCCGGGTCTACGTCGATCGGATGATTCTCGAGCACGTCGCCGGTGAGCTCAGCGCAGATGAGGCAGCCAAAGCAAAGTGGTGGGTCACCGAATTGGAGAAGAAGGTCATCGACCGGTGCCTCCAGTTCTTCGGTGGTTGGGGATACATGGAGGAGTACCCCATTGCCAGGGCATACCGCGACGCCCGGGTCCAGACGATCTACGGAGGAACCACCGAAATCATGAAAGAGATCATCGGAAGGTCGCTGGGATTGTGAACGGGGGAGCTTAAGCAGCGTTGGTGGGATCGAGCCCCCTCCCCGGCTCCTACGTCGCCGGTACTCCCCCCACCACTGCGTGGCGGTGGGAGAGATGGACGAAGTCGAATGGGGGAAAAGTCCCTGCCCGCCCTCCGAGGGCGGGGAGGTAAGGGGGGACGAGAGCATCAAGTTGAGTGCGGTCGCGTTTTGAGCACCGTTGGTGGGAACGCCCCACCCTCCCCTCCGATCTGCGATCGGAGGGAGAGACGCGTTGGGAGAGACACAAAGTAAGGAGAATCCATGAGTGAACCGATAACTTTTGACGGGCGGGTGGCCGTGGTGACCGGGGCCGGTGGTGGGCTGGGGCGCGGGTATGCCATCGAACTTGCCCGGCGCGGAGCGCGGGTGGTGGTCAACGACCTCGGCGGTGCGGTCGACGGCAGTGGCTCGTCCAAACAGGCCGCCGACGTCGTCGTAGACGAGATCGAGGAGGCAGGCGGCGAGGCCGTTGCCAACTACGACTCGGTGTCGACGCGTGATGGTGGGGCAGCGATAGTCCAGACGGCGCTTGACGCGTTCGGGACTGTCGACATCCTGGTCAACAACGCTGGAATCCTCAGGGATAAGTCGTTCGCCAACATGACCCTTGACGAGGTGGACGCAGTTATAGATGTGCACCTCAAGGGCGCCTTCTATGTGTCCCACCCAGCGTTCAAGGTGATGAAGGAGAATGGCTACGGGCGGTTTGTCCACACCAGTTCCGCCTCGGGCATATTCGGGAATTTCGGACAGGCGAACTACGGCGCCGCCAAGGCAGGTCTGGTGGGCCTCTCCAATGTTCTCGCCATCGAAGGGGAGAAGTACGGGATCAAATCAAACGCGATCGCCCCGACTGCCAAGACCAGGATGACCGAGGACCTCCTCGGCCCATTCGCCGACATGTTCGAGCCGGACCAGGTCACCCCGATGGTTGTATACCTGTGCTCTGCGGCGAACGAACACACCCATCAGGTGTTCTCGGTCGGCGGTGGTCGTTATGCCCGGATTTTCATCGGGACCAACAAGGGTTGGTTCGCCGGGCAGAACACCGTTCCGTCGGTGGAGGATCTAGCGGCGAACATGGAGACGGTCCGCGACATCTCGGAGTATGAGATCCCGATGAACAACAACGATGAGTTGATGATGCTGGCTCAGATCGTCGCGGGCTGAGGATGCCGATCGACGTCGAGAAGGCGGTCGGGGCGGTATTCGCACCCACAACCTATGAGTGGTCGGATCGCGATGTGATCCTGTATCACCTGGCGCTGGGCGCCGGCAATCCCCCGACTGACGAAGCCGAGCTTCGCTACGCGTACGAGGGTGACCTCCATGTCCTCCCCAGTTTCGGCACGATCCCACCGTTCGGGACGATGATGAGCCTGGGGTCTGTCGAAGGCATGGATATAAACCTGACCCAGATCCTCCACGGCGAGCAGGAGATCGAGATCCACCGCAGGATTCCCACCAGTGGGTCGGTCAGCCAGAAAGGACATGTCACCGGGGTCTACGACAAGGGCAAGGGCGCCCTTGTGGTGATGGAGATCGTCTCCGCCGACATGAAGTCGGGTGAGCCCATGTTCACCAACCGGTCGTCGATCTTCGTCAAGGGAGAAGGCGGATTCGGTGGGGAGAGCGGACCGCCAGCCGAGCCGACTATTCCGGACCGCGACCCGGATCACGTGGTTGAGAGTCCCACCTTTCCTCAACAAGCTCTGCTCTACCGGATGTCATCCGGCGATCTGAACCCGCTCCACGCCGATCCGGGGTTCGCCATGTTCGCCGGCTTCGACCGGCCGATCCTCCATGGGTTGTGCACTTATGGGGTCTCTCTCAAGGCTGTGGTCGGCGCCATCCTCGACAATGAGCCGGAGCGGGTTCGCGGCTATCGGACACGCTTCTCCGGTGTTGTTTTCCCCGGCGAGACGATCGTCACCCGGATCTGGGAGACGTCCGACGGGATCGCCCTGGAGGCCTTCACGACAGAACGCGGCGAACCGGTTCTCAGCAATGGTTGGGTCGAAGTCGCCCCTAAGCCCTGATCTCGACCGGAGTGCCGATCGGGACCATCTGGTGGATGAGAGTGATCACATCGTTGGGGAGGCGGACACACCCGAGGGAGGCGGCCTCTCCAATTGAGGCGGGCCGGTTGGTGCCGTGAATGCCGATGATCCCGTCACCGCCGTTGTATTCGCTGATGCTGTCGCTCCGCCCAGACAGCCCGAGTGCGTGTGGTCCCCACGGGCTGTTGGGATCGACCATGGTCACATTGTCGGTGACGAAGAAGTGCCCGGTGGGTGTCGGATTCCGGTCCGTTCCCACAGCGACCGTGGACGTCAGGACGACCTCGCCCGAGCGGTAGTAGGTAAGCATCCTCTCGGAGAGGTCGACGAGGAGCCGTCCCGCCACGACGTACACCTCGATATCAGCGGTCTTTACCCAACCCTCAGATCCGTTGGGCCGGATCGGCAGCATTACCCGTGCCCAACCATCAATCGGGCCTTCGAGAATCGTCACGACGGTGACCGTTTCGAGAATCGTCGTTGTGGGAAGGGCCATCGACGGCTCGGCTGAGTCGGGCGCCTCATACACATCGAGTTCTCCCTTCGCCATGCCCACCAGAGTCGAATCGGGGGGAAGGGCAGTCGGGTCGATCCCGGCAAAGGTCGTCGGGGTCTCGGCCTCCGTGGTTGAGGTGGTCGGTGCAAGAGTTGTTGTTGATGGAGGCTCGGTGGTGGTGGTCGCCTCCGTGGCCACGCTGCAGGAAGCAGTGACCATCACAAGAGCCAGAAGGGGTACGACCGTTCGCATAGCTTCATAGTATCGGCTGGCGGTTCTAGCCTCTGAACATGAAGGTCTACGTGACGAGGTCGATCCCTGATCGATACGTCGAGAGGTTGAAGGCTGCGGCGGAGGTGACGGTCTGGGAGGGTGGGTCGCCGGTCCCGAGAGAAGTCCTGCTCCATGAGGTATCCGACGTCGACGGGTTGTTCAGCATGCTCACCGATGGCATCGATGGGGAACTCCTGGATTGCGCACCGCAGTTGAGCGTTATCTCACAGATGTCGGTGGGCCTTGACAACGTCGACATCGAGGAATGCTCAAGGAGAGGCGTTCGCATCGGTCACACCCCCGATGTGCTCACGGGTACGGTGGCCGACCACGCCTTTGCCCTGCTTTTGGCCGTCGCGCGTCGCCTCCCGGAGGGCCGCCAGGAGGTGATCGATGGCGAATGGGGGACCTGGGATCCCTGGCATCTTCTCGGAATGGATGCCCACGAGACCACACTGGGAATCGTCGGCATGGGAGGGGTCGGGAATGCCGTGGCCAAGCGCGCCATGGGTTTCGGGATGGAGATCATCTACATAAGCCGGCGCGACACCGGCGAAGTCGGCCGGCACGTGGATTTCGATACCCTCCTTGGCGAGAGCGATCATGTGGTGGTAGCCGCGCCTCTGACAGATGAGACGCGTGGCATGTTCAACGCACGAGCGTTCAAGATCATGAAGCCGACTGCGACCCTCGTCAACGTGGCCCGGGGTCCGCTTGTCGATTCCAAGGCACTCGTCGCTGCCCTCGCCACCGGTGAGATTTTCGGGGCGGGTCTGGACGTCACCGATCCGGAGCCGATTCCGGGTGACCACCCATTGCTGGCTTTGCCCAACTGTCTGGTGGTCCCTCACATCGCGAGCGCTTCCACGAGGACCCGCCACCGAATGGCAGAGCGAACTGTGGACAACCTCCTCGCCGGGCTGAGCGGCGCCCCAATGCCCTCTGAAGTGGTCTAGCAACTACCTCGGGGCCGAACTCATTCATCCCGGAGATTCACCCCATGTCCTTGCTTCCTTCCGCGCGTTCGGTCGAGAGTTCGCCCGGCAACGACCGCTTGCGCTCACTGGCTGTCGAGAAGATGCCGCGGCTGAGCGGGGATCACTCCGAGCAGGGCTCCGGCCGAAAGCCTGACCATGATCTCGGTGCGGAGGAATACATTGCTGACTCCACGGGTCGAACCGGAATGGAGGGTCTCGCCGTTGAGTTCCCACTTCAATCCGGTGGTGGCGACTCCGACGGCGTCACCCCCGACCGGGATGAGAGAAATCTGGTCTCCGGGATCGCCCTGAATCCTTCGGGTATGTCTGATCACGTATGAGATGGCGTCGCTCCTCACCCAATCGATTTCGGGTACGACGTTCCAACGATAGGAGCAGATCACCGAGACGGCTGCGAGCTCATGGTCAAAACGGCCTCCCTCCGCACCGACCAGGACGATGCGGCGCGGCTGGTCACGCACCGCCAACTCGAATGCCAGCTCCAGGTCGGTTGCATCCTTGTCGACGGGATGACGGACAACTTCGATTGATTCGTCGATTTCTGACATCGAGCCAATCGAATCCATATCGCCGACCACGGTATCGACCTTGTATCCCAGGGACATGGCGATGAGATAGCCGGAGTCTGCTGCGATGACCCTGTCGGCGTCGGGTAGCTCGTCGACTGCGGTCGGGGGGACCGATGTCCCTCCAGCGAAGACAATGATGGTGCTCATCTAAATGACAAAATCGTCTTACGCGCGATCTCGCGCGTAAGAGCTGACCCTCAACGTGAGGTTTAACCTTGCGGAGCCAATGAGGCCGTGGGTATTCACGCGACTATCACCCGGATCGTCCTCATCGCAGTTCTGAGCACATCTTCGACATCACGGGGTGTCTCTCCTTCGGCGAACACAAAACCAATGTAACGATCGCCTTCAGGGGGCGGGACCACGACGTCACCGGGCCGGGCCGTGATCTCCATGCCGGAGATCCCCTCAAGCGAACGGACTTCGTCGAGTCCCTCGAAACCGACCAGCTCGCCGGATTCGGGGATCGGGATCATGAGAACACCGCTGGCGCGTGAGGACCGCCGCAACTCGGGTTTGTCCCTGGCTATCGCGTTGCGAAGAATCAATGATTCCAGTGAGGTATCCATGAGCCCGAAGCTCAGGCTCCGGGAACAGAGGCCCCCGATCGACCGGGCCGCTACCTCGATCAGCTTCACCCGATCGTCCATGACCATCAACTCGATATGGACCGGGCCCTGGGACAAGCCGAGGGCGCGCACGGCCTGGCCAGCAACGCGGAGAATCTCATCTTGAACAGCGGGTGGGTGCCGGGATGGTGTGACCAGGATGGTTTCCTGAAACCCTTCCCCCTCAACTTCGTCGGGTTTGTCGAAGATGGCGAGAGGCACGAGTTCCCCCGCGGCAACCAGACCCTCGACCGCCACCTCGGCCCCGTCTATGAACTCTTCGACCACGATGGTGTCGTCGGGAGAGCCAGCGGAGTGGAGAATTCGCCTAACTCTTGTCACCGCCCCGACGAGGTCCTCGGGACGATCCACCCGGATCACACCCTGCCCGGCTGACAGCGACACCGGCTTGACCACAAGGGGATAACCAATGGAGTTGGCAAGTTCGCTGGCGTCGTCAGGCGGGCCCAACGCCGCCCACCTGGGCTGTGGGACCTCACCCCGCTCCAACCTCTCCCGCATGAGGGCTTTATCTCGCGTCGCTTTTGCCGCGTCGGGATCGTTAGCGGGAAGCCCGAGTTTTTTTCCGGCTGTCGCGGCGATCACCACTCCGGCGTCGTCGGCGGCGACCACGCCGTCGATCGGCGTGGTGTCACCGAAGGAGACAATGCTCCCGGCCGCACCGGAGATATCCGAACAGTCGATCTGGATGTACCGGTCACCCATGTCGATAGGAGCGTCTCCTTCGGACGCGACGATAAGCTCGACGCCCAGCTCTTCGCTGGCCCTGATGAACTCTCCAGCGCGGTAGGTGTTTGACGGAAGGATCACCACTATTCGCGACATCCTGGTTGACTCTAAAGTGCCACTAGCATTGTGTGTGCATGTCTGAATCGAACATTCTCAGCATTGCGGGCGACGCCCTCGAGATGATCGGCCAGTTGCGTGACCAGGAGCCGGGTGACGGTGAGTTTGCACTCTCGGTCGAGGTCACGGGTTTCCGCGGGCCGCAGTTTTCCTACGATCTCGCGTTTGTGGCGTTGGCCGACAAGAAAGAAGGCTGGGTCGAGGAGCGTCACGGCGACCTTGCGGTGATCTACCCCGAAGATGACCGCGAGAAGCTCGAGGGTGCCGCCCTCGAGTTGACCGACCAGGGCCTGGTCATGAACAACCCGAACTCCCCGGCACCGCCTCCGATGTCGGCGCCTTCAGGAGATCTCGAGGGTCCCCTCGTGGACCAGGTTCAACAGGTGATCACCCAACAGGTCAATCCGGCGATCGCAGCTCATGGTGGCGGCGCCGAACTGGTCTCCGTCGACGGCACAATCGCCTACTTGCGCCTGTTTGGGGGCTGTCAGGGATGCGGCCTGGCCCAGGTGACCTTGAAACAGGGCATCGAGCGAATCCTTCTCGAATCGATCGACGAATTGACCCAGGTAGTCGACGTCACCGACCACGCCTCAGGCGACGACCCCTACTACCAGAGCCAGAAGAAGTAGCTTCGACGCCCTTATGACAGGGGGCGGCTGCAGACAAAGCCCACTGGGTGGAGACGCCTGTTCTACTGTGCACCCGTCCACCTCTACCGATGACAGTCCCTCGTTTTGAGGGCGCTGAGAACCTACCGTTCGATCGTGGGTTTCACCAGGATAGAACTCGAGTCGTTCCGGGATCACACCGTCCCTGATTTGGTAACTGAAGGCACCAGGCTGCTGTTCGTCGGCATCAACCCGGGACTGTGGACCGCGGCTACTCAAACACACTTTTGTCATCCCTCGAACCGCTTCTACCCGGCCCTGAGCCGTGCCGGGCTGATCGACTTCCGGATCGACACCGACCGCGGAATGACACCTGAGCAGCGGCTGGACTTCACCTCGCGTGGGATGGGGATCTCCAACCTGGTCCAGCGCGCCACGGTACGGGCCAGTGAGCTGACAGCTGACGAGCTTCGGGAGGGTGGGGAGCGACTGTTGCGGCTGGTCGACGTCGTCCGTCCCCGGGTGGTGGCGGTGGTCGGAGTGACTGCCTACCGCACCGCTTTTGGGATGAGGTCCGCGGATCTCGGCCATCAGGACCTGGACAGGTCAGCAGAATGGTGGGTGTTGCCCAATCCGAGCGGGCTCAACGCCCACGTCCAGATCGACGATCTCGCCGAATGGTTCCGCACCGTGGCGATTCGGGCAGGAATACTGTGACTGAGAAGCGTTCCCCGCGACAGATCCTGTACGCGCTGGTATCTGCCGGGTTTCTTCTTGTGGTCCTTGCCCTCACGATCGGTGCCGCGGCAGCGGGTTTGGTCCCGGGCTGGTGGACGATTGCGATGCTCGTGGCCATCGCTGGAAGCTCCACCTGGGGTGTCTTCAACTGGGCTCGCACCGGGCCGATCTTGGTAGTGTCGATCGGCTTGTTCGTGTTGTGGACCGTGGGGACGCTAATCCTGGCTTAAGAGCTCAGGGAGCTGCGCCATGTCGGTGAAGGGAATGCCTCCTGCTTTGGCGAGGATCCCCGGCTCGGTGTGGCTGGCGAAGGCGAACACGTTCATCCCTGCAGCGAGTGCCGCTTCGACGCCGAGCAAGCTGTCTTCGACTACCGCTGTGGTCGCCGGATCGAAGCCCATCACCCGGGCCGCGTGCAGGAAGAGATCGGGTGCGGGTTTCCCGGCCGCTACGTCGTCGGTGCTGAAGATGCGACCCTTGAACCGGTCCCACAGGCCGGTAAGTCGCAGCGTGGCCTCCATCTTGTGCAAGGGACCGTTTGAAGCCACACAATCGGGCAGATCGATTCGCTTGAGGGCCTCGGTGACGCCCGGAGCCGGGCGGAGATCAGTCTCGAAGACTTCTTTGATCCGCGTGTAGTAACGCTCCGACAGATCAAATGGCAGAGACGAGCCGAAACGTTCGCTGGCGGTCGCGACGACCGACTCCATCGAACGGCCCCGGTAGACCTCAACTGCCTGGTCGTAGGTGGTGGGAAGCCCGGCTTCGGTCAACAGCTCAGCG
>DATKCM010000057.1:0-4546 GCA_035513195.1 Acidimicrobiia bacterium | reverse complement strand
GGAATCGAGATCGACCTAAGAGTCGGGTACGACGCAGAGATCTACGTCGACGGGTGGCTGGTGCAGGACGCCGTGTTCGTTGAAGGCACCGGCGTCTATCGCTGGTCACCCAGTCCGTCAAACCCGACCATCAACGAGTGGACGCCCGGAGCACACACCATCCGCATCGTCTACGACACAGTCAACGGACTCCCCGACCCCGGCGAATTCGAGTGGACGTTCCGGGTCGGCTGAGCCCTGCTAGCCGTCAAGGACTCCAAGCCCGACGTCCAGCATCCTCCGGAAGGTTTCGCCGTCGATGATCGGGACCCCCAGCTCTTCGGCCTTGCGGGTCTTCGACGCACCGGGGGCCTCCCCGACGATCAACGCCGTCGTCTTCCCCGACACAGAGCCGGTCGCTTTGCCGCCCCTCGCCTCGATCGCAGCCTGGGCCTCCTCGCGGGTAAAGCCTTCCACCGTGCCCGAGACCACGAAAGTCGCTCCCTCGAGCATGTCCCCGGCCACCGACTCATCCATCTCTTCGACCAACTTCACCCCGGCCGCACCCAGCTTCTCCACCAATTCCTGATTGGCGGGGTCGTTCGACCAATCCACGACTGCCGAGGCAATCACCCGACCGACACCGTCGATTGCGGAGATCTCGTCCTCGCTGGCTTTGAGCAGAGCGGGCAATCCGCCGAAGTGCCGCACCAATAGCCTGGCCATTGTCCCCCCGATATGCCTGATGCCGAGGGCTGTCAGCAGTCTCGCCACCGGTCGGTTTCTGGCCGAATCGATGGCGGACTTGAGGTTGTCCACTGAGATGTCGCCCCAACCCTCGCGTCCGCGAAGCTGATCGACGTCGAAGGTGAACAGGTCCGCGGCGTCGGCTACGAAGCCTTCCTCGAGCAGCATGTCGATGGTCTTGTAGCCCATATGCTCGATGTCCATGCCACCCCGACCCGCGAAATGGAACAGCCACTCTCGAAGTCGCGACGGGCACTCGTACCCGCCGGTGCACCTGGCCACCGCCTCACCTTCGACCCTGACTATCGGGTAGCCACAGAAGGGGCATTCCGACGGCATCGACCAGACCTTCTCCCGACCCGTGCGTGCTGCCACCACCGGGCCAACCACCTCCGGAATGACGTCACCGGCCCTCCTGACTATTACCTGGTCGCCGATACGAACGTCCTTCAATGCGACCTGGTCCTGGTTGTGGAGTGTGGCGAGACCGACCGTCGCTCCGCCGACGAAAACGGGCTCCAGGACCGCGAATGGGGTCGCAGCACCCGTCCGGCCCACGTTGATCATTATGTCTTTCAGCGTTGTCACCTGCTCCTCGGGCGGGAACTTGTAGGCGATTGCCCACCGCGGCGCCTTGGCGGTAAAGCCAAGTCGCGCTTGCTCGGCAAGAGAGTCGACCTTGATCACGACGCCGTCGGTTTGATATGCCTGGTCATGACGCGTTCTCTCCGCTTCGGCGACATAGGCCGTCACTGCATCAATTCCGTCAACTCGCTTCGACGCGGGGTTGACCCGGAACCCGAGGGAGGCGAGGTACTCCATCGTCTCGGTATGCGTGGAAAGTGCAGGCCCGCCTTCGATCAAGCCCATCTGATAGACCCAGATATCGATGCCCCGGCTGGCACTCACTGCCGGGTCCTTCTGCCGCACCGAGCCTGCCGCCGCATTTCGAGCATTGGCGAAGAGTCGATCGTCGTTCTCAGCTTGTAGTCGATTGAGCTCGTTGAACGCCTCATAGGGTATGTAGACCTCGCCGCGGACCTCGAGCACCGAAGGCGCGTTCTCAGTGTGCAGCCGGAGCGGAATCGAGTCGATGGTCCGGAGGTTGGCTGTGACATCCTCTCCAGTGGTCCCATCCCCCCTCGTCGCCCCGGTCACCAGAACACCATCGCGGTAGGTCAAGACGACGGCGAGACCGTCCACCTTCAACTCGCACGAATAAGCCGAGGGCTCTCCGCCGAGCTGACGAACCAGGCGCTGACGCCAACCCTCGAGCTGGGCCCCGCTCTCAGCATTGTCCAGCGAGAACATCGGTCTGAGGTGCTCGACTGGCGCGAAGAGGTCCCCGATCGGAGTGCCAACCCTCTGCGTCGGGGAGTCGGGGGTCACCAATTCGGGATGGGCAGCTTCGAGATCGCGGAGTTCGGCGACCAGCTCATCGAACTGGGCATCGCTCACCGTGGGATCGTCGAAGATGTAATAGCGGTGAGCGTGCTCCCTGATCGCCTGGCGTAGCTCTTCGACCCGATCCTCTGGCTTCAACATCGGGGACGACGTTAACTGACGGGTGTTACGAAATCGTGGTGGCGATCAAGGCGCCGCCGAGGACCTTGTCTTCGTCGTAAAAGGCCACCGTCTGGCCGGGCGCAATCGCACTCTGCCTCTGGTCGAAAAGCAGGCGGCTGCTCTCGATTGTGGCTCCAACCGGCTCACTGTGGGCGCGGTACTGGGCCATGACAAGGCCTGAGCGGTCTTCGCCAGAGGTCCAGGTGACCTCTTCGATCTCCACGCCGACAACACCGAGGTCTTCCCGGCCGCCGAGGACCACGGTGGATGTCGAAGGCTCAATCCGGATGACGAAGCGCGGCTCACCGACCGCGACGCCGAGGCCCCGTCTTTGCCCGATGGTGAAGCCGGCAATGCCAGCGTGCTCTCCGAGCGCATTCCCGGCAGTGTCGACCACAGCACCGGGGTCGAAGGCCTCGGGGGCATGGTCGGACAGGAAGCCCCGGTAGTCACGTTGACCGACGAAGCAGATGTCCATTGACTCAGGCTTGATCGCAGTCCGTAACCCCATCCCGGCTGCGACTGATCGCACCTCTTTCTTGGTCAGCTCACCGACCGGGAAACGGGTACGCGAGAGCTCATGCTGGGTGAGCATCGACAGGACATAGGACTGGTCCTTGGCCGGGTCCTTGCCCCGGTGCAGAGTCCAGGTCTCGCCATCGAAGCTCGACCGGGCGTGGTGGCCGGTGACGAGGACATCGCAATCGAAATCATCCAGGCGGGAGAGCAGCCGGTCGAACTTCACCGTGCGATTGCACTCGATACACGGATTGGGTGTTCTACCGGAGACGTAGTCAGTCACGAAGCGATCGACGACACCACCCTTGAACTCATCGGAGTAGTCGAGGACGTAATAAGGGATGTCGAGTTGGGCAGCCACCCGACGGGCATCCTCAGCATCGGAGACGGTGCAGCACCCCGCAGTAGGAGCTTCACCGTTGGGTCCCGACCAGAGCTTCAGGGTCACCCCGATCACTTCGTTTCCGGCGTCCTTCATCAGGGCGGCCGCTACCGATGAGTCGACACCGCCGGACATTGCGACCAATACCTTCATCGCAGTTCCTCGACCAGGGCGATCACGATCTTCGCCGCTTCCTCGGCCTCCTGCATCGTCGAGGTCCAGCCGAAACTGAAGCGAACCGATTCCCGTGCCTGGTCGGCGCTCAAACCCATCGCCTCCAGCACGTGGGACACCGAAGCCGCCCCGGACTGGCAGGCAGATCCGGCCGAGGCGGCCACTGCGGCCTTGTCCAGCCGCAGAAGAAGGGTCTCGTTTCGGATACCGGGAAAGCGGAGATTGAAGTGATGAGGTGAGCGACCGGATTCGGGTGTGTTGACAACGGCATCCGTTATCGCCTCGAGTACCCGTCTGGCGAATAGATCTCGCACTCCCCCGACCTCGCTGACGAAACGATCCCGGTCACCTGCGGCCAACTCCATCGCCGCGGCGAGGCCGACCGCACCGGCAACGTCATGAGTCCCCGACCGTCTTCCGAGTTCCTGGCCGCCACCATGGAGCAACGCCTCGAGAGCAGTCCCCTCCCGAACGTAGAGCAGCCCCGCACCTTTCGGCCCCCCGAACTTGTGGGCGGTCAGGGAGAGCATGTCGACGCCGAGTTGGGCGACGTCGAATTTCATCGACGCGTACGCCTGAACGGCATCGGTGTGAACCATGACCTCGGGGTCGTTCTCCTTTATTGCGTGCGACAGAGCCGAAACGTCAGTCACCGTCCCGGTCTCGTTGTTCAACAGCATCAATGACACGACGGACGTGGCAGGGGTCAGAGCGTCGAGGACACCCGCTTCGCCAACCCGGCCAAAGCGGTCGACCTCGAGAATGGTCGTCTCGCTACCGCGGCGCCGGAGAAAATCGGCAGTTTCCAGCACCGCCTCGTGCTCGGTCGCCCCGACCACCACACCCGTACGGCTTGAGCCATTGAATACGGACCCGGTCAGGGCAAGGTTGTCGCTCTCGGTGCCGCCCGAGGTGAAGACAATTTCCATCGCAGAAGCACCAAGAAGATTTGCGATTCGCTCGCGAGCCTCTTCGAGTGCGTTCTTGGCGCGGCGGGATACACCATGGATTCCTGATGAATTACCGAACGAATCGATGGCGTGAGGCGCCATGGCTTCCCAGACATCGGGTCGCATTGGCGTTGTTGCGGCGTGGTCCAAATAGATCAAGGCACACATTGTCGCAGCAATCCCGGTTTGAGCCAGCTAGCGAGGAGCGTCACGCAAGCTGCGAGTACGC
>DATKCM010000056.1:0-11198 GCA_035513195.1 Acidimicrobiia bacterium | reverse complement strand
CGCTGCCGGTCGGTCTCCACGTAAGTGCATTGATTCCGCCGCGAGGTTCTCGTGGCCACCTGCTCGGCCTCGATGTTCTTGGTGGAATACATGCTCACCGTTATCGAGCTCGAGGTGTAGGAAGTCCAGACCAGGACCGGGTATTCGGTGGTGTTCTCGACGACCAGGTCGGGAGCGGGGCTGGAGATGGTCGCCTCGCGCCCGAACGGGTACCGCGAGAAGTACAACGAGTGTGCCTGATACTGCACGAAGTCGAGCCCGGCGAAATACGCGGCGTTGAACATCGTCGTGGCAAACTGGGAGACGCCGCCGCCGATCTCCGGCACCAGGTGGCCGGCCCGTATGGCCCCGGCTGGTACGAATCCCTTCTCGGGGGTCCGCGGCCCAACGTGGTCATTGAGTGACAGGACGTGTCCCGGCACCAGGTAGGAGCCGCGGACGAGGTCAGCCATCCGCTGGATGTTGACCACTCTGCTTTCACAGCAGTTGTGAGGTGTGGTGAATGTCGACACCCGCTCCACTATCAAACTTCCGTCATACCACGCCGTATGGACCGGATCGGAGTCGGCCCTCGTGGTCAGGGCAAACGGGCCGTCGGCTCCTGCAAGGATCGCATCGCCGACATTGGCTGCGGTGTTCGGGGAGCAGCAGACCTCGGCAGGCAATCCGGGAGCGAGGACGGTGACCTCCTCGCCGTCGATCTCGAACGTCGGGCTCACCACTTCTCCGATAGGCCCCGGAAAGGTCTCCTCGATCTCAGCCTGGAGCCCGGGGCGGTTGAAGGCAGGCACCATCTCGTTCTCCCTGATGGTCACTGTGAGGTGTCTGCGGAGCGACGTAGGTGACAGCTGGCGGATGTCTCCATCGATGATCAGCCGGGCACCGGACCGGGTCAGCTCGTTCATCCGCTCGGCAGCACTATCGGCCATTGCATCGGTGAAGTCTGCGGGAAGCTCGGTGGTCGCCGCCACCAGCCCGAGATCCTTCTGCACCGGGTCGAGGTCGTCGAGTTGGGCAACGAGATCGTCGACGTCGGCCATCGCTCCTGGCTCGCCCGGAACTACCACGAGTCGCCATTCGTCGTTCATCACGATTTCCGGATCGACGGCTTGATCGAAGATCAATGCGGGGTGGGCGGCCAAAGCGGCTTCGGCCAGGTCGGGATCGAAGCCAATCGGTTCTTCGATTCCTTCGGTAGAGGTGAGGGTCGCGATCCACGCCGAGACCTGGTCAATCGGGCCGCCCCTGTGGCGAGCGGAGAGTATCCGTTCCACGGCGCTTTCGGTGTCGTAGCTGAATCCCAACTCGCTCAGCCGAAGCGAGACAGGGTCGGTCGGGGTTCCGATCTCCACTTCCCGGGTGAGTATCTCGATACTGCGGTCGACCACGATTGCTCGTACCTCGGCTGAGCTGCGTCCGTCGAGGCGTTCCCCCGCGTATTCGACATTCC
Organism: Acidimicrobiia bacterium; assembly: GCA_035513195.1. Lineage (GTDB taxonomy): Bacteria > Actinomycetota > Acidimicrobiia > Spongiisociales > ZC4RG35 > MA-ANB-1. The sequence goes on along the minus strand of DATKCM010000056.1, from coordinate 9,748 downwards.
CCGCGACCGTGTCGCCATGCGCCGCCAGGTGGTCGTACCAGGCATAGGAGGCCACGCCCAGAGACACCGCCAGGACAAACCCGACATAGAGCAGGGGAGAGCGAAGGGAGAAGTGGGTCCAGACCACCGACGACATGTTATGCGACATTCGGCCATTTGCTGTATCAGGAAGATTGCCGCCGCGGGGACTGTTGTGATAGAAGCCACAAACCAAGCCCAGGAGCAACATCTCGACTGGCTGGCGCGCTCGTTCGGGCGTCCAGAGTATGTTCCCCTGACCACGGCCGACCTCGGGGTCCTCGTCGACTCGGCTGAGTTGATCTCGAAGTATCCGGGAACCCATTTGTTCAGGGAAGGCGACCCGGCGGCCGCGGCCTTTCTTGTTGAGTCGGGCGAAGTCGAGATCTACAGGGGCACAGAGTCGAGTCGTCGCGTTGTATCAAGGGGAGGGCCCGGCTCGCTACTCGGCGACGTTGCCATGTTCCAGGATCGCCCGTACGCGGCTTCGGTTCAGGCGGTGAGTCGGGTGAGAGCCTTTCGCTTCGAGCGCGACCTGGTGCTTCGCCTGCTGGCCGAGCACCCGGCGATCAGCCTTCGCTGGTTGGTTGGGGCGATGACCCGAATGGAGGAGACGCAACGGCGCGTTCTCCAGCTCATCCACAAGACGGTTCTCGGACAGGTGGCCGATCTGTTGCTCGAGGAGTCGGACGGCACCGGGGAGGTCTACCTATCCCAGACCACGGTTGCGACCCTTCTCGGCGTGAGCCGCCAGTCCGTGAATGAGGCACTCGGGAGGCTCCGCGACCAGGAGATCGTCGAGACCGGGTACCGGAACATCAGGGTCCTGGACGCCGCAAAGCTCGGAGTCGTCGCAAACGGCTGATCGGGGCAGCTAACGAGAACCTCTTGACTCAAAATGCCGCTTTGGGATAGGATGGGTGTGGTCTTCGGACCCCGAACTCGACTGATACGGCGCGACTGATACGGAGCTCGAATCGGTTGGTTCAACATTTGAAGATTTCGATTGGAGTCATGCTGACGCGTCTGTTAGCATGCTTTTCTCTGCGTTACCTAGTTCTATTCCGCATTTCCAAGGAGGCACCTCTTGGCTTCGCGCGTGGCTGAGCGCTTCTCTTTCGGGAAGATTCCCGAAGTGTTGCCGCTACCCGATCTACTTGCTGTTCAACACGAATCTTTCCAGTGGTTCCTCGACGAGGGACTCAAGGAGATCTTCACCGAGATCAGCCCTATTGAAGACTTCACCGGTTCGCTTGCTCTTGAGCTGACCGATCACCGATTCGGCGATCCGTTGATGGACCTCGAGGAGGCCAAAGAGCGGGACGCCAACTACGCGCAACCTTTGTATGTGACCGCAAGGTTCATGAACAAGGGCACCGGGGAGATCAAGGAGCAGCAGGTCTTCCTCGGCGACTTCCCGATCATGACCGACAAAGGCGTCTTCATCATCAACGGCACCGAGCGGGTGATTGTGTCCCAGCTAGTCCGTTCGCCGGGCATCTACTTCGACAGCACGCCCGACAAGACGTCGGACCGCGACATCTTCTCGGCGAAGATCATCCCCGGACGGGGTGCGTGGCTCGAGCTCGACACGGACAAGAAGGACACCATCGGGGTCCGGGTCGACCGGAAACGCCGACAGTATGTGAGCTCTTTCCTCAAAGCGCTCGGCATCGTCGAGAGCGACGAGGAAGTACTCGCGCTGTTCGACAATGCGCCATCTATCCAGAACACCATCGAGAAGGACACCAACGCCACCAAAGAGGATGCCCTGCTCGACCTGTATCGCAAGCTCCGTCCTGGTGAGCCGACCACGGTTGAGTCCGCACGCGGGCTGATCCAGACGATGTTCCGCAACCCGAAGCGTTACGACCTGACCAGGGTCGGACGTTACAAGGTGGGCCAGAAGTTCCGCGAGGACCAGTCAGATGACTACCGCGCCGACGGGCTCCAGCTTCTCCGCGACGAGGACATTGTCGACGCCATCAAGTACCTGGTTGCACTCCACGCTGGCGAGGCGACCATCACCACCCACCAGGGGACCGAGATCGCCGTCGGCACCGACGACATCGACCACTTCGGCAACCGCCGCATCCGCACGGTTGGGGAGTTGGTCCAGAACCAGGTCCGCGTCGGGCTTGCCCGCCTCGAGCGGGTGGTTCGGGAGCGGATGACCACTCAGGATCCTGACGCCATCACGCCTCAATCGCTGATCAATATCCGTCCGGTTACGGCCTCGATCAAGGAGTTCTTCGGCACCAGCCAGCTGAGCCAGTTCATGGACCAGCCCAATCCTCTCGCCGGGCTCACTCACCGGCGACGGCTGTCGGCGCTCGGCCCTGGTGGCCTGTCCCGGGAGCGTGCCGGATTCGAGGTTCGTGACGTCCACTCTTCGCACTACGGGCGGATGTGCCCCATCGAGACGCCGGAAGGGCCGAACATCGGCTTGATCGGGTCACTCGCCTCATATGCCCGAGTCAACGAGTTCGGCTTCATCGAGACGCCCTATCGCAAGGTCGAGAGCGGCGTGGTCACCGAGAAGGTCGACTACCTGACCGCCACCGAGGAAGAGCGGTTCGTCATCGCCCAGGCGAATGCCCCGCTCAAGGAAAACAGCGCGTTTGCAAACGCAAAGGTTCTCGTGCGCCGCGCCGGGGGCGAGGTCGAGTACATCTCCTCCAAAGACGTCGACTACATGGACGTCTCTCCCAAGCAGATCGTTTCGGTGTCGACGTCACTGATCCCATTCCTCGAGCACGATGACGCCAACCGCGCCCTGATGGGCTCGAACATGCAGAGGCAGGCGGTCCCCCTGCTCACCGCTGACGCCCCCCTTGTCGGGACCGGTGTGGAGAGGCGCGCTGCTCAGGACTCGGGCGACATGGTGCTCTCGACCGTTGCCGGCGAAGTCGTCGAGATCAACGGCGACGAGATAATCGTCAAGGAGAAGGACGCCAACAAGAAGCACACCTTCAAACTGGACAAGTTCCGCCGTTCCAACCAGGGCACCTGTATGAACCACAAGCCCCTGGTGCGGGAGGGTGACCAGGTCAAGGTGGGCGATGTCCTCGCCGACGGGCCTTCCACCGATCAGGGAGAACTGGCGCTGGGGAGAAACCTCCTCGTAGCCTTCATGCCCTGGCAGGGCCACAACTATGAGGACGCAATCGTCATCTCGGAACGACTCGTCAAGGACGACGTTCTGACCTCGATCCACATCGAAGAGCACGAGCTCGATGCCCGTGACACCAAGCTGGGTGCAGAGGAGATCACCAGGGACATCCCCAATGTCCCCGAGGAGGTTCTAGCCAACCTCGACGAAGAGGGGATCATTCGCGTGGGTGCCGAAGTCGGCCCGGGCGACTACCTGGTCGGCAAGGTGACTCCGAAGGGCGAGACCGAGCTGACGCCCGAGGAGAGGCTGCTCCGTGCCATCTTCGGTGAGAAGGCCCGCGAAGTCCGGGACACCTCACTGAAGGTGCCGCATGGCGAGACGGGGAAGATCATCGGGGTCAAGGTGTTCCGCCGCTCAGAAGGCTTCGACCTTCCGCCCGGCGTCAACGAACTGGTCCGTATCTATGTCGCCCAGCAGCGAAAGATCTCCGAAGGGGACAAGCTCGCCGGACGTCACGGGAACAAAGGCGTCATCTCCAAGGTCCTCCCGGAGGAGGAGATGCCGTTCCTTGCAGACGGGACGCCGGTCGACATCATCCTCTCGCCGCTCGGTGTTCCCAGCCGAATGAACCTGGGCCAGATTCTCGAAACCCACCTCGGTTGGGCAGCAGCCCAGGGTTGGGAGCCGTTCGAGGGCGACAGCCCCGCGACCGTCGGTGCCAAGCCGTGGACCAAGATCGCCACGCCCGTGTTCGACGGTGCCCGTGAGGACGAGATCATGGATGTGATCGGGAACGCGCACCCCAACCGGGACGGCGAGCGCATGGTCCAGCCTGACGGGAAGGCAATCCTCTTCGATGGTCGAACCGGTGATCCCTTCGACACCACTGTGACAGTCGGGTACATCTACATGTTGAAGCTGGTCCACCTGGTGGATGAGAAGATCCACGCTCGCTCCACCGGCCCCTACAGCATGATCACCCAGCAGCCCCTGGGCGGTAAAGCCCAATTCGGTGGGCAGCGGTTCGGTGAGATGGAGGTCTGGGCACTGGAAGCCTACGGAGCTGCATATGCACTCCAGGAACTGCTCACCATCAAGTCGGATGACGTCCAGGGCAGGGTGAAGGTCTATGAAGCAATCGTTAAGGGCGACAACATCCCGGAACCGGGAATACCCGAGTCGTTCCGGGTTCTCATCAAGGAGATGCAGAGCCTTTGCCTCAATGTAGAGATGCTCTCGGCCGGTGAGGAAGTCGAGCTCCGCGAGCTCGAAGAGGACAGCTATCGCTCTGTCGAGTCGCTAGGCATTGATTTGAGTCGGCCCGAGCGGCCCGATTCGGAATGATTCACACAATTCACACGCTCGCAAACGCACCACGAATAAGGGACAACGGATAACGGATTTATGGCGCAGCAACTATTTGATGAACTAAAAATCGGCCTGGCCTCCAGTGACCAGATTCGAACCTGGTCCTACGGCGAAGTCAAGAAGCCAGAGACGATCAACTACCGCACCCTCCGCCCCGAGAAAGAGGGCTTGTTCGACGAGCGCATCTTCGGTCCCCAGCGGGACTGGGAGTGCTACTGCGGCAAGTACAAGCGGATCCGGTACAAAGGCATCATCTGTGAGCGTTGTGGGGTAGAAGTCACCCGCTCCAAGGTTCGTCGTGAGCGCATGGGTCACATCGAGCTCGCCGCGCCCGTCACCCACATCTGGTTCTTCAAGGGTGTTCCCAGCCGTCTCGGCTACCTGCTCGACATGTCGCCGAAGCAGCTGGAGAAGGTCATCTACTTCGCCGCTTACATCATCACCGGCGTCGACGACGAGAAGCGCCAGAAGGATCTTCCCGAGCTCGAAGCCGCCCGCGACGATGAGATCGCAGTGATCAAGTCCGAGTTCGCCGAGTGGCATGAGGTTCGCCTCGAAGCCCTCGAGGACGAGCTCGAGCGCATGCAGGAAGGCGGGGCCAAGAGCCAGGAGATCAACGCTCGCCGTAAAGAAGTAGAGAAGGAGATCAAGGACCGCGAGGAGCGTACCAACCGCGAGGTCGAGCTCGTCGAGGACTCATTCGACGCCTTCCGCACCTTCAAGCCCAAGGATCTCGTGGAGTCGGAGCAGCTGTGGCGGGAGATCTACTTCCGTTACGACGACTACTTCACCGGCGGCATGGGTGCCGAGGCCGTCAAGGAGCTGCTGCTCAACCTCGACCTCGACGCCGAGATGGAGCTGCTCAACGAGAACCTCGACGCCAAGTCTGCCCAGAAGCGCCAGCGCGCCACTCAGCGGATGAAAGTTGTCAAGCCGTTCTGGGAAGGCATGAACCGTCCCGAGGACATGATCCTCGAGACCGTGCCGGTCATTCCTCCGGACCTGAGGCCGATGGTCCAGCTCGACGGTGGCCGTTTCGCCACCTCAGACCTCAACGACCTCTACCGCCGGGTCATCAACCGCAACAACCGGTTGAAGCGACTTCTCGACCTCGGCGCTCCCGAGATCATCGTCAACAACGAGAAGCGGATGCTCCAGGAGGCAGTCGATGCCTTGTTCGACAACGGGCGCCGCGGCCGTGCCGTGACCGGACCCGGCAACCGTCCGCTCAAGTCACTGTCCGACATGCTGAAGGGGAAGCAAGGACGTTTCCGCCAGAACCTGCTCGGAAAGCGCGTCGACTACTCGGGTCGTTCCGTGATCGTCGTGGGCCCTGCCCTGAAACTACATCAGTGCGGGCTTCCCAAGATCATGGCCCTCGAGTTGTTCAAGCCGTTTGTCATGAAGCGTCTCGTCGATCTCGGGCTTGCCCAGAACATCAAGGCCGCAAAGCGGATGGTCGAACGCCAGCGCCCCCAGGTCTGGGATGTGCTCTCCGAGGTGATCCAGGAGCACCCGGTGCTGCTCAACCGCGCACCCACGCTGCACCGTCTCGGCATTCAGGCTTTCGAGCCGGTGCTGGTGGAAGGCAAGGCGATCCAGATCCATCCGATGGTCTGCGAGGCTTTCAACGCCGACTTCGACGGTGACCAGATGGCTGTTCACCTTCCGCTGTCGTCAGAAGCCCAGGCTGAGGCGAGGATTCTGATGCTGTCGTCCAACAACGTGCTCTCACCGGCCTCGGGACGCGCGATCGTGACACCGGGCCAGGATATGGTCATCGGAGTCTTCTATCTCTCCGAGTTCGTCGAAGACGCTGTGGGCGCCGGGCGCCGCTTCGCCGACATCGACGAGGCGATGATGGCCCACGAGTTGGGCGAGCTTGCGCTGCACTCCCCGATCAGGCTCCGCCTCGGCGAGCTTTCGGGAACACCCGAGATGCATGCCGAGCTCAAGCCGATTCTCGGCGATTTGATCACCGAGGAGCCGGTCGACCCGACAGGGCTGACCGAGACCACTTTGGGACGGGCAATCCTCAACCAGGCTTTCCCTGCCGACTTCCCATTTATCGACGCCAGGATCATCAAGTCGGATATCCGCAAGTTGATCGAGACTGTCATCGAGCTCTACCCGCGGTCGTCTGTAGCTGAGACCCTCGACGGGATCAAGGAGCTCGGCTTCTTTTATTCGACCAAGGCCGGCCTCTCCATCGGCCTCGACGATGTGCGGACGCCGGAGAACAAGGCAGAGATCCTCATCGAGTACGAGGCACGGGCCGAGAAGGTGCAGGGCTTGTTCCAGAAGGGCGTCGTCACCGACGAGGAACGCCGCCAGGAGCTAATCGAGATCTGGACCGAGGCGACCGAGAAAGTGACCGATGCCATGAAGGCGAGCCTTAAGACTGAGAAATTCAACGCGCTCGACATGATGGTGGGCTCCGGTGCCCGTGGAAACATGATGCAGGTCCGGCAGATCGCTGGCATGCGTGGCCTGGTGGCAAACCCGAAGGGTGACATCATCCCGCGTCCGATCATCTCCAACTTCCGTGAAGGTCTGTCGGTCCTCGAGTACTTCATCTCCACTCACGGTGCCAGAAAGGGTCTTGCCGACACCGCTCTTCGTACCGCTGACTCGGGTTACCTGACCCGCCGCCTGGTCGATGTCTCCCAGGAGATGATCGTCCTCGAGGTGGATTGTGAAACCGATAAGGGAATCACGGTGAAGGTCATCGATGAGCGTGGCACCAAGATTCGCAACCTCCGTTCCCGTCTCTTCGGACGGGTGCTTGCCGACGACCTCAAGGAGGGCCGCACCCTTGTGGCCACCCGGGACGACGAGAAGCTCCGCGCCGGGACCCTGATCGGTACCAAGGAACTGCATGCCATCGAACTGGCCGACATCGAGTCGGCGCGGGTTCGCTCCCCGCTGACCTGTGATACCCGCAACGGGGTCTGTCAGACCTGTTACGGCCTTTCTCTCGCCACCGGCAAGGTTGTCGAGCTCGGTGAAGCAGTGGGGATCATGGCCGCCCAGTCGATCGGTGAGCCCGGTACCCAGCTAACGATGCGTACCTTTCATACCGGTGGTGTGGCCGGGGACGACATCACCCACGGTCTGCCCCGCGTGGTCGAGCTCTTCGAGGCCAGGACCCCGAAGGGTAAAGCAGTGATGTCGGAGATGAAGGGCACGGTCAAGATTGTCGACGACGACGAAGGACGACGTCTCATTGTCAGCGACGGTAAGGAAGAGGAGGTCGTCTACAAGATCTCACGGAAGACCAAGCTCCGCAACGCGGTGCCCGACGGCTCCGAAGTGGAGGCTGGCACCCAGCTGACCGACGGGAACCTCGACCCCAAAGAGGTCCTCGAGATCCGCGGTGTTCGCGCAGCCCAGCAGTACCTGGTCGACCAGGTTCAGGAGGTCTACAAGTCCCAGGGTGTGGAGATCCACGACAAGCACATCGAACTGGTGGTTCGCCAGATGCTGCGCCGTGTCTTCGTGATCGCCCCCAACGACTCCGACTTCCTGCCAGCCGCTCTCATCGACGACCAGCTGTTCCGTGACACCAACAAGGAACTGGTCACTGCCGGCAAGGCACCTGCCCAGGGCCGACCCCAGCTGATGGGCATCACCAAGGCGTCGCTGGCCACGGACTCGTGGCTGTCGGCGGCATCCTTCCAGGAGACGACGAAGGTACTGACCAACGCAGCGATCGAGAGTCGCTCCGACTTCATGCGGGGCCTCAAGGAGAACGTCATCATCGGGAAGCTGATCCCGGCCGGTACCGGCGCACACCAGTACCAGTCGCTCCAGCCGACGCTGCCCGGCGCCACCACCGTGGAGAGCCTCGGCTTCCTCGGCGAAGGCGGCAGACGCTCCGACGACGGCGAAGAGGGCCTCCCGGAGAACCCGGCCGAATGGCTCGCCTCAATCGGCGGCTCTTTCTCGGCCGACGGGCCGGAAGAGCCCAAAGAAGAGTCCGAAGAGGAGTAACCGCCCCCGGACTGCTCGAGTAGTAGAGAAGGCCGCCCGAACGGGCGGTCTTCTCTCGTTTGATCGGCGCTGTGTTACCGTTGCGGGGAATCGAACCGGAAATGTTCTGGTCGATTTGGTACGCGCGCAGGCAGACACGTAGAATCTGTCTGGTCCGGGTCCTCCCTCCGGTGGTGGACTAACCCGTTACAGCCGGGCATTTACGTGCCCGGTACGCAAAGTTTCACAACAGGATCGGTGCTTGGGTGCGCCCTCACCGCTTCCTCGCGTAAGGAGAGATATGCCGACGATGGAGCAGCTTGTCCGCCAGGGCAGGAAGCCGAAGATTAAGAAGAGCAAGGCGATCGGCCTTGGCGGTGCGCCGCAACGTCGTGGTGTCTGCACCCGCGTCTACACGGTCACGCCGAAGAAGCCGAACTCGGCGTTGCGCAAGGTCTGCCGTGTCCGTCTCAGCTCCGGGGTCGAAGTGACGGCGTACATCCCCGGTGAGGGCCACAACCTCCAGGAGCACAGCATGGTGCTGATCCGTGGCGGCCGGGTCCGCGACCTCCCTGGTGTCCGCTACAAGGTCATCCGCGGCACTCTTGACGCAGCAGGCGTCAACGACCGCAAGCAGGCCCGTTCCCGCTACGGATCGAAGAAGGACTGAACGTGCGCAGGGCACCAGCACAGATTCGGACGATTGCAGCAGACCCGGTGTTCCGCAGCGTCCTGGTCAGCAAAGTGATCAACAAGGTCCTGCTGAAAGGGAAGAAGGGCACCGCCCGCTCCATCGTCTACGAGTCGCTCGAGACCGTCGAGAAGCGGACCGGACAAGACCCCAGTGTCGTCCTCAAGCGGGCGGTCGACAATATCCGCCCCCAGCTCGAGGTTCGCTCCCGGCGGGTCGGTGGGTCCAACTACCAGGTGCCGATAGAAGTGCCACCGCGGCGTCAGGAGACACTTGCGGTCCGCTGGCTGGTCTCTTTCGCCCGCAGACGCCGTGAGCCGACAATGGCCCTTCGCCTGGCCAACGAGATTTTGGACGCATCGAACAACACCGGTGCTGCCATCAAGCGAAAAGAAGATGTCCACAAGATGGCGGAGTCGAACAAGGCTTTCGCCCACTACCGCTGGTGACCCCGGGGTTCCAGCGGAGTAACTGACAACAGATTTACCCGAACGTTCCAGCAGGCGGGCTCTCATTTCCGAAGGGAGTCCCGAACCGCCGGACGAGGGACGTTCACAACCACATAACGAGTCGGAGTAGTCAAA
>DATKCM010000055.1:0-3710 GCA_035513195.1 Acidimicrobiia bacterium | reverse complement strand
TTGTTCGATGCCGGCGTGGCCGATCCGATCGCTGCGTGAGGCGAGAGGGACGGGCCGGTCGACGGATGGGTCGTACAGGGCAGGACGTGCCTGGCGGCCGATCTCGATGAGATCCTCGAATCCTGCCGAGGTGACAAACACCACCCTCGCGCCCTTGCCCTCCAGCAGCGCATTGGTTGCGGCCGTTGTCCCGTGGAGGAAATGAAACCCTTCGCCTGAGGCAAACCGGTTGAGCGCTTCGACTACACCCCCAGATTGTGGTTTGGTGCTTGGTGTCTTCCACGACGTCACAGTCGTTCCGTCATAGACGACAACATCGGTAAAGGTCCCGCCGACGTCAACACCAACGACCGCGAGCATGCGTTACCCTCGGGTTTCCATGGCAATCAATCCGGCGCCCACTCCGAACCCCAATGCGATGAAGTTCCCGGTCGGCAAACCGGTGGGCGGACCCGCAACATTTGTGCGCGGGCAGGAAACTGACAACGAGATGGCAGCAGAGGTTCTATCTCTGGACGGTGTAGCCAGCATTTTCATGACCGCAGATTTTGTCACCATCACCAAAACTCCCGCCGGATCCTGGGAATCCATAACTCCCGAAGCAATCAGGATCCTAGAGACTCACCTGGGCGACTGACCCGCGCAGTCCGTTGGATGACGTATCGTTCAACGGGCTCCCCTCCTCCTATGAGCCGACCACAATCGTCTCCGGTCTGAGAACCCCGCTGGGTCCCGGAGCGAGGATCACCACGTCCCAAACTCCGCTTGCATCGGTATGACCTCCGATGATCTGGCTTCCAGGGCGCAGCGCCTCGACACTTGCCGCCAACTCGTCGGGGATTGCACCGAGGCCGAGACCCTGGGTGACGACCGTCTCCAGAGGTCTGACGCTCGGAGCTGAGAGCAGGTAGGGCACTCCCTCGACAACGCCGATCTCCACCGAGAACAGTTCCGGATCGACCCTCTGGTACTCGCCTCCGTCAGCCGAGACCATGTACCGGGCCAGCACTTCGACCCGATACTCGCCCACGTCAAGCTCCTCGACCGAGATCGAGTCGACCCATTCCAAAAAAACAAGCACCCCTTCAGGCGGCGACGGCAAGGGGACATCGGTGGGAAGCAGGCTCCGCAGGATTGCATTCTCGTCCGTCGAACCGTCATGGGCCAGATACTCCCGGATCACCCAACGTGCGTGGGCGGCAGCGGCAGACGTCAAACGCTCCGGGTCGATTGCATACAGATCTGCCTCGGCGATGACGCTTGGAGCCGTCTCAGGCGGCAGCGCAACGGGCGGGGCAGGCGCCAGCGCCGACGGGAGGGAAGAGCCGGGGTACGCCGCCGTCGTCACCGGCGCAGGCGGGGGGGTCGGTCTATTGCTCACGAATGTGAAGCCAAGCGATCCGGCAACCACCGCAGCCGCCACACCCATCATCAGCCACTGCTTGTCCTTACCCCGTTGCTCGAGCGTTTCCCAGGGGATCCTCTCGTAGACCTCCTGATTCTGTTCATCCATAGGTCGAACGTATGGGCGAATCGCACCCGATTCAAGGGTGTCGATACTGGGCGGAGGGGAAGCTGACGCCGGTTACCGGGGAACTCGCCACAGGAAGCTATCGTTTTCATCGTCATGGCAGTCAACCAAGACCCGAAACCGGGCCGATGGATTCTTCCCCTCGTCGTGTTGGGGATGATCGCTTTCACCTTTTTCTTCATCAGGGAACTCCCCGAAGCCTCGCCGGACACCACGTTGGCGGCGGGTGTGGCCAGCACCACGGCAGCCAACGGCGAGACCACCACCACCACTGCAGCCAACGGCTCGGGAAACGGCACGGTTGTCCCTGAGGTGCAGGTATACCTCACCGAACTCGACGAGGTCAACGCCTCGTTGCAGTTGCTTCGAACCGAGATGGTCACGGTCAACGACGGTTTCGATGCCGACCCACGAGAGATCGAGTATCGCGATGCCGAGGCTCGTATGACCACAGTCGAGGTTGACACCCAGGCCCTGGCAGACCGGGTGGCGGCCATGACTGTCCCCGTGGGCTTCGAGACGAGCCATCAAGCGATCACCAGCGCCATCGATACGGCCGCAGGGGCCGCAAGCGATGCCCTGGACGGTCTCCAGTCGGACGATCCCGGCGAACTACGACGGGCCGCGGTCGTTGCCTATACCCAGGCCGCAGACAACTTCGCCACCGAAGTGGAAAACACCAAGACCGCAGCAGGCGTGCCCACGGACGGGTGACATGGCGCCCGAACTGCGCCGGGTCGACGACGACTCGTACCTTGCTTTCGTCAAGAACATGGAGCGCACCTACGGGGTCGACTACAACCCCGACGAAGACACCTTCCGATCGATCCTCGATATCGACCGTGCTTTCGGCCACTTCGACGGTGACGGGATGGTCTCGACGATTGGCGCCTACAGCCTGGAGATGACGATTCCGGGAAACGTCGTTTCGTGTGGTGGCACCACGGTGGTCACCGTTTCGCCGACACACCGTCGCCGGGGATTGCTCACTGAGATGATGAGACGGCATTTCGATGATGTGCTCGAACGCGAGGAGCCAATCGCCGCGCTCTGGGCATCGGAGTCGGAGATCTACGGCAGATTCGGATACGGGAGGGCGTCGACCACCGCCGAGATCACGGTCCATCGCCGCGGCCAGCCGCTGTCCCGTCATGCACCGGCGACCCAACCGGTCCGCCTCGTCGACCTCGACGAGGCGAAGTCACTTCTCCCCCCTTTCCACGATCGGTTCCGCCTCGGCCAGCCGGGCATGTTCAGGAGATGGCCGGAATGGTGGGAGGCCAGGGTCTTCTCCGACTTTCCCTCGCGTCGCGGCGGGGCAACCGCTGCCCGATGGGCAGTCGTCGACGGGGACGACGGAATCGACGGATACGCCAAGTACCGAACGAAGTCGGGGCCGGGGGACGACGGCCACTCCGGAACCGAGATGATGATTACCGACCTCTTCGCCGAAAGCCCGGAAGGCTGGGCCAGTCTGTGGTCCTACCTGCTCAGCCATGATCTGGTGGCCAAGTTCACCGCGAGGCTCCGCTCCCCCCAGGATCCAATCTTCGACCTGCTTACCGGGCCGCGGCGGGCCCAGGCCGAGATCGACGACGGCTTATGGGTGCGGGTAATGGACGTGCCCGATGCCTTGACTTCGCGGCATTATGAGGGCGCCTTCACGGGTGTCATCAAGGTCCATGATCCGATGGGGCTCGCCGGGGGCACCTTCCAGCTGGAGACCTTCCCGGAAGGATCGGAGTGCACGCCCGCCACCGGTGACCCCGACATCTCTCTGGATATCGAAGATCTGGGAGCCGTGTACATGGGTACCGGCGGCTTTCGCCGTTTGGCCCGGAGCGGCCGAATTAGCGGAAGCGACGAAGCCCTGAAGGCGGCAGACCTCGCCTTCGGCTGGGACCCGCAACCGTGGTGCCCGGAGATCTTCTGAGTCGTGGGCCAGATCCGCCCATCCAAACCGTTCTGTGTCGATTAGAGATACACCGTCCTAACGCAGATCGACACAGAACGGTTCAGGACCGAGGCGCCCCCCCCGTTCTGTGTCGATTAGAGGTACACCGTCCTTACACGGATCGACACAGAACGGTGTGCAACGGATAAGGCTGCCGGCTGGGACCCAACCGTCGTGCCCGGAGATCTTAAAGCGGATCCAAGCGTGAGGGTGCGTCTGCCGACA
>DATKCM010000054.1:0-4767 GCA_035513195.1 Acidimicrobiia bacterium | reverse complement strand
TTGAGAACCACCGCCGAAGCGGGCCTTGCACTGGTCATCGTTCTGGTCCTGGGCGCCGGATTTTGGTTCTTCGGAGGCGGCGAGCTGGGGGGTGACGGGTCCACCGAAACAACGACCGCTATCGTCGTTGACCCTGAGGCGGCAGGACGCGGGCTCCAACTTGCCAACAACAGCGGATGCCTCGCCTGCCACACGGTGGACGGGACTCCAAGCACCGGCCCAACGTGGAGCGGCGCTGCTGGCGCGAGCGTGCAACTCGAGTCAGGCGAGAGCGAGATCGCAGACACGGCCTACCTCTTCAACTCGATCGTCGACCCCGGATCCCAAATCGTGGCCGGGTTTGCCGACGTGATGCCACCCGACTACGCAGACCAGTTGACCGAAGCCGAAATCAACGATCTGGTCAGTTACATCCAGTCACTGGCTGGCTGACGCCTCGAGGTTTCCGCGGGGCAGATTTCGCAACTATTGGCGCGGTATGCATAAGGAACGGCATTTTCTGAACTTGATATAACCACACTCAAGTTGTAGCATTGTCCTCGACTCAGAAATCCACTCGAAAAGGGGATTATTTTCATGGCAAAAGCAGTAGGTATCGACCTCGGTACGACCAACAGTGTGATCGCCGTCCTCGACGGTGGCGACCCAACCATCATCGCCAACGCCGAAGGCGCCAGGACCACCCCGTCAGTTGTCTCGTTCAAAGAGGGCGAAGTGCTCGTCGGTGAGGCGGCAAAACGTCAGGCAATCACAAATCCCGATCACACGGTCCGCTCGGTCAAGCGCCACATGGGCACCGATTGGTCCGTGGACATCGCAGGCAAAAGCTACAACTCTCAAGAGATCTCCGCGCGGATCCTCATGAAGCTGAAGCGGGACGCCGAGTCGTTTCTCGGGGACACCGTCACCGATGCAGTTATCACCGTTCCCGCCTACTTCAACGACTCCCAGAGACAAGCGACCAAGGAGGCCGGCCAGATCGCCGGCCTCAACGTGCTCCGCATCATCAACGAGCCGACCGCAGCCTCTCTCGCCTACGGGCTCGACGACGCAGCCGACCAGACCATCCTCGTTTACGACCTTGGTGGTGGAACATTCGATGTCTCGGTCCTCGAGATCGGCGACGGCGTTTTTGAGGTCAAGTCGACCTCGGGTGACACCAAACTCGGTGGAGATGATTGGGACGAGGTCCTCATGGATCACCTCGTGACAAGTTTCAAGAACGACCACGGCGTCGATCTCAGCAAAGACCGCATGGCTATGCAGCGTCTCAAGGAAGCGGCCGAGAAGGCGAAGATCGAACTCTCCAGCGTTGTCGAGACAGAAGTCAACCTGCCATTCATCACGGCTACCGACGCCGGCCCATTGCATCTCCAGCAGAAGATCTCCAGGTCGGAGTTCGAGAAGCTCTCTGCCCACCTTCTCAAGCGGACCAGATCACCGTTCGAGCAGGCGATCAAAGACGCCGGCATCTCGGTCGACGAGATCGAACACGTCGTTCTCGTCGGGGGATCGACGCGGATGCCCGCAGTCCAGGCGTTGGTCAACGAACTGACCGGGAAAGACCCGCACAAGGGGGTCAACCCCGACGAAGTGGTTGCCGCCGGTGCCGCGATCCAGGCAGGGGTGCTCAAGGGCGATGTCAAGGACATACTCCTACTCGACGTCACGCCTCTCACTCTCGGAATCGAGACCAAGGGTGGGGTGATGACGAGGATGATCGAGCGCAACACCACTATCCCGACCAAGCGTTCCGAGATCTTCACCACGGCTGAACCAAATCAGCCCGAAGTCGAGATCCACGTGCTGCAAGGTGAGCGGACCATGGTCGCCGACAACAAGAGCCTCGGTAAGTTCCGCCTCACGGGGATTCCCCCGGCGCCGATGGGTGTGCCCCAAATCGAGGTCACCTTCGACATCGATGCCAACGGGATCGTCCACGTCAACGCCAAGGACCTGGCCACCTCAAAGGAGCAGGCGATGACCATCACCGGCGGTTCTGCCCTGGCCGATAACGAAATCGATCGGATGATCAAGGACGCCGAGAAGTACGCCGAGGAAGACGCCCAGCGTCGTGAGGCAGTGGAGACCCGTAACCAGGCCGACCAGTTGGTCAACCAGACGGAAACTCTCCTCAGCGAGTCTGGTGAGCAGATGACCGACGAGGAGAAAGAGTCTGTGGAGTCCTCGTTGACCGAGCTCAAGACGAATCTCGAGGACGAATCCACCGAGACGGAGCTGATCCGAAAGTCGATGGATGCATTGATCGCGGCCAGCCAGGCGATGGCGACGCGTCTCTACCAGCAGGCGGCTCAGGAACAGGCAGCCCAGGGCGAGAGCGACACCTCCAATGAGGATGACGACATCGTCGAGGCCGAGATCGTCGACGACGACGAGAACGACGACGAGCAGCCTGCCGACGAAGACTCCTGAGCAGGAGACCCATGACGGACCAGAACACTCCGGAAATGGAGGAAGGTCTCACCGTCAGCCCGGCGATAGAAGTCGCCGGGCCCGGTGACACCGCACACGACCTTGGCGTCGATTTGCCCGAAGATCCCGACGAAGCAGTCTCGATGCTTCTCCGGTTGCTGGCGGAGTCGCGCGAGGAGGGAACCTCCTACCTCGACGACCTGAAGAGGGTTGCCGCAGACTTCGACAACTTCCGGAAACGGACAATGCGGGAACAGTCGGTGGTGCTCGACCGAGCCGCGGAGCGGGTAATTCA
The DNA here is from genome assembly GCA_035513195.1 of Acidimicrobiia bacterium. Lineage (GTDB taxonomy): Bacteria > Actinomycetota > Acidimicrobiia > Spongiisociales > ZC4RG35 > MA-ANB-1. The sequence continues at coordinate 2,039 of DATKCM010000054.1, read as the reverse complement.
ACAACTACTGCCTGCCCTCGACTCCTTCGACGCCGCCTTGTCGATCACGGTCGAATCCGAAGCCGGCAAGCAACTGATGACTGGCATGGAAAAGACAAGAGAACAGCTCTTGGGAGCCCTGGCCGAAGAAGGATTGAAGGTGGTGCCAACGGTCGGCGAGAAATTCGACCCCGAAGTGCACGAACCGGTGGGCGCACCCTCCGGTGAGGGACAGCTGATGGTCGATGAGGAACTGCGCCGCGGCTATCAGCTCAACGATCGGCTGATCCGCCCCGCCCTGGTGACTCTCGAGCTTCGGGAATCATGAATCGCGATTGGGTCGATAAAGACTTCTATCAGGTGCTTGGTGTGTCTCCGGAGGCCACGGCAGAGGAGATCAAGAAGGCATACCGGAAGCTAGCCCAGACTCATCATCCCGACGCCAACCCTGACGACAAGACCGCCGAGGAGAGGTTCAAGGAGATCTCCGAGGCGCACGCCACCCTGTCGAACCCGGAGAAGCGCAAGGAGTACGACGAAGTGCGCCGACTCGTCGCAACCGGCGGCTTCGGAACCCGCGGCGGAGGCTTCGCCGGCGGGGGCTTCGGAGGGTTCGGGGGAGGTCAGCAAGTCAGAGTCGAAGACCTCAACGACCTGCTCGGCGGGTTCGGTGACCTTTTCGGCTTCGGTGGAGGCGGAGGCGGCCGTGGCGGACCTACCCGGGGAGCCGACATGGAAGCCGACCTCACCATCGGCTTTGACGACGCAGCACACGGTATAACCACGACCATCTCCGTTCGCGGCGCCGTCGCCTGCTCGAAGTGTCATGGCTCGGGCGCCGAGCCCGGCACCTCCGTAACCGCGTGCCCGACCTGCGGCGGCCGGGGGATGGTCGCTCAAAACCAGGGATTCTTCTCATTCACCCAGCCATGTCCCGAGTGTGGTGGCAGAGGCCAGATCATTGAGAAGCCCTGCACCCAATGTCGCGGCTCGGGCTCGGAGATGAAGACACGAGACATCAACCTGCGGGTTCCGGCCGGAGTCAGGGGCGGTTCGACACTCAGAGTCCGCGAGAAAGGCGCCCCCGGGACGATGGGGGGTCCACCCGGTGACCTGCTCGTCCACATTCGCGTGGCCCAAAGCAAGCTCTTCGGGCGTAAAGGGAACAACCTGACCCTCAAAGTGCCGATCACCTACTCCGAAGCGGCTCTCGGGACCAAGATCGAAGTGCCAACTCTGAATGGCGCTGTCAAAGTCAAGATCCCGTCGGGGACACCATCCGGCAAGACCTTCCGCATCAAAGGTTACGGGGTGCAGCCCGAGAACGGTCGGCCCGGCGATCTCCTCGTTACCGTCCAGGTTGCTGTGCCCACGAAGGTTTCCCGCGAAGAAACGAAACTCCTCGAAGCCCTCGAGGAGGCAAACGGCGAAGATATCCGCAACTACCTGAAGGACCGAAGATGAATAAGTCGATGAAGGCTGTATTTGTCATCTCGGTTGCCGCCGAGCTGGCAGGTATGCACCCCCAAACCTTGAGAATCTACGAGCGGAAAGGGTTGATCGATCCGTTCCGCACTCCGGGAGGCACCCGTCGCTACTCACGCGATGACATCGAGCGCCTCCAATTGATCCAGGACCTGACTAGCCAGGGATTGAACCTGGAAGGTGTCCGCAGGGTCCTGGCCTTGCAGGAAGAAAACCGGCAGTTGAAGCAGCGGGTCGGTCGCCTCCGCGATCAGGTGAGCGAATTGGAGTACCAGAACCGACGGATCGCCGATGAGACACGCCGGGCGTACCGTCATGAGATTATCCTCCGCAGCAACCTGCGGCCGCCGCTTGGAGGAAGTGATGAGTGATGGGTACCAGGGGCCTGTCCGAATCCTGGGCAGCGACGGCGTCCTCCTGACCACCGGGAGGGTCTCACTCGAAGCCGATGAAGAACATGGCAATTGGGTGGGGGTCCTCGAAACCCTGATTCACACCGCAGTCGCCGGCAAGGCCCTGATGGTGACCCTGGAAACCCCCGACGGCCACCGCGGAAACGCCCAGCTGGTCCCCGC
>DATKCM010000053.1:0-4932 GCA_035513195.1 Acidimicrobiia bacterium | reverse complement strand
CTTGGTGCTGGCCGGATTGGCCGCCTGGGCGGTCTGGAATTTCCTCCAGAGCGTCGAGCAAGAGGCCCAGGCAGGGCAGCAGCAGGTCAACGTCTTCAGGGCGGGTGACCAGAACATTCAGGAAGGCACGCAGGGCGACATCCTCATCAGCGACTTCAACGCCGGTGGGACTCTCATCGCTGCCGGCACCGACGAGATCGAGGACGTGCCCGCCGACGCGATCCAGACCGATGCCGAGCTCCGTGAGGTGCTCGCCGGGAAAGTGGCCGCCGGCCCGATATCGGGCAACGCCGTGCTCACCCGATCACAGTGGATTGCGGTCACCGCCGATGTGATCCCGCTCGCCGAGCGCATCCCGTCCGGTAAGCAGGCCCTCACTATCGGGACCAACAACCTCCAGGGTGTCAACGGTTTCGTCGAGTCCGGGGACAGGGTCAACCTGATCATCACGATCGATCTGCGATTCGACTTGCTCCCCGAGCAGTTCTCGGGCATCGCCGTGGCCCCCGAAGACGAGACCGCCGAGCCTGGGACCGAGACGCTGACGGTGCCCTACACCCGCTTCGTGATGCAAGGGATCCCGGTGCTCGCCACCGGACGTGACATCCGGGCGGAAGAGGACGCCCCGTCTGAGGGCTCCGTGGACGCCACTACCGACACCGTGCCCGGCGAGGAGCCCGCCGAGGACTTGGGGAACGAGACTGTGTTCACCCTCGAAGTGACCCCCGACCAGGCGGAGCGCATCGTGTTCGCCGTTCAGAACGGTGCGATCTGGATGACTCTGGTGCCAGAGGACTTCGTCGAGGTCGAGACGCCGGGTGTGATCATCGACACGCTCTTCGGCAGCAACATCCTCGAAGACATCTTCGGGAACTGAGGGGTCTGAGGGAGGCAGCCGCATGTCGATCGCAGAGCACAATCTCCTGGTAGTCGATAGGGAAGACGACTTCGTCTCGGCGGCGAAGGAGCTGTTCGACGGTCGTCTTCCCATCGCCAGGAGCCTGGAGGAGGCCGGTCAGACCCTGGAGTCGGGTGACATACGCATGCTCCTCATCGGCCCCAGTTATGCCAGCGAGGAAGACATGGATCAGATCCGGGGCATGCACAACCAGGACCCGGCGCTGATCATGATGCTGGTGGCCGAGGAGGTCACAGCAGATCTGCTGCGCCAGGGCATGCGTGCCGGGGTCTCCGACGTGATCGAGGCTCCTCTCGACGAGGAGAAGATCGAGTCTGCCCTCGAGCGCTTCGCTCACGATGTCCTCAAGCGCAAGCGCGAACCCCGCGCCGACGGCCCTGCCCCCAAGCGCAAGAAGGGGCATGTGATCACGATCATTTCCGCCAAGGGTGGCAGTGGCAAGACCGTGCTCGCCACCAATGTCGCCCTGGTCCTGAATCGGATCGCCGATGCCAAGGTCTGCCTGGTCGACGCCGACCTCCAGTTCGGTGATGTCTGCCTGGTCCTGCAGCTGGAGCCCCGCTTCACGATGGTCAATGCCGCTCACGAGCTTCATCAGCTTGACTCCGAGATGCTCGACTCGCTGCTCACCGAGCATCCAACTGGCCTCAAGGTCCTGGCCGCTCCTCTCGAGCCGGCGTTTGCCGACGACATCACCACGGCCGGCCTGATGCAGATGATCGACGTCCTCCAGGAGACCTACGACTACATCGTGGTCGACACCGCGTCGCTGCTCGATGAGCTGTTGCTCTCCCTCGTCGAGAAGTCCGACGACATCCTGATGATGGTCGACATGGACCTCCCCTCGGTGAAGAACGCCAAGCTCGCCCTGGAGACCCTCCGGTTGCTCAAGTTCAGCACCGCCAACGTCCATTTGGTGATGAACCGGAGCAATTCCAAGGCGCGACTCGACAACAAAGAAATCGAAGGAGCGCTCAAGATGCGGATCTCGGCTGCCGTTCCTTCAGATGCGATCGTTGCCGCCTCGGTGAACGAGGGGCGAGCCGTGGTCGAGACCGATCCCAAGTCGAAAGTGGCCAAGGGATTCGAGTCGGTGGCGGCGCTCATCGTCGCAGACATACCAGAAGCAAATCAGAAATCAGGCCTCTTCGGCCGTAAGTGAGTAAAGGGGCAGGACCATGCCATCACTGTCAGAGAGAGTCGCAGCGGCCAGACAGGTCGAGACGGCCGAGACCGTCGATCGGGGCGACGCGCTCAGCGAGCTGCGCGGGCGTCTCCACTTCAAGGTTGTCGAGGAGCTCGGCCCCAGCCTCTACGAAGTTGGCATGTCCGACGCCGAGCTTCGCCTCCGCGTCCTCGAGATGCTGGAGTGGGCGGTCGACCAGGAGCAAGGCCTTCCCCTCTCCTCCGCGGACAGGCGCGGCCTCCTCAACGAGATCGCCTCGGACGTCCTCGGCTACGGCCCTATCGACCCCCTTCTCAACGACCCGGACATCACAGAGGTCATGGCCAACGGCCCCTACGACGTCTACTTCGAGAAGTCGGGGAAGATCCTCAAGTCCGACGTGAGGTTCGTCGACGAGACGCATCTCCGTCGGATCATCGACAAGATCGTGGGTCAGATCGGGCGTCGCGTCGACGAGGCCACACCGATGGTGGACGCACGTCTCCCCGACGGTTCCCGTGTCAACGCAATCATCGCTCCCCTCGCCATCGGAGGCCCCTTCCTCACAATCCGGAAGTTCGCCGTAGACCCGTACCAGGAGGCCGATCTGATCAACTTCGGCACCATCACCCAGCGGGTCGCCGACTTTGCGCGGGCATGTGTCCGCGGCCGTCTCAACATCCTGATCTCGGGCGGTACGGGCTCCGGTAAGACGACGACCTTGAACGTGATGTCGTCCTACATCCCCGGCGACGAGCGCATAATCACCGTCGAGGACGCCGCCGAGCTCCAGCTCCACCAGGAGCATGTGCTCACACTGGAGTCCCGCCCCGCCAACATCGAGGGCCAGGGAGCCGTCGCCATTCGAGACCTGGTGAAGAACACCCTCCGCATGCGTCCCGATCGCATCGTCGTCGGTGAGGTCCGTGACGCCGCCGCCCTCGACATGCTCCAGGCCATGAACACCGGCCATGACGGGTCGCTGACCACGGTCCACTCCAACAGCCCCCGGGACACCCTGTCCCGAATCGAGACCATGGTGCTCATGGCGGGCTACGACCTCCCGGTTCGCGCCATCCGCGAGCAGATCGCCTCCGCGGTCGACCTCATCATCCACGTCTCCCGTCTCAGGGACGGGACCCGCCGTGTGACGCATGTCACCGAGGTGGAGGGAATGGAGGGCGAAGTCATCACCCTTCAGGACCTCTTTCTCTTCGACTTCGGCATGGGCGTCGACGACGATGGCAAGTACCAGGGCCGGCTGAAGGCCACAGGCATTCGCCCGACCTTCTCCGAGGAGCTCTCCCAGCAGGGAATCCGGCTCCCCGCCGACCTCTTCGAGCCCGAGCCGTTCGCGAGAGGCCGTCATTGAGAAAGGCCCTTGCCGCCGCTCTGCTGCTCGCCCTGGGGGCGGCCCCCGCCCTGGCCCAGTCGGCACAGGAGGTCGAGATCGTCGACTTCAACGGGGCCCGGTACGCCGACGGAGGGCACACCGTGGTGATAATCGAGCTGCGCAACCTCCAAACAGAACCGGACCCGAGCCTCATCCAGATCACCGCGAATGGCCAGCAGGTGGCGGATCTGGAGGTGGTCCGTCTCGCCGACTCGACGGTGCCCGTGGGGACGGTCCTGGTCATCGACACCTCGGGCTCCATGGCCGGCGCCCCCATCGAGGCGGCGAAGACGGCGGCGATCGACTTCATCTCCCAGGCCGGCCCCGACGACCAGATAGCCCTGGTCACCTTTGCCGATCAAGTGACCGTGGTTTCAGGCCTGACCGGCAACCTCGACGTGCTCACCACTGCAGTCAACGGAATCGAGGCCGCCGGGGAGACCGCCTTCAACGACGCAGTCATCAAGGGCTCGGAGATCTTCGGCGCCGCCTCGGCCCGTGACCTGCTGCCCAACATGATCGTCCTCACCGACGGTGAGGACACGGTTTCAGTCGCCACTCTCCAGGATGCCCTGGCTGCCGTGGACGATTCCGACGCGCGAATGTTCGGTGTCGCCCTCGAGTCGCCCGACTTCAACCCCGGGCCCGTTGAACAGGTGGCGGCGGCGGGCAACGGCCTCTTCCTGTCCACGCCCGACCCCGGCCAGTTGTCGACCCTGTACGGCCAGATCAGCCGGGAGATCAGCAACACTCTGATTGCCCGATTCGTCTCACCCGTGTTCACCCCGGGCCCGGTCGAATTCGGGGTCAGCTACGGAGACCTCGCCTCGGCCACCACCTTCCAGGTGAGCGGTTACGCCACCACGACGACTGCGGGACAAGCCGCATCAACGACCACGAGCCTGGTCCCCCTGACGACCCTGGTCGTGGAGAGGGCCGCACCCCTCGATCTGGGCACCCTCGCCCTCATGGGGGCCGCCGGTCTCGGGCTCACTCGCTTCCTCTTCGTCGTGATCCTGTTTGGTCGTGAGGACGAGGACGACCCGGGGCGGTTCGCCAAGCGTCTCCAGTCTTACGGCCGTAGGGGCGGTGCGGGGATCGGGGAAAAGAAACCCTTCCTGCAAAGGATCCCGTTGCTCAATCGTCTCGGGCAGGCCGCCGAGGACGAGGTGCGACGGCGCGGCCTGCTCTCCGGCATCAACGCCGCCCTGGAACAGGCCAACGTCCCGATGTCTCCCGGAGAGGCGATCATGGCCATGTTCGGCTTCGCCGCCGTGATCGGAGTGTTCGTGGCCATCTTCAACGGCCCGATCGCCGGGTTGGCAGCCTTCGTGCTCCTCTTGCTCCTTGAACTGTTCCTCATCCGTTTCGCCGGTTCGAGGGAGAAGAAGAGGTTCGAGAGACAGTTGCCCGACACACTGACGTTGCTCTCCACATCCCTGCGCGCCGGGTACT
>DATKCM010000052.1:0-4759 GCA_035513195.1 Acidimicrobiia bacterium | reverse complement strand
GTGAGGGCGCGGGCGCCTCTCTCGGCGGCGACTCCGTAGAGGCCGGCGGCCTCCATCTCCACAGCGAGGACACCCATCGCTTCCATCCGGTCGAATGCGGCGGCATCGGGGTTGTAGAAGAGGTCGGCGGAGTGGACGTTGCCTACTTTGACCTCGATACCCTTCGCTTTGGCGGCCTCCTCAGCCGCCTTTAGTAGCCAGTAGTCGGCGGTGGCGGCGAAGTCGTAGTCGCCGTAGCGGGCCCGGTTGACCCCTGAGTCGGTGCAGGCGCCGATGGCAAGGATTACATCGCGCAACTCGACCTTCTCCGTGACCGCGCCGCAGGAGCCGACCCGGATCAGACGCTCGACATCGTACTCGGTGACCAGTTCGGTGGCATAGATCGAAGCCGAGGGGATACCCATCCCTGTTCCCATCACCGAAACCGGGACGCCGTCGAATAAACCTGTGTAGCCCAACATGTTGCGTACCGCGTTGACCTGTTTGACGTCGTCGAGGAAGTTCTCGGCGATGTGCTGGGCGCGGAGTGGATCGCCGGGAAGGAGAATCGACGGGGCGAAATCACCCTTTTCGGCACTGATATGTGGGGTGGGCATTGACAGGATCTCCTCGGTGGGATGCGTTCGATTTCAGCCGATGTTAGGAAAGCACCGCTTTTCGCCAACCACGAACCGCATTGGTCACCGCGATCTCATCAGCCCGCTTCAGGTCCTCGACGGTGACGACATCTTCCTCGACTTCCTCCTCGTCGAGGAGCATCTCCCGGTAAACGCCAGGGAGGCAACCGGAGTCGAGCTCGGGGGTCACCCAGCGATCGCCGAGACGGACCATCAGGTTGGAGATGTTGGTCTCGGTCACGTGTCCCTCCAGGTTGACCATCACCACCTCCCCTTCATCGGGGTCGGGGTATCGGGAACGGTCCAGGGTCTTGTGGTACCAGTGCGGTTCGGACGGGTCGATTCGCGTCGTCGCCAGACTCAGGACGACCGGCTCGTCGAAATCCTCGATCTCCTCGGTTTCGACCGTGACTTCGCCGTTGCGGTAGACGATGAGGCGGACCTTGATCGGACGACTCTTGCTCTCCACTGCGGACAGTGCATCGCCGACCGCGACTGGGTCGAAGGGGATATCCCAGTAGCGGGCCGAATCGAAGATGCGTTGCATGTGACGGTCGATGAACGGGATTCCGTCCCCGGGGTCGTATCGCATCGTCTCGATCAGGTCAGGGGTGGTATTCGCCGCCGTGACCACCAGCGCCTTCCAAAGACATTCGTCGTACTCGACCCCGGCGTCGGAGTCAAAAGTGATGCCTCCCCCGACGTGATAGCGAAGCCGGTCGCCGACCATCACCCCGGTGCGAATCGCCACCGAGAACTCATAGCTCTCGCTGCCGGGACGGATGTATCCAATCGCGCCGCAGTAGATGCCCCGTGGTTCGGGCTCGAGCTCGGAGATGATCCGCATTGTGGACATCTTGGGTGCCCCGGTGACCGATCCCGACGGGAAAGTCGCCCTGAACAGCTCGAAAAGCCCGACACCTTCAGCCAACTCGCCCTGAACCGTGGACGTCAGTTGCCAGACCGTGGGGTAGCGCTCGGATCGGAACAGCACCGGTACGTTGACCGAGCCGGTACGTGAGACCCGCCCCAGATCGTTGCGAAGCATGTCGACGATCATCATGTTGCCGGCCCGCTCCTTTTCGGACCATTCCAGCTCCATCCGCTGTTCGGCATCGTCGAAGATCGATCCGCCTCTCGGCGCGGTTCCCTTCATCGGCCGCATCGTCACTGTGCGGTCGTCGACGCTGAGGAAGAGTTCGGGCGAGACCGAAACCACCCTGGTGTCGCCGAGATCGATCAGCGCGGCGTAACTCTTCGGCTGCGACCTTGTCATCTGGCCGAAGAGGCCGGAAGCACTCCCGGCGAGAGTCGACATCATCGACATGGTCAGGTTGACCTGATAGGTGTCACCCCGCTGGATTTCCTCCTTGATCGCCTCCACCTTCTCCAGGTGCTCTGCTGAGGTCAGCGACGGCTCCCAACGGTTGACCGTCGCCGGCCGACTGGCGCCCGGTGTCCACGGTGCCGGCGCGCCATAAACGCCAAACCACACCAGTGGCGTCGACCCGCCGGGAGGAACGCTGAGGTGAGGGTCGAACCCGGGGGCGGCATCGTAAGAGACGAAGCCGACAACCCAATAGCCGGACCGTGCGGCCGCTTCGGCGGCGCGGATGCATTCCTCCACTTCGCCGACTGAGTCGGCAACGAAGATCTCAGTTGGATTGTTGAAGGCAGAGGGCCCGATCTCCCATCGGGAGCCTGCCAGTATCACATCACCCGACACCCGCAAGACGATACCTGCGCCCACCGAGACAAAAACCAAACCCTTAGGCTGTGTCCATGTCCGACACCTATGACTTCATTCTCAAACTCAGAGCGATCCGCCAATACACCGACAACCCGGTATCGAGAGAAGACCTGGAGAGAATCGTCGAGGCGGCCCGCTGGACCGGCAGCTCCAAGAACACCCAGAATTGGTCGTTCCTCGTCTTCACCGATCGAGACAAGCTGGACGGGCTCGCCGAATGCGGCAGTTTCACCGACCCGATCCGTAACGCCACTGCCGCCATCGTTCTGGTCAAAGAGCCGGAGGGCTACGAGTTCGACATAGGCAGGGCAGCGCAGAGCATCATGCTCGCGGCCAAGGCAATCGGCGTGGCGAGCTGCCCGATCACCCTCCACAAACAGGAGGTCGTGGATTCGTTTCTCGACCTGGAGAACGGCCAGGTCGCCCGTTACGCAGTTGCCCTCGGATACCCCGCCGAGGACGCGGCGCCGGCCCGATTCGGTGGACGGAAAGAATCTGAGCGCCTGGTCAGGTGGATGTAGCCGCCAGCTCATTTATTCACGGATTTTCTGTCACGGAGAGCAGGTAACCTGACCCATCGAATGGCAGAAGCACTAGTCGAGGCAAGGGGCCTCTCCAAGAAGTTCGACGACTTCACCGCAGTAGATTCCATCGATTTCGACATCTTCAAAGGCGAGGCCTTCGGGTTCCTCGGCCCCAACGGCGCAGGCAAGACGTCGACAATGAAGATGATCACCACGGTCAGCCCGATCACGGCCGGGAAGATGACCGTGTTCGGGCTCGACCCGACCAGCAACGGAAGGGCGATCCGCCAGCGGATCGGCGTGGTCCCCCAAGAGGACAACCTCGACCTCGAGCTCACCGTCGCCGAGAACCTCTACATCTACGGCCGATACCATGACATGAGACGTGCGAAGATCAGAGAGCGGATCGAAGAGCTCCTCGACTTTGCCCAGCTCACCGACCGGGCCGACGCCAAGGTCGAGGCGCTGTCGGGCGGGATGAAACGACGACTGACTATCGCCCGCGCCTTGATCAACGATCCCGAACTGGTGATCCTCGACGAGCCCACCACCGGTCTCGACCCTCAAGCACGCCACGTTCTCTGGGACCGTCTCTACCGCCTAAAGCAGCGCGGCGCCACCCTCATCATTACCACCCATTACATGGACGAGGCGGAACAGCTCTGTGACCGCCTGGTGGTGATGGACAAGGGGGCGATCGTGGCTGAGGACTCGCCACGGAGGCTGATCGAGAAGTACGCCCCGCGCGAGGTGGTCGAGCTCAGGTTCGAAGCCGGAACCCAGGACGACCATGTCCTCAACCTCGATGGCGTGGCGCAACGCTCCGAGATCCTTGCCGACCGTGTCCTGCTCTACACCGATGACGCCGAGAAGACCCAGCATGACATCGATAGCCGCGGCATCCACCCCGAACAGGTGCTGGTCAGACGATCAACCCTGGAGGACGTGTTCCTCCGTCTCACCGGTCGGAGGCTGATCGACTGATGACAGCCTTACGAGGACCGTTCCGCGTCGTCGAGTCCGAGTTGCTCGGCTACAAGCGCACGTGGCGTGGAACCGCGATCAGCTCGTTCGTCAACCCGCTGCTGTTCCTCACCGCGATGGGCCTCGGCGTCGGGTCCATGGTCGACTCCGGCGAAGGGGGGCTCGGGATCAGCTACCTGGCTTTCGTCGCCACCGGATTGATGGCCGCTTCGGCGATGCAAAACGGCGCCGCCGATGGCGCATTCCCGGTGATGGCCGGGATCAAGTGGCGGAAGAGCTTCGAAGGAGCGATCGCCACCCCGATCAGCCCGGCCGACATCGTGGTCGGGCGTTTCCTGTGGTCGATCGTGCGGCTCACTTTCATCCTGGTCGTGTTCGGGACCATCGCCACCCTTCTCGACGCGATGGAGTTCGTCCCTGCCATGAAGGCGGTGCCGCCCGGGGTCCTCACCGGCTTGGCGTTCACCACTTCGATCACCGCATTCACCGTGACCAGGGAGAACGAAACCAGCCTTTCCACACTTTTCCGTTTCGGAATCATCCCGCTTTTTCTGTTCTCGGGAACCTTCTTCCCGATCAGCCAGCTTCCCGGTTTCCTCCAGCCGATCGCCTACGCAACCCCGCTCTTTCACGGTGTCGAATTGGTGCGTAAGTTCGCCCTGCCCGGGGCCGACAGCACCGTGATCACGGCGACACCGGTGTGGGTTCATGTTGCCTACCTGGTGGCCCTCACAGCCATCAGTCTCTATCTGGCGTCGCGTTGGCTGGACAAGAGGTTGAAGAAGTGAGCGTCTCGGCACCGTCCAGGATCACCCCCGTCGGTCGGATCACGCCGTTCCGGGCGCACCGGATCTGGGAGCGGAACTATCTGGTCTACCGGCGGC
>DATKCM010000051.1:0-18299 GCA_035513195.1 Acidimicrobiia bacterium | reverse complement strand
CACTGTCCCATCCCGGCGGTGTATGACGGGCGGCTCCGGATCGTCGGCCGGGAAACCGTCCTCGGAGACATCGACCAACTGGTGGCTATGGGCGCAGAGCACATCACATTCACCGACGCCGACTTCCTCAATGCTCCTCCCTACTCGATGGGATTGCTTCGAGAGGCCCACGCCGCCCACCCCGAAATCACCTTTGATGTCACGGCCAAGGTGGAGCACATTCTGGACCACCGCGAGCTATGGCCGGAGATGGCTGATCTCGGCGTGCTCTTCACAGTGAGCGCCTTCGAGAGTGTCGACGACCGGACTTTGCTGATCCTCGACAAGGGCCACACCGTTGCCGACATGTCGGAGGCTGCCGGGATCATGCGAAAAGCGGGCGTCCACCTGCGGCCGACCTGGCTTCCATTTCTTCCCTGGACTACAACCGACGATGTGGCGGGCATCTTCAAGTTCCTTCACAACGAAGGGCTCGCACCGGCGGTCGATCCGGTGCAGATGGCGATCAAGCTTCTCATCCCGGAGGGATCATTGTTGCTGGAGAGGCCGGAGATGGCACAGCACCTCACCCATTTCGATCCTGATGCTCTCACCTGGCGTTGGAACTTCGAGTCCGCTGCTTCCGAGCTCCTCCACAAGGAATTGGACCGCATCGCTGCAGACGCGTCCGACTGCCAGGAGAACGCCATGGTCACCCTGGCGGCGATGAGGGAGGTGGTGAGCGCGATCTCGGGGTGGGACCTTGGCGAAATGGCACCGTCTGATTCGAGGGTGCCCCGGCTCAGCGAAAGCTGGTTCTGTTGCGCCGAGCCGACAGTTGGTCAGGCCTCCGCTGTTGGATCTATCGTCATTGGCAGGAGGCCCGAGTGACAAACAACGACAACGTGCAGGCGGCAGCCACCGGATGTCTGAGCCGGGTGTTCACCCTGCTTGGCCTGTTCTGGCTGGGCGCGATCAGTCTCGGTGTCCTGAGGGACCTCGACTCGGGGTTCGATACTGACATGATCGGTACCCTGTTCCCGGCGATCCCTTTCCTTTTTGCCGGGTGGGTGATGAGGAGGCGGGCGAGAGAAGCAAAGGCCCGCGGGGACTCGTTTTCCGCCCCGAGCACACCGGCAGGCACCCATCGGGCCACCACCAGGCCCCCGTTAGCCGAGCGAGGCCCCACCCCGACACCGATTGCCACTCCAAGCGTTGACGCCCCCAAGAAGCAGAGACCGAACCGACCAGTGCCCGAGTTGCCTCCGATCGAGCCAATCCCCGACCCCGGGAAGCTGCCTGCCATCGACAGTCTCGAGCTGTCCGACTTCGAACCGGGTAAACCGCTGTCGTCCGAGGAGAGGATCAAAAAGGCCCGGGAGAAATACCTGAAGAAGAAACCGACGGACCGGATCTAAAGAAACTCGCCGGCGATCCTTCGGGTCTCCCGGATGTCGGCGGCGAACTCAGCACGCCTCGAGGCCACCTCCCCAGACTCCTCGAGGAGGTTCCTGTTCTCGGCAAGTTGGAGGGCGGATTTGAACAACACCTGGCTGGCGCTTTCGCCGCTGATGGTGGCGTCCTCGATGCGGTACATACGCGCCCGGTCGAGTGAGTCCTTCAGGAACCTCTTCTCCTTGTAGGGGCGTTTCAGGCTCTCGAGCTCGTCCCCGATGATCTGGTACGCGTCGAGGAACGGAAGGAGTGCCCATCCCGCGACCTTCCCCCCCATCTTGGCCAGCACCTCATCAGGTCCCGAGGTGAGGAGCATGTTCCGCCATCCGGACACGTCGTTCTCGATGTCATCTGCCAGCCTTTCGAGGAATTCCTCCTTTTCCGGGAAGAAGAACTCGAATTTGAGAAGATCTCTCAGCTCCAGCGCCCGGTCGTTGAAGCTGTCAACGGATAAGGTCGGGTCGCCGATAAGTGACGTCAATGCAATCTCTGAAATTGCCCTGTTGATGAAGTAATGAACGATCATGTTCCGGTAGTAGGAGATCCGGATCATCTGCTCGTCATCACACCAGAAGACCCGCCTGCCCAGCGCCTCGTAGGACGACACGTTGTCGTGCTCGGCCAGATGCTCCAGGATCTTGACCACCCTGGTGGGCTCATCCGTGGCCCGGGCCTCGGTGGTCGGGATCGACCTCGCTTCGAGAAAGCTCTGGAGCTCTCGACAGTGTTCAGCCAATTGGTCGGCGGTCTGCGCCTTGCCGCGAGTGGCCAGGAGGGCGACTGTCATCACGGCGGTCGGGGTCACCGGCGTCACCTGTCCGATCCGGTACATCACCTCGAAGGCGAGCTTCTGCACGTCGATGGTGGGCTGCTCGGCTTCGGTCTCGCCCTGCCAGGACCGGGTGGAAAGCGGTTCGCCGAAGCGAATGTGGATATCTCCATACCGACTTCGCATGGAGCGAATGGAGCGGAGCAGCCATCCGAGCGACTCTCTCTCCTTCGACTTCCCCTGTGCCTCCCTGGCGTAGGAAGGGACATCCTGGATCTGGTCGTAGGCGATACTCACCGGAATCAAGACAATGTCATCGGCCTTTCCCCGTCTCTGCGCGTCAACGACATAGTTGAGGAGCCCGAGCCGCGGAGGGAGGAGGCGCCCTGAACGTGATCGGCCCCCTTCCAGATACCACTCGAGGCTGAAGCGCTTCTCGATCAGGTAGTCGAGGTAATGCTGGAGGACGGCCTTATAGAGCGGGTTGTCGCGGAATGAGCGCCTTATGAAGAACACTCCGGTCCGACGCAGCAGCGTGCCGATCGGAAAGAAGTTGAGGTTGATGCCCCCGGCCGTGTGGTTCGGCGGCAGATCGTTCTCCCAGAGCATGAATTGGAGGCTCAGCCGGTCGAGATTCGACCTGTGTGACGGCAGGAAGACGATGGGGTTGGCCTGTCCGAGTTCGGAGATGCGCCTGATCTGTGCCGGGTCGTACCGGATCTCTCCGTAGCCCTGCCGGTAGAGCTTGTGAATCGCGTTCGCAATCAGGTCGATGACTAGCGGGCTGTGAGTCGCAGCCATCTCTCTCAGGTATGCCTCCGCCTTCGCCTCGGCCCGGTCCGGGCCCAATCCGCGTTCGGCACCGATGCGTATGACATCATCCCGGAAGTCGCGGCGTGTCGAGATCGCCTCGGCGACGAAGCGGGGCGTCTTATACCGGTTACCGCGTAGCTTGCGCTCTTCTACGTCTAGGGCACGCCAGGCACGGCGGGTCACATAGGCGTTCAGCCCCTCGAGAACTCCGGAACGAGAATGACCCTGCTCGAGGAGGGACAGGTACTCCCCCTTGCCGGAGATGGTGGCGACACGGCTCTTGCGGAAGGTGCCGATCAGCCTGGCCCTCAGCATGCGGGGGTCTCGGGGATCCCCAAGTTTGAGCAGATCGGACCATCGCACCGACCTGGTGCCCTCGCGCTCGGGCGGCAGCCACAGGACCCGCAATGGAATCAGATACGTCTCGGGGCTTTCCTCGAGGAAGTCGACCAGGGAATCGGGACCGGCCTTGTTCGGTCGCCGCGACGATCGGATGCGTGCGGTCAGATATGCGCTTCGCACACTTGAGTCGAGCCATTCGAGCAGGATCGACTCCTCGTAATCGTTGGCGGCATCGAGCAGATAGACAATTGGAGAGTCGGCAGGTCCCTCCAGCTGCTCGCTGAGCCTCAAGTATTTGGTGGCCACAGGCCCACTCTATTGGCTGTCACAATGCGCACATGAGAGTGGTGCTGCAACGGGTTGCCCGTGCCAGTGTTTCCATTGGGGACAGCGAGGTGGCATCGATCGGCCCGGGACTGTTGTTGTTGGTTGGAATTGCCCCCGAGGATGGCCCTGAGGAGGTCGATGCGGCAGTCGATCGCATATCGGGCCTGCGCATATTCTCCGACGAGGAAGGGAAGATGAACTTGTCGATCTCCGATGTCGAAGGTGAGATCCTGGTGGTGAGCCAGTTCACATTATATGGCCATCTCGCCCGGGGCCGCCGCCCCTCGTTCTCCGGAGCAGCCGCCCCGGAGCATGCTGAGCCACTGATCGATCGGATGCTGGACCGTTTCCGCCAGGCAGGATTGAGGGTTTCGAGCGGAGTGTTTGGGACAAAGATGAGCGTCGAGCTGGTCAACGATGGCCCGGTGACGTTTGCGATGGAATTCAGGGATGGGGCACTGGCTGATTCAGCGCATCCTTGAAGTGCTTGGGAGCGAGAATCACCACAACACCAGCGGCGAGCCAGGGCAACAAGCTGGCAGTCGAGACTCCCCAGGCGACCGGCCAGCCCAGCGGCTCCCAGAGGAATCCGAGAGCGAGGAGCATGATCAGGGCCCCGAGAGCAGCCGTGCCGCTGGAACGTGTTATCACAATGAGGGCTGCGATCGCGACAATGGTGGGGATTATCGCCACCGGCCAGGCAATGAGAAGGACGCCGAGGACTATGCCCAGGCCTTTGCCTCCTCGGAACCGGTACCAGACGTTGAAGACATTCCCTGCGGCTGCTCCAATACCCGCTGCGACCATGCCTTCGTGCCCGCCGATGAGCCCTCCGAGGGCCACTGAGGAGGCTCCCTTGGCAGCTTCGACCGAAAGCACCGAGGCGGCGAGACCGAAGCCGCCGAGCCGGAGAGCATTGTTCGCACCGGGGTTCTTCGACCCTCGAGCTCTGAGATCGAGCCCGAAAAGCTCAGCGATAACATTCGCCGTCGGTATGGAACCGAGCACATATCCGGCCAGCGCTGCGACCAGCACGCTCATTTTGCGCTGCCCACGAACGCCATGCCGGCGTCGCAGAACTGGAGGAAGTCACATCTCCGGCAACGCTCGGACGGCACGGGGTCAAATCTCTCTTCGAGAATCCCCGCGCCGAGTTCCTCGAGATGCGCCCGGGCGCCGGCAAGCCAACCGGCGTCAACGTCATAGGACTCCTCGGTCAGACCTCCACCGAGGTAGGCAAAAGTGACCTTCATCGCTGTGACATCACCGACTTCAAAGTCGATGTCATCGCACGCCACCGCATACGCTTCGAGTTGGACGATGCGGGCCGGGTCGTCAGATGGTTTTCCGCTCTTGAAGTCAACGACTTCCAGAGTGCCGTCGTCCGCATAGAGGGCATCGATCCGCCCCCGCACGGTGAATCTATCGCCGATGGAGAGCGTGAAGGGAGCCTCGACGCGGGCGGCCCGATTCTCGCCGAATCGTGAGTCGAGGAAAGTCTGATATGCCCCGGGACCGGTGTCGCCGTCGGGCACGTCGTAGATCTCCTGGCTGATCTCGTCGAAAGGGATGTTGCCCTTTTGTATCAGCTCGATTCGGCGGTGCACCTCGGTGCCGGCGACCGCCGCGGGGTTGCGCCGCCGGGGGAGTCGGTCGATCTCGGACCAGAAGAACTGCTTGGGGCAGCCTGCGTATTTGACCAGACCCGTGACCGACACGGTCAGCTCATCCTGCTTCACCTCGACGTTGAGCTCTTCGGGCAAATCGAAAAGTCTCTGTGACCACATATCTGTCTCCCTGGCGTGCGCTGACTCGACTCCGAGTTGCTCAGCGATCGCCGCGACTGTGGCCGGGTCTTCGATCGCATCCGCCATGGCCGCGATCCATCCTGATTTGAAGACGGGGTCAGGGGAGAAGGAATCCTCCTCGAACCGAAGTATCTCAGGTCGGGGAGGCACGTCAGCGAATCCGGTGTCGGTTGAGTTGGGATGATCGCGGATCAGGTTGAAGAGGGGCGACGGCTCCTTGGGGTTCTGGTTGGTCTCGGGATGGCCGTACCAATGCGCGCCGGAGACCATCAGGTGCGACTTCGCCCGTGTCGCCGCCACATATGCAACGCGCCATTCCTGCATCAAGTTTTCGGCCCGGAAGTAATCCTTCCTTGCATCCGGGTCGGCGGGGAGGTCACTGTATCGATTGTCGACCCGGAACTGAACCGGGAGAACGTCCGCTTTTGTATCGGGATCGGGGAATATCTGGCTCCGTCCCGGAAAGCCGCCTTCGGTGACGGCAGGGATCGCCACGATGTCCCATTCGAGCCCTTTGGCCCGGTGGACGGTCACCAGGGTCACAGCGTCTTCGCCGCTGAGGCGAGCCGCATCGAGCTCCTCGGTTGCTTCTTCCTGCATTGCTTCGACGTAGGCCAGGAAGGCCGGAAGCGACGACCTTCCCCGCAACGGGCTCCAGTCCTCGGTCAGGTCGAGAAAACGATAGAGATTGAGGCGCGCAGTGAGCCGCTGCACCGGAGGGAGCGACTCGACGTCGGCCCATGCACGTGTGCGGTCGAGGATGAGGCGGGCGGCCTCGACGAGGGAAGCACCCTGGACCTCCACGAGCAGCTCGAGGTAGGTGTCGAGAAAGTGCCGAAGCCGCTCTATGGCCGCGGGCCGGAGCCCCTCGATCTCATCGAGATGTTCGATGCCTTCGATGAGAGACATCGGCAACTCCTCGTCCCGGTATCTGTCGATGGACCGGGCGATCCAGTTTGACACGGGCGCGATGTCGGCGAGACCAAGGCGATACCGGCTTCCGAAGAGGACTTGGAGTGTTGCTGCGGCACTCTCTGGCCGAGCGAGGAGTGTCAGCCAGGCATGAAGTTCGGCGACCTCGGGCACCGAGAACAGGCCTCCGAGGTTCGCTACCTCGATAGGGATGTTGTGCCGGCTCATCGTCTCGACGATGAGCGGGAAATCCCGGTTTTTGCGGAACAGCACAGCCATGTCAGACCATGAGGCTCCGTCATCGTGGAGCTTCTCGAACCGACGGGCTATCCACTCGGCCTCGGCCATCGCATCCCCGGCCCAGTGGGTCTCGACTACACCATCGGTCCGGTCCGGGCTGTTCAGGTCGGAGGCGTCAGGATTTGCCTGCTTTCGGATCTGATTGGCCACGTCGAGAATCCTCTGGCCGGAGCGGTAGTTTCCTGTCAATTCCCTGGTATGCGGTTCGGAGCCATCAGGTCTGGAGAAGTGGAGCACGAACCTGTCGAAGTTCTCCGCCGATGCGCCCCGCCACTCATAGATGGTCTGGTCCGCGTCACCGACCGCAACAACGGGGAAGCCTTCGCCAAAGATGGTCGCCAGCAGAACGCGTTGGGCCGGGTTGGTGTCCTGGTACTCATCGAGTACGACAATCCGGTAGCGCTCGCGAATGGTCCCAGCGATTTCGTCGCTGCCCAATACCAGCTTCGTCGACAGGGTGATCAGATCGGAGTAGTCGACGACGCTCAGCTCCCGCTTTGTCCTCTGATACGTGTCGAGGGTCTGCAGGATCTCCAGCCTCTCCGGCCAAGGGTCCTCGCCCGAGTGGAGTGTGGTAAGCAGGTCGACAGGCTCGAGGAGATGATCACCAAGTCTGTCGCCGAGATGCTTGATGCGGTTGATTCGCCCGGACCAGGTGATATCGACGTGCTCGAAGTCGGAGTTGTAGAGCGCCTCGCCCAGGATCTGTCTGGCGAATGTGGGCGTGATCACCTCGGGCCTCCGATCGAGGCCGGCCAACAACCCGAACTCGTGGAGAATCTGCCCGGCAAAGCCGTGGTAGGTGTGGACTTCGACTTCGCGCCCGGGATCGACGCTTACGCCCAGGTACGAGCGGACACGGTCGGCGAGCTCGGATGCTGCCTTGTTCGTGAAGGTGATGCCGAGTATGTGCTCTGGGTCGATCCCGTGATTCGTCACAAGGTTGGCGATGATCATGGCAACCGTTGTGGTCTTGCCCGTCCCCGCACCGGCTGAGATTCGGATGGTGTCGAGGCCGAGGTCGAGTATCCGCTGCTGTTCCACTGTCGGGGTGATCCCACTCATGACAGGTAGGCCCCCCTACCTTCGGGCCACGCCGGGCACGATGACTTTATGCCGCACCGGTTGCACCCCGACGAGACCCTGGGTTCCCAGCTTTCGGACGCGACGCTTGCCGTCAGCTCCCTAATCGTCTCTTCGACCTCGCCGAGCCGTTTCATTTCCAGCTTCCGAACAGTCAGACCTTTCGATTCCCTGGCGGGAAACCACAACTCGGCGGCGGCGACCCTGTTTTCCTGGGACAAAGCATTGAGGGCCAGCGCATAAAAGCCGAGTTGGACCGATACAGCACCTTCCTCGACCGTGGGAACCGAGGTGCCCGTCTTGTAATCCACGATCCGGAGGCCTTCGGAAGACTGCTCGAGGCGATCGATGACGCCGTACCAGCTGACCCCGTCTATTTCGAGCTCTACTTCTTTCTCCAGCTCGATGGGGGGATGGCTCGAGTCAGGCCATCGCTCGTAGAGGCTTCGGACGATTCTCTCGGCGCGCTTCAGCCAGGCGCGGTCGAGGGCCGGCGTTCCAAACGCGCCCGAGTCCCACCCTTCTCTCAGCTCTGCGATGGCTTCATCCGGGTCACCGTGCCTCTTGGCGGTCCCGACGACCCTTGTCTCGGCGAGTTCCAGTGCCTTGTGGATGAGGCTCCCCGACGTCATGTGCGACGAGGGTGGCTCGGGGAGCTTCAGCCTTCTCTCTATCGCATACCTCCGCGGGCATCGGCCATAGCTGTCGGCCTGACTCGGGGACATCGAGAAGCCGGGTGTGAGGATCGGCTGGTCCGGGCCCTTGGTGGTTATCCCTGGAAAGTAACGGGCGTCCCATGCCTCTCGCGGTGATCGGGCCAGAATGGATACGGCAGCGATACGGGAGGCAGCCGCCACGACGGGGTCTCCAACCAGGCGACGAAGGGCGATCTCGGCTTCGATGACGGATACTGGCTCCAACTCCTCCTGTCGGGGCGTCCCGATCTCTGTAAGTGTGGCCTTTCCCGACGCCGCTAGGAGGAATCGCGAGGGTCGGCGCTCGCCCTGGTCAACTCCCGCGTCCGTGGCAGTCCACACCACGCGCGACTTTGCCCTTGTCATGGCCGTATAAGCAATGCGCATCTCTTCCTGGACTTGAAAAGCCGATACTGCGGTCGAGTCGGTGGTCCGCTCCGGTGACAACAGCTCGGGCCGCAACATCCTCCGTGACCTTCTTAGATCGGGGAACACGCCTTCAACCGCGTTGGCGATGAAGACCTGGTCGAACTCGAGCCCTTTCGCCTGGTGGAGGGTGGTCAAAACCACTGAGGGGGCGTCGGAGCTATAGGTGAGCAACGGCGTGGCTTCGAAGGACTCGTCGTCGGAGAGCCGGAAGAACTGGACAAGGCTGAGGTCGGGGTCCCGATCAGCTTGCCTGTCGAGCACCTGAGAGAAGGACGCGTAAGCTCGCCGCCAGCTCTGGCGGTCGGGGTCTGACACCACGGTGGCGAAGCTGTCGAGCGACGTCCAGACATGCCAGAAGGCGTCGATAGCGGGCAGGTCAGTTGCCCAGGATGATTCACCGAGAAGGCCCGCCAGGGCGTCAAAACCGCCATGTGACGCAAGAACGTCGTGCCAGGTAGCGCCTCGCCTTCTCTCCGACCACAGGGCCCGCTGTCTGCCGAGAGAATGCCCGAAGAGGGGACCGAGGATTATGCGTCGGGCCGCGGTATCTGCTGCTTCAACGTCGAGTGGAGAGGCGTCCGTCGATGTCGGGTCGGTGTCGGCGACGGCCAGAGTCACCAGATCTGCGATCAATTGAACTGCCGGATGGTCGATCAGGCGGCGGTCCGGCCGTTCATGCGGGATGCTTCTCCGGGTGAGAGCTCGGCTCAATTCGTTGAACATCTCTTGTTTAGACCTGACCAGGATCGCCAGCTCAGACGGCTTCTTTCCCTCGGTGTGGATGGCGCGGTCGACCTGGGCGGCGATCCACTCCGCTTCGGCGGTTTCCTGGTCGAAGATGTATGCCTCCACCCGGCCGGGGTGGCCGGCGGGCAAGACCGGGCCGGCGGATCCCGGCAGCTGCCCGCTGCTTATCACTCGCAGAGCTGCCGCCATGATGGCTTCGGGCACACGGAACGATCCTTCGAGAACGACCCTCTTGACGGGGTCATGGCTTTCCTCGAAATCAGAGATGTTCCTCAGTTCGGCACCACGGAAGGAATAGATCGATTGGTACGGGTCTCCGGTAACGGTCAGATTGCCGGTGTGCGCGGACAGAAGCTCACCAAGTCTGGCCTGCGCCGGGGAGGTGTCCTGAAACTCGTCGACGAGCACGTAGCGGTACTGGCCGGTCACAGATTTCGCTTCTCCTGACTCCAGAGTGTCCACCGCCTTCACCAGCAGGGTCCCGTAGTCGACACGGCCCGTTTGGTCGAGTTGCGTCAGGTAGCGGTCGTAAAACGCAGGGATGCCGCTCCAATCACGGCGCTCGGATGCCCGCTCCTCCAGGTCGGCTGAGGACAGCAGCCTTTCCGAGCACCGCATCAGGAAGTCGGCCACCTCCTCGGCGAACCCGCTTGTTGTCAACACTCCGCGATACGTCAGCGGCCAGTTCTCGGGGTTCTCCGTTGCGAGCAGCTCGCGGACCGCCGCAATCTGTTCAGGTGTTGTCAGAGGGGTGGGCCTCACTCCATCCGAGGTCGATTCGAGGACTCTGAGAGCGAGAGAGTGGAAGGTGGTGGCCTCGACGGGGACGGTTGAGCCGCCCAGCCGCCGATTGATCCGATCGCCGATCGACCGCGCGGCCCGCCTCGAGAAGGTGAGGACGAGGATCTGATCGCGCCGTGCCCTCGAGGAATCGACCAGGCGGGCGACGCGACGCACCAGAAATTCGGTCTTGCCGGTGCCGGGCCCGGCCACGATGATCTGGTGGCCGTCGGTGTCGTCGAGCGCTTTCGTCCAGTCGTTGGGACCTATCCGGAGCTCGGGATTCATCCGATTGATCGTAGATCAGGCCGCCTTCGGAATCGGTACACCGGCCACACTGACCAGTCTCGTGGTGATGCCGTGGCCGGCGAGATATCCGACAGGGTCGGCGAACACGGCGGCGGCGAACTCAGAGTTGTCCTTCGGAGTGTCGGTGCTCGGGCTTGCGGTTGCTGGATTGTCTGTCATCAGTTCCATGGTCGAAACGATACGACGAGGGTGTGACAGAAAGTTCTCCTCCGCGTTCGGTAGATTCACACGCAGCAGATCCATTGGAGGAACGGGCCATGCCCATTGCGCACGAATTCGACTCGCCGATGTATCGCGAGGCTGTTGAACAGTTCAGCAACGTCGCCGAGCTGATGGGTCTGGACGAGAACATCGCCGATCGTTTGAAGGTCCCACAGAAGTCGACGATTGTCACTTTTCCGTTTCGTCACGACACCTACGCCGAAGTCGAAACTCTCTTCGGCTACCGGGTCCAGCATCTCACAACGATGGGTCCGACCAAGGGGGGCATCCGCTTCGCTCCCGATGTCGACCTGGGTGAGGTGGCAGCCCTTTCGATATGGATGACCTGGAAGTGCGCCATCGTCGGAGTCCCCTTCGGTGGGGCCAAAGGGGGGGTAAGAGTCGATCCGATGGGGCTTTCCCGGTCCGAGCTGCAGCGGGTGACCCGGCGTTTCACCATGGAGATAATCAATGTGATCGGTCCCGAGACCGACATACCCGCTCCGGACCTTGGCACCAATGAGCAGGTGATGGCCTGGCTGATGGACACCTACTCCCAGCACGTCGGGCACTCCGTCCCGGCTGTCGTAACCGGAAAACCGCCGGCTCTGGGCGGAAGCGTTGCCCGTCGGGAGGCAACGGGGCGGGGATTGATGTTCCTGCTGCCCCAGGCAGCTGCGCTCAGGGGGATGAATCCCGACGGTGTGGCCATTGCGATCCATGGGTTCGGCAATGTTGGTCGCTACGCAGCCGTCGCCGGGGAACAGATGGGAGCCAAGGTCGTCGCGGTCTCCGATATTTCGGGTGCCATCTACAACCCCGACGGACTGAATGTCACGGCTGCAACCAAGTGGGTCGATGAGCACCGATTCCTGGAAGGCTTCCCCGACGCCGACTTCATCGACGGCAACCAGATCTTCACGCTCCCGGTCGACGTTCTGGTGCCAGCGGCAATTCAGGGCGTCGTCACCACCGAGAATGCGGGCGACATTCAGGCGAAGATACTCATCGAGGGTGCAAATAATCCGACGACTCTCGCAGCCGACGCCATGCTGCGGGAAAAAGAGGTTCTAATCGTCCCGGACATTCTCGCCAACGCCGGCGGCGTGACGGTGTCCTATTTCGAGTGGGTGCAGGACGTGCAAAAGTACTTCTGGACCGAAAACGAGACTGTGGGCCGACTGCGCGAGATCATGGTCAGGGCGTTCGACGATGTGCACACCATCGCCAAATCGGAGGACGTCGACATGAGGACCGCGGCCCTGATCAAGGGGATCAGACGTGTCGCCGACGCCAAGCTGGTCAGGGGTGTGTTTCCCTAAAGTGCCGTCTCGGCAAATGCCGGGCAGATGTTCTGGAATGAGCACCAGTCGCACAAACGCCCCGGTTTCGGCGGGTACCGATTGGTCGAGATCGCCCGGTTGATGGCGGTCCACAGTGCCCGGAGCTGGTTGTCCATCCCGTCGAGCTGGTGGTCGTCGACTTCGAGCCGATAGAGGGTGGGGCCGTTGAGGTAAAGGAGGCGGACCTCTTTGGGGGTTTCGCCGGTCCGGCGCCGGATTAGCAGCGCATAGATCTTCAAAGCGAAGAAGGCAGGGAGAGCGTAACGCTCGGGAGGCGCTTTCCCGGTCTTGTAGTCGGTGATGATGAGCTGGCCGTCGGAGTCCCGGTCGATCCGATCGAGGATTCCCCGGATCACGATTCCGTCGAGGTCTTCGGTCATGTCCATCTCGCGCTCATAGGGATCGATGGCGCGCGGGTCCTCGATGGCGAAGTAGTTGGCCAGTAGCTGCATGGATTCGACGCCCCATGCGGTCTCTTCCTCACCCGTTTCGAACAGATCCCCGTATTCGTCATCGAGCCGGCATTCGGTCCACGCCTGCCGGAACAGATCGAAGAGCCTCTCCGGATCCCGCTCCTGCTGGGGGAGGTCGTAGAGTCGCTCCAATGCCAGGTGGGCGGTGGTGCCGCGGGCCTGATAGATGGTCGTAGGCTCAGGCAGGCGATCGATGGCTCGGAATTTGAACAGTTGCGGGCACGTCTTGAAGTCGCTGGCGCGACTGGGGGAGAGGGTTTCGAGCCCGATATTCCCGGTCGGCGGCGGAGCAACTCTTGCGGTCATGAACCCGATCATAGGAAGAGGGGGTGACAGAAATGGAGGGTTGTCACTCAATTTCGGTTCGCGTCAAATTCGCGAAAACAAATCGCCGTTCGACCTTGACGGTCGACGGAGGCCGGAATACCTTCCCGTTACCGATTCGAGGGAGACCTCGAGCCGGGGAAGGAGAAGCTTCGGTTTCCCCGGATAGAAAGGATTTAGGTCCTTTCGCCGACCACCCGGCCAGGGGCCCGCTTTCCTGGCTCGAGTGGAGAGAACCCCGAGAGGGCAAGAGACTTCGGTTTTACGCTCCCTCGGGGTTTCTCACGTTACGGATCCGGTTGAAAAGCACTCGCGAAAACCAATGAGCCGGTCGCGAAAATCAATCACGGTTCCAACTTGTCATGCCGGGGGATGCGGTCTACTTTCCGGTCACGCCGATGGGGTTCGCCCCGGAGGCTCCGGTCCGGCGAGGACAGGATCGACGAGAGTCGGCCCCGATAATCGCAGGATCGGTTACCCGGAGCCGACGGGAAACCAGAAGCTCGGGGACCGGTCGGAGAGCCGAACGGGGATCCTTCGGGATCGTCGGGCGACGCAAAGACCAACGTGAGTCTTCGGACTCGCGAGGAGGATCTTCGGATCTTCCACAGGCAGGCCTTCGGGTCTGCCGAACCTCGATCTTCGGATCGAGAGTGTGGCCTTCGGGCCATGCGAGTGTGATCTTCGGATCATGCGGCTGGCGGCTTCGGCCGACAGTTACCGATCGGAAGCAGGTCCCCGGCCTGAGTCCGACCGGACGAGAGTCCCGAGAGGGTTGAGACTTCGGTCAAGGCTCCCTCGGGACCTTCTCGCGTCAGGCCTCATTTTTCTGCCGGTCAGACACCCCAGATCTCCATCTGGCGACCGTCGACCCACGTCGCCGTCCCGTCTTCGTACCACGCCTCTTCTTCGACCATGATCAACACCGAGTCATCCCACTCGGGGACATAACTCCGGTTCGACAGCTCGATGGACCACGCCGACGGGCCGAAGACCTCGACGTCTCCCACGCCAACAACTCCGTCTTGCTGATCCCAGAGCCCGATCGTCGCTCCCGCGCCATGGCCGTGAAATCCGATCGGGTGGGTATAGATCGTCGGGTCCAACCCCTCCTGCCTGGCTTCGGCCAGAGCTCGGGACAGAATCTCGTTGCCGGTTCGGCCGTCGGCGAATTCCGAGAGCAGGACGTCCTGAACCTGATTTGCCCGGTGCATCGCTTCGGCCAATCCCTCTGGGACCCGATCGCCAGGTCTTTTCAGGATGTAGCCGTGCTGCTGTTGGTCGGTGCAGAGATGGTCCCAGATCAGACCGAAGTCGATGTGGATCAGGTCGTCGGCTTCGATGACAACCGGCCGTGTGGCCGAAGCGAACGAACCGCGGAGATCAGCCCCGGGCCTCTGGATGGACGCCGACGGATGGAACCACACAGAACACCCCAGCCGCTGAACCTCTGCCCTCAGCCACCACTCCAGATCTCCTGTGGTGGTGGTTCCGGGCTTGATCGCCTCCGGGGAGAGTGCCCGTCTCAGAATGGAGTGGGCATTGGCACAGGCCTCCTCAAGGACCGGCTTCTCTTCAGGGAGGCGCGTTTGCAGCCAGCGGACCGAGAGATCTTGGCCGGAGACGACACGTTGGGCGAGGTCGGCCCCCAGGGCCTCTCGGAGCCTTACATGCTCGGTGGCGGTGAGCCCGTCGGCGTGAGCGAAGTTATCGGAGGTATTGATCGCTATGGAGGCCGGATCTGCTTTTTTGATCCGTCCAGCGAGCGCCTCCCATTGGTCGGGGTCGGCTGCCGGATCCCAAACGCCGGGGAAGATGCCGTCGACTTCGTACCGTGTGATCGCCTCGCGAGTGTGAATTCCGTTCTTGGAAAGGAAGACCAGGATGGTACGCCGGCGCGAGGACATCCACTTCGCCGGGAGCATCGTCTGCACCACCGGGTCTTCGGCATACTCCCGTGAGATGAGAATCCAGCAGTCGATGCCCGCAGCCTCCATCACCAGGGGAATCAGACGTTCCAGCCTGGCCGAGGTGGGCCGGTCGCGCCTGGAGGCGGATTCTTCGAGATTGAGCAAGGCGGAGAGTCCTCTTCCATGGAGAAGGCAGGTCGGGAGGATGGTAGGTACGCTTCGTCACATGGGATACCCGAAAAGACTGCTCAGTGAGGACGAAGTGATCGTCACCGAATTCCGCCCCCATTGGACCCGCATCCTCAAGGAGGGAGCGTTGCTCGTCCTAGTCGTCGTTTTGATCATCCTGGTCCAGCTGCAGGACTGGTCGGGCTGGATCAGTCTTGGATTGATCGTTGCAGGTCTGCTTGTGACCGCCTCGGGTCTGACCCGGTGGCTCACCACCCTTCACGTGATTACCAACGAGAGGGTGATCTACCGGGCCGGGCTGTTCTCTAAGACTGGCAAGGAAATCCCTCACGAGGTGATCAACGACGTCGCCTTCAACCAGAGGGCACTGGAGCGGATCTTCGGTACGGGTGACCTGCTGATCGAGTCGGCAGGGACTCATGGACAGACCCGTTACCAGGACATCCCCGATCCAGAAGGCGTGCAATCACTCATCTACCGCGAACGCGAGAAGCGGATGACCCAGCAGAATATCGCGGGGATGCCGTCCTCCGCACCTACCTCGTCGCAGAGTGTGCCCGAGCAGCTGGACACCATTTCCCGTCTGCATGATGAGGGCAAGCTTTCCGACGCCGAGTTCGAGACCCAGAAGAGGAAGTTGCTAGAGGGTTTCTGATGCCTCACATGCAGGATTTCCCCTTGCTGCTGTCGACCCTCTATGACCGCGGGGTCCGTCTCTATCCCGATCGCGAGATCGTGTCTATCGAGCACGACCGGAGCGTGGTGCGGACGAGTTATGGAGAAATCGACGTCCGGGTGCGCAAGCTGGCTACGGCGTTCGACCGCCTCGGCATCGACAGAGGAGAGGCAGTAGGGACGTTCGCCTGGAACAATCGCCGTCATCACGAGCTGTACTGGGCGACAGCCAACACCGGGCGGATCTGTCACACAATCAACATAAGGCTTCACGGCGAACAGATTGCCTACATCGTGAATCATGCCGAAGACAGGGTGATCTTCGTCGACCCTGATCTCGTTCCACTCCTCGTCCCGCTGATCGACGAAATGCCGACTGTGGATACCTTCGTGGTCATGGGGGAGGACCCCGACGACCGGCTGTCGGGATCGATCGCATACGAGGATCTGATCGCCGGAGCTGAGGAGCATGCCTCCTGGCCGATGCTCGACGAGCGGTCGCCGATGATGTTCTGTTACACGTCGGGAACGACCGGCAACCCCAAAGGCGTCGCATACACACAGCGGTCGACCTATCTCCACACCATTTCCAATCTCGCCAACTACCCGATGCACGCATCCGACAATGTCCTACCTGTGGTCCCCATGTTCCACGCTGCCGCCTGGGGTTATCCGTATATGGCGGTGACCCAGGGAGCGAAGCTGACCTACCCGGGCCCTGACCTGTCTGCCGAAGGGCTGGTGCCGTTGATGGAAAAGGAAAAGGTGACCTTTTCAGCTGGTGTGCCGACCGTCTGGCTCGGGATCAAGCAGTACCTCATCGATCACCCCGAGATAGAGCTGGCATCAATGGGAGCTTTCTTCTGCGGGGGATCGGCCGTTCCCAGATCGCTGATCGAGTGGTTCTGGACCGAGAAGAATCTGCGGGTGATCCAGGGATGGGGGATGACCGAGACCAACCCGGTCGCATCGGTCGCGCTCCTCAAACCTGAGATGGAGGATTGGGACCTGGAACGACAGCTCGATTTCCTCGAAACCGCCGGTATCCACGTCGCCGGGCTCCAGGTGAAGATCGTCGACGAGATCGGTGAGGAGCTGCCGCAGGACGGTGAGGCCTTTGGCGAGTTGTTGATCCGTGGACCCTGGATCGCTGCCGAGTACTACAAGGACGAGCGGTCGCCGTCTTCGATCGACGACGGATGGCTACGCACCGGCGACGTATGCAAGATCGCCCCGGAGGGCTACATCAAGATCACCGACCGCGCCAAGGATGTGATCAAATCGGGAGGGGAGTGGATCTCGTCCCTTGACTTGGAGAACGCGATCATGGCCCACCCCGCGGTGGCCGAGGCCGCAGTCGTCGGGCTGAAGCATCGGAAGTGGCAGGAACGCCCGGTGGCTTTTGTGGTCGCCTCCCCCGGTGAGGATCTGTCGGAAGAGGATCTCGTTGCATTCCTCACCGGGAGGGTGGCGAAGTGGTGGCTTCCCGACAAGTACGTCTTTATCGGCGAGCTTCCCAAGACCGGCACCGGCAAATTCGACAAGAAGGTGCTCCGCAAGGAGAACGCAGACCTCCTCATCTGACATTAGATGAGGTTTCGCCGACATCGGGCACCCTTCCGCTGATAGCCTCGCGTCCGCAGCGATACGACGGAGGAGAAATGACCGAAGAAATCGGAGGGGAGAATACCCCGGACGCCGCCGACCAGATGGGTAGCACGCCGGTACCGTCGGGGGAAGGATACGCAGGCACCGGAACCAACAGCCCGTTCTCATCCGGCGAGGGGATGGTTTCGTTCGGTGGTGGGCTGCTGATCGCTGCTTACGTGATCTTCGAGTTCATTTGGGGGGAGTACTTCTTCAGCTTCTTCCTGGTTATGCTGGCTGTGCTTGCGGTTGTTCTACCTCGCGCAAGTCGGGCGTTTGTCGAAAAGATCGCTCCGTTGTCGGTGTTGATGAAGGCCGTCGGCTACATGATTGCGATTATCGGCATCCTGACCATTACGTGGGACGTCAGGCATGCGACTTCGGCACTCGACGACGTACCGGAGATCCTCGGTGCTCTTGTCACCTACGCCGGTTTCGCCATCACGTACCTGGGAGCAAGGTCGATCGAAGTCGACTGAACGCCCTCTGCCACCGCGTACCGGATGCCCGAGCCGCCACTCTTGGCGCCCCAGGCATTAGGAATGAGGATCACTCTAAGAACAGTTTGAACGGGTTCCGCCTTGCCCTCGACGTCAATGAATTGCTCGTACACGAACAACCTCCCGGGCTTTGTGAAGGGACCGGGCGGGGCTAGTGCTCTGGCCAGCAACGATGGCGATGTTCAGGGCGAGTCAGGGGCGTCGTCCAGCAAGGACGCGTCGACGTTGGCCACTGGGCCGTTCGTCGAGGACGAGGACGCAGCTGGCGGCGTCATCTGGCCGTCCTGAA
>DATKCM010000050.1:0-8836 GCA_035513195.1 Acidimicrobiia bacterium | reverse complement strand
GCACCCGCCTCGGCGAAGGCTCGAATCGCCATACCGTTCCACGCCGCCACCACCTTGTCGTCCAGCCCGGGGCGGACCCTGAGGTTGCGACGGTCCAGCAACTTCTGGTTGATCTCTTCCAGATTCTCCGGAACAGCCCGTTCCGGGGAAAGGTGGAGAATGTTCTCCTCCTCGAAGTTGCCCTCGGGTGTCACTCCGTAATAGGCGGCAGCAGCGGGTGCATCGTCGCCCAGAACCTCTCCGATCTCGGCCAGCGACCACACGTAGAACTTGCCTTCCACCCCCTCGGAGTCGGCGTCTTCGGCCGAGAAGAATCCACCATCGTGATGTCTCATGTCAGTGACCAGATAGTCGAGGGTCTTTCGGGCAACCGCGACAAACCGGGGCTCGTCCAACTCGATTCCCGCCCACAGGTAGAGCCGGGCAAGTTGGGCGTTGTCGTAGAGCATCTTCTCGAAGTGGGGGACCAGCCATTTCCTGTCCACTGAGTAGCGGGCGAACCCGCCGGCAAGGTGGTCGTGGATCCCACCGTCCGCAATCCTGGTCAGCGTCGTCCTGATCGGGTTGTCCACCGATCCGTCGACGGCCTTCCAGCGCAGCAGGAACTCGAGAACCGGTTGTTGAGGGAACTTAGGAGCTCCTCCGAATCCCCCAAAGGTCGCGTCATACTGGGACAGCAGCGCTTCAACGGCGCGGCCCAGGGTCGTTCCGTCGGGAACCTCGCCCGTCGGGATCTCTCCGCTGATCGCCTCCACCAGTCTGTCTGCCTGTTCGCCGATTTCCTCACGGTTGTTGGTCCAGGCTTCGGATACAGCATCCATCACCTGCTCAAAGCTGGCCATGCCGTGGTGGGGTTCCTTGGGGAAGTAGGTACCAGCGAAGAACGGTTTGCGGTCCGGCGTCATCCAAACCGTCATCGGCCAGCCGCCCTGGCCGGTCATTGCCTGGACCGCCTCCATGTAGATCGAGTCGACGTCGGGGCGCTCCTCCCGGTCGACTTTGATATTCACGAAGTTCCGGTTCATCTCCTCTGCGGTTTTGGCGTCTTCGAAAGACTCATGAGCCATGACGTGGCACCAGTGACATGCCGAGTACCCGACGCTCAGTAGCACCGGGACATCGCGCTCGGCGGCCTCAGCGAAGGCCTCGTCCGACCACTCCCACCAGTCCACAGGGTTGTCCCGATGCTGGAGGAGGTACGGAGAGGTCGATGCTGCGAGCCGATTGGGCATTGCCAGATGGTAAAGGCATGGCGCTGTTTCCCTGCCGGGCAGCCACCGGTCTGCCAGAATCGGACCTGTGATCGAGGTCGTGACCGTCGCCCATGTAGCCTTTGCCGCGGCGTGGTTCGGTCACAAGTTGTTGATCCCGCGGGATGTTCGGGTGTCGGTGCGCGAACCGGAGAGCGGGCGCACCCTGGTCGGACGGATGCGGAGGGCGCAGGGACTCGGGCTGGTGTCGGGACTTCTCACACTCGGCACCGGGGTGTGGCTGGTCACCCTGACCACTGGTTTCGCAAAAGCCCCGGTCACGATCTACATCGCCCTCGCCACCGTGATCGGGATGTTCCTCGTCGGGCTTCTCGCGGCGCGCCCTGCCTGGAACCGCATCAAAGCTGCAATTGACGCCGGGGATACGCCCGGTGCCGTGGGCGGAGTGACGTCGTTCAACCGGGCGATGAACCTCGAGAGTCTTCTCTGGATCCTCGCGCTCACAATGATGATCATCTGATGCTCCAGCTGGTCCTGATGAGGCATGGCAAGTCAGATTGGGACGCGTCTTACGGGGCTGACCACGACCGTCCGCTCGCCGAGCGTGGTGTTCGCAGTGCCCGTCTCATGGGCCGGATGCTGACGGAAGCCGGCCAGAGCCCTGACCTTGTCATCTCTTCGACGGCGACTCGGGCCAATCGCACCGCGCACCTCGCAGCCGAAGCCGGGGGCTGGGGGTGTGACATCGTCACCGATCGAAGCATCTACGGTGGCAGCACCCGGGCGGTGCGAGGCTCGGTGCGCCGGAACGCCGGTTCGAACCAGCGTCTTCTCGTGGTCGGGCATGAGCCGACATGGTCCAACCTGGTGTTCGAGTTGGTGGGGGCGAGAGTCGAGATGAAGACGGCATCGGTCGCCGGTGTCGGTCTGATGATCGAGGAGTGGGAAGCCCTTGATGAGGCGACCGGCTGGCTTGACTACCTGATCCACCCCCGCATGTTCTTCGGGAGCGATTGAGCATTACCCTCTGATCTCATGAAACGAGTTCTCCTTGCGATTGCCGCACTGACTCTGCTCGCGGCGAATCCGGGTGAGGTTGTTCCTGACCTCGAAGCCGACGGCTTCTACATCGAATCGGGCTCGAATGCTTCCGCCGAGGTGATCGGCGCCGCTGTCGCCGAAGCCGGTTTCGCGGGGGGCAGGCTTTACATAGTGGTTTTGAGCCAGGAGCCCGTCAGCGGTGCGACATTTTTCGCCGACGCGGTTTTCGACGAGCTCGGCTCCGGGACGGTGTTGACCGTTGCGCCCGAAACAGTCGGGTACTCATCTGACGAGCAGACCTGGAGAGCGGCGAACCTCGATGGGGCGATCAACGCCTCTTTGGATGGCGCATCGGACGATGACGTAGTGGTGAGGTTCGTCGAGTCGCTCACCGGCAACGCGGTCGACGAAGGCTCCGACTCGGGCGCCGGAGGTGGAGACTCCGCCGGCGGTGGGTCGGGCGCCATCTGGTTTCTGGTGTTTCTCGGCGGGATGATCGCCCTGTTCGTTTACCTGCGCAATCGGAGCCAGAAGACGGCTACCTCGGCACGAGCGGCGCGACTCGCCGAGTTCAGGGCTGCAGCTCAGGAGAAACTGGACGCACTGGCCAACGACATCCTCGAGATGGAGGACGAGGTTTCGATGGCGGAGAATCCCGAGGTCCGGCAGCACTACAACAGCGCTTCGGCGAAATACGCCGAGGTGATCGACAAGATCACGACGGCTACAGACCCCGAAGCACTCCTCGACCTGACCCACCAGCTCGACATCGCCATCTGGGAACTCGATGTCGCCGAGGCCCACCTCGATGGCAAGCCGCCACCGAAAAAGCCGGAGCCTCCCAAATTCGAGCGGCCCGAGCCCGAGCAGGGGGCAACATCTGGTCCAACCATCACCTCGCCCACCCGGTCACAGTACGACAGGAGACCGCAACGTCAGAGCTCACCCGCCGGATCCGACCTGGGGAGCATCCTTCTGGCGTTACTAGCAGCGAGAGGCATGGGTGGCGGCCGTTACTCGGGCAGGTGGACCGGTGGCCCTGGCCCTGGTTCCGGTGGCGGTAGTCGCGGCGGCGGCTCGAGGCGGTTTGGCGGTGGTGGGGGCGGCCGGATCCGGGGCGGCGGTCGCAGGGGTGGGTAAGGCCCCGGCATGACCCGATTGCGTGACGCCTAGACTCCGCTTATCCCGTTCTCGACAAGGAGAAGAAATGCTGAAGAAATGGTGGGAGTACATCAAATCGTGGTTCAGGTCGACGTCTGAGCAGATGATGGATCCCGAGGTCGAAATCCGGATGGCGATCGACGACGCCAAAAGGAAGGACCAGGACCTGAGGAATCAGGCGGCAAAGGTCATTGCCCACAAGACCCAACTCGAGAGCAAGATCGGGCGGGCTGCCGACGATGTCGGTGAGGCGCGCGAGATGGCGAAAAAGGCCTTGCTCAGGGCCGAAGAGTCACGAGCTGCAGGCGACGATGCCGGCGTCACCAAGTGGACTCAGTCTGCGCAGTCAATGGCGATGAAGCTGCAGGCTTCGGAGAACAACCTGGCATCGCTCAAGTCACAGTTCGAGGCCTCGATCAGCCAGGCTGACCAGGCAAAGACCGCAGTCCAGACGAATGCAATGAAGCTTCAGGAGCTTTCGGCGAAACGGCTGGAGCTGGTCGGGTCCCTGGAGCAGGCAAAGATGCAGGAGACGGTCAACGAGGCCGTTTCGTCGATTTCATCCTCCGTCGATGATTCGGTTCCGAGCCTCGACGAGGTAGAGAACAAGATCGAGCGGCGCAAAGCCGAGGCAATGGCCAAGGCCGAGCTTCATGAGATCACCCCGGAGGGAGCCGAGGCGGAGCTCCGGAAGGAGATCGACATGGCGCAGGCCGATGAGAAACTCAGCGAGTTGAGGGCCGAACTAGGGCTCTGACGATCGTGCGGGCGAATCCTCCCCTGATCGCCTGGGCAAGCCGGGGAGCCGGGGCGATCGGGTTGGTGACAGCGGTCATACACCTGGGGTTAGTCATCAGCAGTGGCGACAGCGGGGTGCCTCTGGCGGTTGTCATGTTGGTGGTCATGACGGGGGCGGCCCTGATGGCGTGGTATGCCGACCGGGTGGCTCCTCGTGCAGGGCGTCGCATGATGTGGGCGGCTTTTGCCCTCTTCTTCGTACTCGGAGTTCTCAGTGTCTTCACAGTCGGGCTTCTCTATCTGATTGCCGCCGTTCTCTCGATCTTCTCCCTGTCCCGGTCGGCGTCGGGGCGGAGTGAGGCGACAGGGTCGTAATGAAGCCGGAGTGTCAGCGAATCGCGGGGCTTCTCGGGAAGTTTTCAGACGATTTCGGGGTTGTAACGGCTGAGCGACAAAACAGTCGGGTCCCCGAAAACGAAGAGACACCACCGGCGATTCGCAGACCCGACCCGGGACCAGAATCGGATGAGAGATCGCCCAGCACAATATGTCAAAACAGGGGTTCACAAAATGGCTTTTCTGTGTCATAGTGGGAGACCCCGGAGTTTTACCCTGACAGCCTTACCCGGCGGGACAACGCTATGGAGGACTTGAAATAGATGGCCGCTACTGAAACGCGCAAGAACCAGACTGAGAAACCACGCCGAATCCGGCTTCATTCGAAGCTGACGGATGACCGCGGCCGCTTGACCACAGACCTGGTTTCTCAGTACCTCACCGCGATCGGCGAGTACGACTTGCTCACCGCCGAGCTTGAAGTTGAGCTGGCGCAGAAGATCGAGGCCGGCGAAGAGGCCGCCGAGAAGCTTGAAGAGGGCAATTTCAGCGGCAAGCGTGAGGAAATGGAACTCCGGCGTGTCATGCGCAAAGGCGCCCAGGCCAAAGACGACTTCCTGACTGCAAACCTCCGGTTGGTAGTCGCCAACGCTCGTCGCTACGCCAACACCTCGGGTATCGACTTCCTCGACCTGATCCAGGAAGGAAACCTGGGTTTGATCCGCGCCGTCGAGAAGTTCGACTGGCGCAAAGGTTTCAAATTCTCCACATATGCCACCTGGTGGATTCGCCAGGCGATTACCCGCGCCATTGCTGACAAATCTCGCACTGTGCGCATCCCGGTCCACCTTCACGACACACTTGCTGCCGTCCGTGCTGCTCAGGCATCTCTGAAGGCTGAGCTGGGACGTGACCCCCGCCCTGAGGAGATCGCCGAAGAGGCCGGTGTCACGGCCGATAAGGTCGAGCTCGCCCTGAGCGTTGCCGACACGGTCTCCCTTGAGCAGCCGATCGGCGAAGACGGCGCCCAGCTCGGTGACTTCATCGAGGACGAGGACGCCGCCGACCCGGTACAGATGACCGAGGAGATGGATGTTGCCAACTCTCTCCGCATCTCCATTGACAGGCTTCCCGAGCGTGAGGGCCGGATCCTGGCATTGCGCTACGGATTCTACGACGGCGTCCCCCGCACCCTCGAGGAGATCGGCGACGAGTTCAATCTCACCCGGGAGCGGATCCGCCAGCTCGAGAAGCTCGCCCTCTGCCGGCTCCGTCACCCCTCCTTCGGCATCCGCGAAGCAGACCTGGTCTAAGACTCTTCCACGTCGGGATCTCCGGTCTGGCGGCCGATGATCAGAGCCGCACGACCTTGACGCCCGGCATGTTGTCGTAGTCGGCGTCCTGGGTCACAACAACCATGTCGTTGGCGATGGCAGTCGCTGCTATCCAGGTGTCGTTGATGGGTGCCTTCTGCCCGTTGGCCCGAAGCTGTGCGACAAGACCGGCCCAGGCACGACCCACTCCAGCGTCGATAGGGACCGGGATCAACGAGCTTGCGAACTGGAGCGTCGTCAGTCTCCGCTGCCTCGCCTCGACGTCGGAAGCCATCAAGACGCCCAGCTCGAGCTCGGCAATGGTCGGTATTGGTACGGCCACCTCGTCGGGAATCTTAGAGATGTCGAGGCGTGCCGACTCCACCCCAACGAAGATGGAAGTGTCGATCAGTCCGACCATGGATACGCCTCATCGGTTGTCCCGGGTACGGCGGCCCTGATCTCGTGGAGCATGCTTCCGTCGGCCGCCACTTTGTTGAGTGCTGCGAAGAACACTTCTTTGGGCATCGTCGTCGGCGCTTTCTCCAAGCTGGTGACTCTGGCCACAGGTCGACCTCTTACGGTCACCACGAACTCCTCACCGGCCTCGGTCCGGCGGAGGATGTCGCTTACATCGTTGCGTAGCTCTCTAACTCCGATTCTGTCGCTCATGTGTACACATTGTAGCACCACGACACCGCCGGGAAACTTAGGGCTTGGGTTATCACGGTACGAACGCCACCTGAGGCGTCTACGCTGACGTGTGATGAACCTCCAGGATCTAGTCAGCGGCGCCGCCCATCTCTGCGGTCCGGACACCACTCTCCACGAGGCTGCGGCCGCGATGAGTGCCGAGGGCCATGGCTCACTCGCTGTTGTCGACGGTTTCGACCTAGTCGGGCTGATCACCGAGCGCGATCTGGTGCGCGCCGCCGCAGCCGAGATGGACTTCGCCACAACTCCGGTGAGCGAGTTGATGGGGGCTGACCCCGATACATTCGACCCCGACCTCGACGTGTGGGATGCCGCCGCCTGGATCAGCGAATCGGGCTACCGCCATCTCCCGGTCATGGACGACTCCGGTGAGTTGCTGGGTGTGGTCTCGATCAGAGACCTGCTCCGCGCCCTACTCGACACTGTCTAAATCTAGACCCCACGATCGAGGTCGGCGCCTCGATCCCCCGCACACCTCCAGCTTCGTTAATTCGGGTGAGTTTCTGATGGGGAGGCCGTATCATTCGCCCTGAATACGACTTGACTTCAACCAATGTTGAAGTTGTACGTTGCTCACTCTATGAATTCTGCGGAACTATCCCCTTGGTCCGTCCTGCGCGACGGTGTCCGCCTCATCGCGAGGTTTGTTCGCGGGCACCCTTTTGCGTTTGCGATAGCGGTCACCGGCGCAGCTGTCTACGCCGGGGCGATCATCGCAAGCAGCATCGTGATCGGATGGGTCACCGACACCATCGTCATCCCGGTACTCGATGCAGGCGAGTCCTACTCGGGGCTCTTGGTGCCTGCTGGCCTTCTCATCCTCGGAGTGGCGGTAGTGAAGGCCGTAGGGATCATCACCAGGCGCACCGGTGCCGGCTATCTCCAGCTCCGCACCCGGCAGGACCTGCGTAACGACCTTCTCGACCATCAGCTCTCCCTGAAGATGTCCTGGTTCGACAAACAATCGATCGGCGACCTTCTCGCTGTAGCCGACGCCGATGTCGACCAGGGGACTGGCGTGCTCGGGCCGCTGCCATATGCCAGCGGTGTGGTCCTCCTCCTCTTCGGGTCGTTTGCGATGATCGTGGCCATCGACCCCTGGATCGGCCTGGGTGCGACGATCGGGCTGGCCATCGTGATCGCGATCGACATCAGGGGGAGCTGGATCACCTACCGGATGTGGGAGGCGGTTCAAGCGGCCCGGGGCCGGGTCTCTTCCGTGGCCCACGAGAGCTTCGACGGCGCCCTCACTGTGAAGTCACTGGGTCGCGAGGGTTACGTATCCAGCCGGTTCGGGAAGGAGTCAGACGAGCTCCGGGACCGGCTCATCCAGGTCAATTCGACCTGGACCACCTACCAGACGGTGATCCGCGCCTTGCCCCAGGCGATCAGCATCGCTCTCATCGTCGTTGGCGCTGTGCGGATCGAGGCCGGGCTGCTCTCGACCGGAGACCTGGTCACGGTGGCCTACCTGCTCGCCCTCCTCGCCTTTCCGGTCCAGCTCATCGGGTATGTTCTCTGGGACCTCGCCGGGTCGCAGGCGGGATGGCACCGGATCGCGGCGATCTTCCGTGCCGAGGACTTCATCCGCTACGGCGAACTGGAGGCCTCTCAGGGTGCTGGTGCAGCAGCCGTCTCCTCGGATGCGGTCGACTTCACCTACGACGGGTCTGCCAAGGTTTTCGAGGGGCTCAGCTTCGATCTAAAACCGGGCGTGACGCTTGCCGTTGTCGGGCCTACAGCATCGGGGAAGTCGACTCTGAGCCTGCTCCTCGCCAGGCTGTGGGACCCGGTGACAGGATCGATCCACCTCGACCGTCGCAACCTCAGCCAGTTTGCCGGCTCGGAGTTGCCGAGAGAGGTCTCGTACGTGGCACAGGACGCGTTCCTCTTCGATGACACGGTCTCCGGGAACATCACTCTCGGCATCGACTTCGGCGAGGAGGAAATCAGGGAAGCGACATCTCTCGCCGGGGCCGACGAGTTCATCGATGCTCTGCCCGACGGCTACGAGACGATGCTCGGAGAGAGGGGGACAACCCTGTCCGGCGGGCAGCGTCAGCGGATCGCCCTGGCCCGTGCCCTGATCAGGAAGCCGCGCTTGCTGATACTCGACGACGCAACCTCAGCTGTTGACCCCTCGGTCGAGGCGGTGATCCTGAGAAGCCTCAAGAGTGCGGCCCTCCCCTCGACGATTTTCGTAGTGGCATACCGTCCCGCTTCGATCCGCCTCGCCGACGAGGTGGTCTATATCGACGACAAGCGGGTGATAGCCCACGGGATCCATGGCGAGTTGCTGGCTTCCACTCCGGGTTACGCCCG
>DATKCM010000049.1:0-5019 GCA_035513195.1 Acidimicrobiia bacterium | reverse complement strand
CGACACAGAACGGTTTGGGCTACCGGGTGACGGTGAAGCGTATGTCTCCGTATGGTTCGGAGACCGGGTGGAAAACGATATGTTTGTCGTCGAGGCCGAACCGGGAAAGATCGAAGGCGAGATGGTGCTGGTTTGGCAATTCGAAGCTGATCTCGTCGATCTGCGGGATGCCATCGAGAACCGCCTGCGCCATCAGCCATCCCTGGTGCTGAACCGAAGCTGACCAATCGTCGAAGAACCTCTGCAGCAGGATCTCCCGAGCCGCCGCCCAGGTGGCGGAGGTGTCAGCGGGCAACTCCGTGTAGACCCATCGGGCCGTGATCGAGGTGGAGAGCAGCCGGTCCTCGGCCTCGGGCAGCACGGTGAACTCGTCCCTGGGAAAGCCGGTGAAGGCTGAGCCACCCGTTTTGAGCACTACCAGACCCTCAATCCCCGCACCGATCGTCTCCACTCCCGCTCCGTCTCTCCGCACCCATGCCAAACGCCGTTCCGAGCCGCCACTGGTAAACCCGGTTGGGCTTTCTCTCATCCAGCGACGCCGCCTGATCGTCACCTCTGCTGAAGTGATTCCGTCCTTGGCCAGCATGTGATCACACAGAACCGAAGCAAAGCCCTCGAGGTCCTCGGTCAACTCATCCTGGGCGAGCGCGTAAACAGTGTTCTTGGTGGTGTCGGTGGGCAAGACACGTGAGTTATCGCCTTCGAGATATGCAGCGCCCACATCGCCAGAGAGCAGCATCTGGAACTCGAGGTCGAGGAACCGGTCCTCGCCGTCGCCGCGGATGACCTTGGAAAGACGCACGGCCGACTTGCCCCAGCGGTTCGCTCCCAATGTCGGCATCAGCTGCCCCGGTACGTCGAATAGCCAAATGGGCTGAGAAGCAAAGGTATGTGATAGTGCCGGGCTTCGCCGAGCTCTACTGCGACAACGATCTCGGGGAAGAACGTGTTGCCATAACCGCCAGTGTCGAAACGGAGACGATACGAACCAGGGTCAAGGTTCGATCCGAGGTCTTCGATGCGCCCGTCGTCGTCGGTGACGCCTGACGAGAGATCTGACCAACCAGCGTCAGAGCGCTTCTGAAGGCTCACTTTCAATTTCCTCGCAGGATCGCCCGTTGCGGTGTCAAGAACGTGGGTTGAGATCGAGATCATCCGACCTCCGGGATACAGAGCATTCGTCGCAGTCTGGTCGCTGTGATCCTCTGTTGCTCCCACCCGGCAAGCTTGATCTCGGTCCCACGAGTGTTCTCTATCCGCTCATCGGCAGTGTCGAGCATCTCACGGGCGCTCTTCCCGGTGGCGTAGACGATGTACGTGAAACCGAACTTCTCTTCGTACCTCCTATTGATATCACCCAACGCCGCGAGCACGGCCGACTCTGCCTCGGCCGAACCCGCCTGTTCCCGGTTGGCATTTGCGTCACCCATCTCTCCGATCCGAGGGTGACCGGAAAACGCCTCGAGCCAATCGTCGTCCTCCAGGTCGAGAAACGCGACCTCGGAGGCCTCCAGCACCTGTTCCACCGTGTCGAACGGACGCGAGGCAAGCATCGAAGAGACCCAACGGGTCGACTGACAGGCCGTGTGGAAGAAACCGGTCGCCGATTGGCCAAGAAGGGAGTTGAGGTAGTGAAGGCGCATCGCGCCGGCGGATTCGCGGTCAGGTATCCCCATTACCTTGAACCGCGCCACACCCCCGTCGGGGTGGATGTCCAGCTTGACCCATCGGGCGTGCACCTCGTCTGAGAGCGGAAGATGGTTGACGCTGTCCGGCTCAACCGGAACCCGCGACAATACCTCGCTCCACACAGCACCGTCCTCGGACACACTCACCGTCACCCATCCGGGTGCATTGCCTTTGAAGTACCGGGTGTCGACCACAGCCTCGCGAACGAGGCCTGCCATCCCCAGCTTGACCACAACCCAGTCGTTGCCTGGCCCCCTGCGCCTTTTGGTCTCCCATCCGTCCCACATTCCTCTCGGGTCGGTCGGCTGCAGCATGTTCGAGGCGGGCGAGTAATGCGCATCGGAGGTTTCGGACGGCTCACCTCCGCTGACGAGGGACGCCAGATCCACCAGACCGAACTCCGGGCAGACGCCATCAAGACCGGGGATAGGGTATCCCTCCACACGCAATCGGGCCACCCCTCCGTCAGGGAAAGTGTTCAGTCTCACGTAGGTGATGCGGCCGTTCGCCTTCAGGTCAAACCTTGCCACTGTGTCACCCTGGAGCCGGGTCCTCGGCACCAGTTCGACCCAGAACGCCTCATCGAGCCGATCGTCGCTCCCGAGCCCACATCCCTCGAGGGAAAACTCCTCGGGAAAGTTGCCGGTGAAGTGCGACGTATCGACAGTCACGCTTGTGATCTGACCAGGAATGCCGAGTGCAATGACACACCAATCGTGGCCGGGCTCTCGTCTCCGGCGGGTTTCCCAGCCGTCCATCCGCTTGCCCCGCTCCGTGTACTCGTCGGGCTTCCATACCGGGGCGGTGCTCTTGATGAGGTTCGCCGCCTCGGCGAAGAACTCGTCGTTAAACGAGACAACTCGCCCGCCCACTCCTTCAGAGATCAAATCAACCACGACGCTCCAATATCATTCCTGTGCCACCGGTCACGTGTCCCCGGTCAAAGACAGTTTGTCCCCTGAGTACCGTCTTCACAACCGATCCCTGCAAAGTCATCCCGTCGTACGGAGTGATCGGGTGCCTGTGGAGAAGGTCGGCACCACGAATCGTCTCCGCCCCATCGGGGTCGAAAATCACGAAGTCTGCGTCCAATCCCTCACCAATTGCCCCCTTCCGTTCGGCGAGGCCGGCAAGTTGCGCAGGATTTTTTGCAAGCCAGTCAACGAGCTGTTCGAAACCGAATCCCCTCTCTGAGCCGGCGGTCCAGGTGGCCTGCAACCTGAGTTGGAGAGAGCCGATGCCGCCCCATGCCCGGGCAAGGTCGCCGGATTCGAGCTCTTTGACCCCGGCGGGAGCTGGAGAGTGGTCGGAGACGACCATCGACAGCCAACCAGCCCGAAGGGCGTCCCAAAGAGCCTCGCGGTGGTCGGCCTCGCGAATCGGAGGCGCGCACTTGTAGTGGGTGGCTCCACTTTCTATCTCCTCGGCGCAGAACACCAGGTAGTGGGGGCAGGTCTCGCCGCCTAGCTGAGGTTGCGATGCAATCTTCCAGGCTCCCTCGCCACTGGAGACGTGGAGGATATGCACCATCGCCCCCGTCTCCGCTGCGAGCAGGCCGGCGCTCTCAATTGCCACAGATTCGCTCGTCGTCGGTCGGGTTGAGAGGTAGTTGTCGTATATCCGGGGCTCACCATCGAAATCGAGAATGAGGCGCGGGTCCTCGGCATGCAGGAGCATCGGAACACCAGCTGCAGCGAGGGCACGCATCCCCATCAGCAGCTGGTCTGAATCGAGGGGCGGAAACTCCTCCACCCCGGATGGGACCATGAAGGCCTTGAACCCGGGGACGCCTGCGGCAACCATGCCTTCGATCTCACCGAATGAGCCCGGGATCAGACCGCCCCAAAAAGCAGTGTCCACCGAGAGCTTCCCAGCCGCGACCGAACGCTTCTCGGCGAGTGCCGCGAGACTGACGGTGGGCGGTATCGAATTGAGTGGCATGTCGACGATGGTTGTCGTACCACCGGCCGCCGCTGCCTTCGTAGCAGTCTCGAAACCCTCCCACTCCGTCCGTCCCGGCTCATTGACGTGTACGTGGGTGTCGACGAGACCGGGCATCACTACCAGATCCCCGTAGTCGTCGTCGGCGATCCCGGATCCTATTTCCACTACGACGCCGTCCTCGTACCGGATGGTCGCCGGACGGACCTCCCCGGCAATCACCACGCGACTGCTCCGCAACGTCGGCATCAGTCCCTCGGTATCCATTCCTCGAGGGGGATGCCCAGTCCATCCGCGATCCGATTGGCATACGCGAAGTACGCGACAACCTCTGCGATGTGCAGGATGTCGGTGTCGGAGAATCCGACGGCCCGGAGTCGGGCCACCTCGGATTCCGCCACGCTGGAGGGTTCACGGGTCAGTTTCTCGGCATAGCGCAGCATCACCAGCCTCTTCTCCGACAGCCCGGCGGTCTCGTAATCAGCAGAGATCTTCCGGGCCAGATCATCGTCGCGGAGCAGTCGGCGCAGACCGCGCCGATGATGGACGATTCAGTAATGACACTCGTTGATCCCTGAGACCACCACTGCAATCATCTCCCGCTCCACCTTGCGGAGGGTTCGGGTGCTCTTCATCGCCTGGCGATAGAGGACGTTGTGCGCATTGAGACTGCCCGCATCGAGGGCGTGGATCCTCATGATCCAATCAACCCGATTCCACTTCGGGTCGGTCACCCGATCCTTCAGCCGAGCCAGCTCGTCTTCCCACTCATCTTCGTGGGGGGCTTCTATCCATGGCACAAGCTAAATCTAGGCAAGCGCCCGGGTGACGGGACTCCCTAACACACGAAGGGTCCGAATGGTGGGTTCGGACCCTTCGAAGAATGCGACGTGGAGCGGGTTGAGGAGGAGAAGAAAACCGCTCGGGCGGAGCGGAGTCCGCTCCACATCGCAAAGCTAGAAACCGGATTGTTGAGACCTTTGTGATCTCCTTCACAAGGATAAAACGTCCCGTCTGCTAGCTAAAATTCCCGATTTCCTTGTGAAAAAAGAAGTGTGTCCGCGAGGACAAACAGAACGTAGTCAGGACATCGAGTGACGGGGAAAGCCGACCGTAGGCCTCTACCCACGGACACCTGCGTGCTAGCGCGCGCTAGCAGTCAACTGCTGAAGGTGACTGCATACGCGTGGGACCAGCGGGTGACCACGATCCCGTAGAGCTCACCGGCGCGCATCATGTCGCCTGAGCCAAGAGCGGCCACAGACTCTTGAACCAGCGATACCGAGTCGTCGAGGACGAGGTCTTCGGCAGCGAAGAGACCGGACACGTCCGCGAAGTCGAGTTCCACCATCGACTCGTCAGGGAAGGGAGTCAGCCACGAGACGAGCT
>DATKCM010000048.1:0-3045 GCA_035513195.1 Acidimicrobiia bacterium | reverse complement strand
GACATGGGCCGGGTCGTCGCCCGATTGCGGCGCATCACCGAGATCCAAATGCTGCTGATCCAGCTGATCTCGGTTCTGGAGACGATGACGCCGCTCGACTTCCTCGACTTCCGCGACTATCTGTTCCCGGCTTCGGGGTTTCAATCGGCCCAGTTCAGGATGGTCGAGAACAAACTTGGGATGCGACCGGAGGACAGACTGCTGTTCGAAGGGGCTCCCTACACAGAGCGCTTCGACGACGAAGACAAACGGGTCGTGCTGGGAACCCACGACGATCCAACCCTCTTCGGAGAAATCGAGCGATGGCTGGAGCGAACCCCGTTCCTCGAGCATGGTGGTTTCAAGTTCTGGGATGCCTTCCAGAGCACGGTCAGGGCGCGTCTGGAGGCAGACCGGGAGGTGGTGGTCGGAAACCCGAACCTCACCGAAGCCGAGCGAGCGGCTCAGATCAAGGACTTTGACCTGACCATGCGCCAATACGAGGCAGTCTTCGACCCGGAAAAGCACACAAGCCTCGAACGCGCCGGTCAGCGGCGTCTGAGTCACCGC
Source organism: Acidimicrobiia bacterium (assembly GCA_035513195.1). Classification (GTDB taxonomy): domain Bacteria; phylum Actinomycetota; class Acidimicrobiia; order Spongiisociales; family ZC4RG35; genus MA-ANB-1. Next base: position 2,496 of record DATKCM010000048.1, on the reverse strand, counting down.
GCATTCCAGGCCGCCCTTTTCATCACCCTCTACCGCGATCTCCCCGCCCTTCAGGAGCCGCATCGGATGCTCGAGTTGTTGATGGACATCGACGAGGGCTTCACAACCTGGAGGTACCGCCACGCCCAGATGGCCCTGCGTATGATCGGGAGGCGGATCGGCACCGGAGGTTCGGCCGGGGCGAAGTACCTGGAGAAGTCGGCGGAGCGGAGCAAGGTGTTCGGTGACCTGTTCAACCTGACGACATTCCTCGTGCCCCATGCCGACCGCCCCGAGTTGCCCGATTCCGTTGTCGAGTCGATGACGTTTCGCTACCAGGCATGAACCTGAAAGAGCATTTCTCGAAGTTTTTCGAGCACGACCCGGATCGGCTCCACTTCGCGGCCCACTCCCACCACCCCTGGCCCGACGTGACTTTCGAGGCCCACCGGCAGTACTGGGAGGATTCGGCCGGGCTGGCCGACGACAAGTGGGACCACATCTTCAACCATGTCCTGCCCGAGACAAGGCAGTTGGTGGCCGGCGCCCTGAGCCTGCCGGACCCGAACACGCTTACCTTCGCCCCGAACACCCACGACTTCCTGGTGCGGATCTTCTCCTGCCTCGAGCCACCGGTCCGGATTCTCTCGACGGGGTCCGAGTTTCATTCCTTCGCCCGGCAGTCGCGCAGGTGGGAAGAAGCCGGCCTGGCAATTGTGGACCGAATCGACACCGAGCCATTCGACGACTTCGAGGAACGCTTTCTCAGAAACGTCGCAGCCGGAGCCCACGACCTGATTTATGTGTCCTCGGTCTTCTACGACTCCGGCTACCCGGTGGCAGGGATGGCGGACCTGGTCGCAGCGGCCCCCAACGACACCACTTTCTTCGTCATCGACGGATATCACCAGTTCATGGCCCGTCCCATCGACCTCTCAACCGTGGCGGACCGCGCCTTGTTCGTCGCCGGCGGATACAAGTACGCGATGGGTGGCGAAGGAGCCTGCTTTCTTCATTGCCCTCCTGGCTACGGGGAGCGCCCCGTGGACACCGGGTGGTACGCCGGCTTCGGCCAGCTCGAATCGGGGGTTGGCGAGGACGTTCCATTCGCCTCAGACGGATCCCGTTTTGCTGGAGCCACTTATGACCCGTCAGGTGTGTACCGGCTCCGTGCGGTGCTCGGCTGGCTGGAGTCCTCGGGAATCGATGCGGGGGCGATACACAATCACGTGCTGCCGCTCCAGGAGCAGTTCCTCGACTCCGAACCCGGCCTCGGGGAGTTGGTTCCGGGACGGGAAAGTGATCGGGGAAACTTCCTCACATTCCGTAACCCCGACGCCATGGCCCGATACCGGTCTCTCCACGACCGCGGTGTGATCACCGACTACCGGGGAAACCGGCTCAGGATCGGGTTCGGGATCTACCACGAGCCGGACGATGTCACCCGCCTCATCGACATCGTCAAGTCGATCACCTGACCTCGCAGCTGTTCCCCCAGAGACGAAGTCGAATGGGGGAAAGGTTCCTGCCCGCCCTCCGAGGGCGGGGAGGTAAGGGGGCTTGAGAGCCAGCAGGATTGGGGCGGTCGCGTCAGCGGCGCGTCCCAATCACCGTTGGTGAGTGCGAGCCCCCCTCCCGGCTCCTTCGTCGCCGTAATCCCACCCTTCGGGCGAGGGGAGAGACGCGTGTCGCGATAGACATATCGGTCGTCGGCCCGCCACAATGCGTTGAAAATGCAAGATCTACCAGACCTCAGGGTCGCGCCCATAGAGGAAATCCGGCCGCACGAGGACTTCGACCCGTTCCGTGTCGACCGTCTCCGCGACCGAATCGACTCCGACGGCATCCAGATCAATCCGATGGTTTGCACTCTCGCCCCCGACGGTTCCTACGTCCTTCTCGATGGGGCAACACGGCGCGAAGCGTTCAACCGACTCGGCCTCCCCCACGCCGTGATCCAGATCGTGGATCCACGCTCGGTAACATTGGAGACCTGGCACCACGTCCTCCGGAACGTTCAGACCGAGGCCCTGTTGGAGGCACTGAATGCGTCCGACACCTTCGAACTCGTAAAAGACCGGGGCACGCCAAGGATCAACATCGGCGATGACGACTGGAGGACCGCGCAGAGCACCGGGGCAAGCACCAACGCCTGCCTCAACGCCCTGGTGGATTGTTATCACGGGAGGATGACCGTGACCCGGGTGACCGACCCGAGCGTTAGCGCCGTGACCTCAGCCCACAATGATTGGACCGCTATCGTCGAATTCCCCTCCCTTTCGATCGAGGATGTGATGAAGGCTGCCACCGAAGCCGATTTCGTCCCGGCCGGGATCACCCGATTTGTGGTCCCCGCCCGGGCATTGCGACTCAACATCCCCCTCACCTTCCTCATGGAACAGGCTGACACCGCAACCAAACAGGAACGTCTCGATGAGATCCTCGCCAAGCGAGCCCGGGAGGGCCGGATCCGCCGCTACGACGAACCGGTGATAATCCTCGACGACTGACTGCATG
>DATKCM010000047.1:0-4496 GCA_035513195.1 Acidimicrobiia bacterium | reverse complement strand
AAGCGTTCGATTGCAGCCAGATGAAACCTCGGTCACGACAACCCACTACGCCCCTCCCGTCGCTGAAGTCGACTGCCCTACCCCAGCCGTGATTGGAATTGCCGGGCCGGGCCGTGGGTGGACCGGAGCAGACACGAACTGTTGTCGTTCCCACCTCGTATTTGTCGCCAGTGATCGGGTCCCGGTCGTAGACAGCCGCCTCGGTATACGGGCAACGCTTGTTGAACGCTGCCTTCTGCTGGCTATAGGTGCGATAACAGTCAATAGGCTCGAGGTGGACGCCATCCTTGGCGGCCGCGTCCATCAACAGAGCATACGTGTAGGCGGCGTCTCTCTCCAGTGTGCAGCCGTCGAAGCTCATGAGCCGGTCCGAAGTCATGTAGCCGTTGGCATAACCGTCGAGGATTAGATCAAAACTAAGGGCCTCGTCACCGGCAGGGACGAGTTCGGTGGTACCGGGCACGCCCGATAGCGACACAGCGAAAATCAATGAGAGAATTAACATGGGGCAAGTGTATTGCTCATGTTTATTCGGTCAGATTGGGCTCCGCCTTAAGCAGTTCCTGAGCCCTCGGTCCCGGCCAATTCGACCGGTGGGGAATCGGTTGGGTTGAACGACTCGAAGGTGAGCTCGTCGTTGGCTGAGTCGAAGCCGACCAGGATTGTCGAGCCTGCCTTGAACTCACCAAGAAGCACCCTCTCCGAAAGCGGATCTTCGAGAAGCCGTTGAATCGCCCGCCGGAGCGGTCGGGCTCCGAGCTCAGGGTCGTATCCCTGTTTCCCGAGGTATTCCTTGGCGTCGTCGGTGAGGACGAGATCGAGCTTCTGGGTGGCCAACTGTGTCCGAACCCTGTCGAGCATCAGGTCGACGATCTCCTTCAGCTCCGACATCTCGAGCTCATGGAACACGATGATGTCGTCGATCCGGTTTATGAACTCGGGCCGGAAGTGCTTCTTCAGCTCGTCGGTGACCTTTTCCTTCATGTATTCGTACGACAATTCGTTATCAGAGGCGTGGAAACCGACCGCCTTCTTGTGGAGGTCCCGGGTCCCGAGGTTCGAGGTCATGATGATGACTGTGTTCTTGAAGTCGACCATCCGGCCCTGGGCGTCGGTCAGGCGTCCCTCTTCGAGGATCTGGAGGAGAGTGTTGAACACATCCGGATGCGCCTTCTCGATCTCATCGAACAGAACCACGGAGAAAGGCTTGCGGCGGACCGCTTCGGTTAGCTGGCCACCCTCGTCGTAGCCCACATAGCCGGGAGGAGACCCGACCAAACGGCTGACGGTGTGCTTCTCCATGTACTCGGACATGTCGAGTTGGATCAAGGCGTCTTCCTGCCCGAACAGGAACTCGGTCAGGGCCTTCGCAGTTTCGGTCTTACCCACGCCCGATGGGCCGAGGAAAATGAATGAGCCCGCGGGACGGCGTGGGTCCTTGAGCCCGGCGCGGGTCCGCCGGATCGCCTTGGACACCGCTTCGATGGCATCGTGCTGGCCGATGATCCGTTTGTGAAGCTCTGACTCCATGTGAATGAGCCGTGCGGTCTCTTCGTCAGTGAGCCTGTGGACAGGGATCCCGGTCCATTGGGCGAGGACTTCGGCGATGCCTTCCTCGTCGATAACCCATCCACCCTCTGCGTTTGCTGCCTCGCGGTCGGCACGCTCGGACAGGAGCGACCGTTCCTGATCGCGGAGGTTGGCAGCACGTTCGTAGTTCTCGGTTCCGATCGCATCTTGCTTGTCAAGGCGAACGGAGGAGAGCTGGACGTCGAGCTCGATGATCTGCGGGTCGTCGCTAGGGCGATGGATCCGGGTGCGCGACCCTGCCTCGTCGATGAGATCGATCGCCTTGTCGGGAAGGAACCGGTCGGCAAGGTACCGGTCGGCGAGGTTCGCAGCAGACACGATGGCCTGATCGGTGAACCGCACCGAGTGGTGAGCCTCGTAGCGATCTTTGAGCCCGATGAGAATCTGGATCGTGTCGGCGACGGATGGCTCCTCGACCTGAACCGGCTGGAAGCGACGTTCAAGGGCCGAGTCCTTCTCCAGGTACTTGCGATACTCCTCGAGGGTGGTGGCACCCACTGTCTGCAGCTCACCGCGGGCGAGCATTGGCTTGAGGATCGAGGCCGCATCGATTGCACCTTCGGCGGCGCCGGCGCCAACCAGGGTGTGAATCTCATCGATGAACAAGATGATGTCTCCCCGGTTCTTGATCTCCTTGAGAACCTTCTTGAGACGCTCTTCGAAGTCTCCCCTGTAGCGCGAGCCCGCCACCAACGCACCGAGGTCGAGCGTGTACAGGTTCTTGCCGTCGAGATTCTCCGGCACCTCTTTTGCGATGATCTTCTGGGCGAGCCCTTCGACGATTGCGGTCTTCCCGACTCCCGGCTCTCCAATGAGTACCGGGTTGTTCTTGGTCCTCCGGGAGAGAATCTGCATGACCCGCTCAATCTCGCGCTGTCTCCCGATCACGGGATCGAGTTTCCCCTCCCTCGCGAGCCCCGTCAGGTTGCGGCCAAATTGGTCGAGAACTGTTGAACCAGAGGAAGGCGACTCACGGCCGCCGGCTCCTCCGGCAGGTTGTGGCCCCTGCTCTTCGCTTCCGCCCGGCCCGGAGAGGAGCTGGATGACAGTTTGACGAACCTTCTGCAGCTCTGCTCCAAGCTGCTGGAGAACTTGGGCGGCGACGCCTTCGCCTTCGCGGATCAGGCCGAGGAGGATGTGCTCGGTACCGATGTAGTTGTGCCCGAGCTGGAGTGCCTCGCGGAGACTGAGCTCGAGGACTTTTTTGGCGCGCGGCGTGAACGGAATGTGACCTGACGGCGACTGCTTGCCCTGACCGATGATCTTGACGACTTCTTCGCGGACGGAGGCGAGGTCGATGTCGAGGCTCTCGAGAGCCTGCGCGGCGATACCTTCGCCCTCGTTGAGTAAACCGAGGAGGATGTGCTCGGTACCTATGTAATTGTGATTAAGTAACCGGGCCTCTTCCTGGGCCAGGACGACCACTCGGCGGGCACGGTCAGTGAACCGTTCAAACACCTTCTACTCCTAAGCCTGGCATACCCGAGTTTACCATCGCCAACATCTTTCCTAACTCAACTGAATCCTGCTCTGACACACAACGTAATACCATCGGCACCAATGGAAGACCTCCGTAGCATCATTCGTATTCCCGGAATTTGGGATTCGCTCACCACGGTCGAGGAGAGATTGCTCGATGCGGCGACCACCGAAGACGCCTACCTCACCAAGATCGCCCAGCACTTACTGCTGGCAGGAGGCAAGCGATTCCGCCCCCTTCTCGCACTGCTGGCGGCGGAATTCGGGCCAGGCGACGACCACCGGGCGGTCGAAGCTGCCGTCTCCGTTGAGCTCATCCATGTCGGCTCCCTCTATCACGATGATGTGATCGACGAGTCCGACACCAGACGGGGGGCTACCTCGGTGAACGCGAATTGGTCCAACACCGTAGCCATCCTCGCCGGTGACTTTCTGATGGCGCGCGCATCGGAGGTCGCCGCTACCCACCTAAGCCAGGAGTCGGTCCGCCTCCTCGCGGCCACATACGCCGAGCTCGTCGAAGGCCAGACCCGTGAGCTCCAACTCGAGGGCGACTTCTCTCACAGCTTCGAGGATTACGAAAAGGTGATAGGGGGGAAGACTGCATCGTTGGTGCGCACGTCCGCCCGGCTTGGTGCAATGGCCGCCGACGCTCCGCCCGAAGTCGTCGAGGCTCTCTCCACCTGGGCCTGGGAAGTTGGGATGGTCTTCCAGATCGCCGACGACGCCCTGGACCTTGTCGCCGATGAGTCTGCAATCGGAAAACCCGCCGGATCGGACATCCGGGAGGGGACATTCACAATGCCGGTGTTGGCCGCGGCCGCGGGTCCCGACGGCGAGAGGGTCCGCCAGCTTCTCGAGCCCGGCATCCCTTACAGCGACGCAGCAGTCAACGAGGTGATCGCCGTGGTGAGAGACGGCGGGCACATCGAAGACGCCCTGGCCTCGGCCACCGATCGCCTCAAGAAGGCCGAAGAGGCCCTGGAATCGATTGAGCCAGGAACCGCCCACGATATCCTCACCGAACTCGGCGCTTTCCTCCTCGCCAGAGTGGACCAAGCGCGCCGCTGACGCGCCTATTCTCCCACCGCCCGAAAGGGACCTCTCCGTCCTATCTGCGTCTCTCCCTCCGCTTGCGAAGGGAGTACCGGCGACGAAGGAGCCGGGGAGGGTGGGGTGCACCCATCAACGCTGCTTGAGCTAAGCCACTAACGCGTCCGCTCCCCCAGCCCGAGGGACCTCTCCCTCCTACCTCCGCCCGCCTTTCGGCGGGCGCAGGGACCTTCCTCCCGCAAGCGGGAGGACAGGTGCTCGTTAGGAGGGTCTAAGGGTCGGGAAGAGGATTACCTCTCTGATGTGGGGCTGGTTGGTGAGCAACATCACCAGTCGGTCGACCCCGATGCCGAGGCCGCCGGTTGGCGGCAAAC
>DATKCM010000046.1:0-18752 GCA_035513195.1 Acidimicrobiia bacterium | reverse complement strand
GAAGGAGTTTCGGGCGGCGATTGTGCTCTCCGATATTGAAGGTATGTCCATGCCGGAGGTCTCCGAGGTCCTTGGTGTCCCGGTAGGCACAGTGAAATCCCGCGTCTTCCGGGGGCGTCGCCTGATGGCGCAACGACTAGGGAACCATCCGTCAATATGAAGCATCCAAAGAACAATGCACAAACACGACCTTGATCTGATCGCTGAGTACGCCGGGGGCAGCCTCCGTGACGACTCAAAAGCGCGCGCCCTAGTCGAGTCGTGCCAGACCTGTGCGGCAGAGTTCCATGCCCAGCAAGCCATACTCACAGAATTACGCGGAATCGGGCCGGCCAGAATGACGGATGTCGAACGTGCCCAACTCCGTCGCGATCTCTGGACCGATCTCCGTGCCCAAACCGGGACCGATCCTGCCCGAGGAGTGGCATCCGGCTGGCGGGGATGGGCCTTCGGGGCTGCCGCCATTGTCTTTGCGGCAGTGGCGCTGGTGGGGGTTCTCAACAACATCGGTGGTGGTGATGGAGCCACGGCGACCTTCAGCGAAATAGGCTCGGCCTTGGACTCAGGACCGACTCGATCGGACGAGGACTCGGGTGACGGGGAGGCGGGCGCGGAGAGCGCGGACAGCACTACCCCCGCCTCGGAGAGTCCTCAGTTCCTCTCCGACGAGTACTCCAACACTCCCTATCTTCAAATTGCCCGGCAGGTGAGAGGGAAAACCAGCACCGACGACTCCTCGGTCTCCACCTACGAAAGAGCCCAACTCGACTGTCTGGAGGAGAGCGGGCTCATAGATCACGATCTGGTCGGTGGGTTTGAGTCGATCACCGACTTGTTGGTTGCAGTCCCCACAGGGACCGACCTAGCCGAGGCGCCGGTGGCGTTCGTCGAGCCCGAATTCTGCACCGTTGTCCACATAGAAGACTGATTCCCTCCACCGCAAACTATCCTCCCTGATATATGGAGGAACTCGCAACGCAATTCGCCGACCTTGTCGAAGCCATCGGCGTCAAGGTCCGATCACTCACCGTCGACAAGGTCACTAGAGGGATCCGGCTTACGGGATTGGGAATCCTCGCCGCCACTTTGGGGTTTACCGCGATGCTGTTTCTTTTTTGGGCGATTTTCGGTGCGCTGGAAATACCCCTGACCACGGCGGGTGCCTTCGGAGTGGTAGCCCTTGTCCTGGTCGGAGTCGGCGGCATCCTTTGGAACAAACGAATCTGAGGTCAGAGTGAATCAAGAAGATCTGGTAATCATCGGATCTGGGCCGGCCGGTCACACCGCCGCCCTTTACGCAGCCCGAGCCAACCTGGACCCACTTATGTTCGAGGGCTCGGTCTCGGGCGGGCAACTGATGATCACCACCGACGTCGAGAACTATCCCGGCTTCCCTGACGGCATCCTCGGCCCCGAGCTCATGGAGAAATTCAGGAAGCAGTCGGAGCGCTTCGGAGCCAGAATGCGTGCGGTCGATGTGACCTCGGTCGACTTCTCCTCACGCCCCTTTCGGGTGTCTGCATCGGGTGACGACTACCTGGCAAATGCCGTGATCGTCTCGACCGGTGCAACCGCAAAGTGGCTCGGTGTTCCCGGAGAGCTCGACCTCACCGGCAAAGGGGTTTCGGCGTGTGCGACATGCGACGGTTTCTTCTTCAAGGACCAGGAACTGGTGGTGGTCGGCGGTGGCGACACCGCCATGGAGGAAGCCCTTTTCCTCACCAAATTCGCCTCCAAGGTCACCATCGTCCACCGTCGAGATGAGTTCCGCGCCTCGAAGATCATGGCTGAGCGCGCCCTCACCCACGACAAGGTCGATGTCATCTGGAATACCGTGGTGACTGCGGTCCACGGCGAGTCAACGGTCACAGGCGTCACTCTGGAGGACACATTGACCGAGGAGTCACGTGAATTCGCCACGAATGGCGTATTCGTTGCGATCGGCCACAAACCCAACACTGATATCTTCGAAAACCAACTCGATCGAGACGAGAATGGTTACATCGTCGTCGAGCCCGGAACCACTCTCACCTCCGTGGAGGGCGTCTTTGCCGCCGGCGATGTCGCCGACCATGTCTACCGCCAGGCGGTGACTGCAGCTGGGACCGGTTGTATGGCGGCGATAGACGCTGAGAGATGGCTGGCTACCCAGGAGTAGTCAGGAATAAGCAAGGTTGGAATCCACAGCAAGGAGAAGGAATGGCAGAAATAGTCACGCTCAATGAAGGCACGTTCAACGATGCCATAAGTTCCGAGCAGCCGGTATTGGTTGACTTCTGGGCCGAATGGTGTGGACCCTGCCGGATCATCGCCCCCGTTCTGGAAGAAATTTCCAAGGAGACGGATAAGCTGACAATCGCAAAGCTCAACGTCGACGAGAACCCCGCCTCGGCTTCACAACACGACGTCATGAGCATTCCGACGATGATTGTTTTCAAGGACGGAGTCGAGAAGAAGCGAATCGTCGGTGCCGCTCCGAAGAACAGGATCATGCAGGAACTCTCCGAATTCCTTTGAGCGCACCCCGATGGGAGTGCGGAGCCCCCTGAATGCGGCTCTATCAGACGGGGGCTGAGGGTACCGCGGTCCGGGATATCCAGGGACGGCTAACCGCGCTCGGTCACGCTACCGACCCCGACCCTGCCGGCAAGTTCGGCGAAGGAACCTTGAGGGCTGTGGTTGAGTTCCAGAAGGCGAAGGGACTCCACCCCGACGGCATCGTCGGCCCCGAGACCTGGCGCTCCCTGTACGAGGCGGGTTACCGCTTCGGCGACCGCCTTCTGTTCCTCCGGAGGCCGATGATGAGAGGAGAGGACGTCGCCGAGGCGCAGTCTCGTCTGAGTGCTCTGGGTTTCGACGTCGGGAAGATCGACGGGATCTTCGGGCCTGACACGGAAAGGGCCGTCCTCGAGTTTCAGCACAATCGGGTCCTCGCCGAGGACGGGAAGATCGGGCCGGCTGTGGTGACCGAGATCCAGTTGGTTACCCGCGGCGAGATGAAAAAGGGCCGCGAGGCGATCCGTGAGCGGGAATGGCTATACCGTCTCCCCCCGTCGGTGGCGGGAGCCCGCGTCTATCTCGACGCCGGATGTCGCTCCGAGTTGGAGACGCGCACCGCCTGGGAGGCCGCTTCTTCAGCAGCGTTACATCTCCAGGAGCTGGGTGGCCTGCCGATCATGAGCCGATCCGTCCAGACCAGGCTTCCGGAACGAGTCAGGGCGAGAAGGGCCAATCGGCTCGGCGCCGATCTCATAGTGGCCTTCCAGCTAGACAGCGACAGCCAGAACAGCGTCTTCTACTTTGCGTCCGAGCACAGCCAGTCCGAGGTCGGTGAGAAGCTTGCAAGCTGCGTTTCCCGCCGGATTGGGGGCCGGGTCGAGGGTCGCGCCAGCGCCTTGCTGAAGGAGACAAGAGCTCCGGCGGTTGTGGTCAGCGTTGCACAGCTCTCAGCGGAGACCGGGGCTGCGGTAAGCGACGGCCTGGAGGACTTCTTCGCCGAGTTCGGCGGCGGCCACCAGTCCGCTAACCAGCGGTGATGACCCTGTAGAGACGTTCCAGCTCCTCCACTGAGCCAAACTTGATCTCCACCCGGCCCTTCTGGCTCCTGTAATTGATCTTCACGCTTGCGCCCAGCCTGTCGCCGAGCCGTTTCTCCAGCTCAATGATCTCCACCGGGCGGATGGTCTTCACCGGGCCGGCCTTTCCCGGAATCCCGCTCTCCATCTCCTTGCGTATCCTGACGGCGTCCTCCATTTGACGCACGCTCCAACCCTCCCCCACCGCCTTGGCGGCGAGATGTGCTGCGTACCGCTCATCCCCGAGCCCGATGAGAGCACGGGCGTGGCCGCCGGAGAGGTCACCCTCCTCGACAAATGCCTGCACCTCGGCCGGGAGTTGGAGCAGGCGCAAGGTATTGGAGATCGTCGGGCGGGACTTCCCGACTCTGGCGGCAATCGCCTCCTGAGTCAATCCATATTCTTCCAGGAGTTGGCGGTAGGCGCGCGCTTCTTCGAGAGGGGTCAGATCCATCCGCTGCACATTTTCGACAAGCGTCTCGACCAGGGTATGGTCGCCCGACTTCTCCCGGATCACAGCCGGGATGTTGGTCAGTCCGGCTCGTTTTGCCGCACGCCACCGCCTCTCCCCCGCGATCAATGTGTAGCCTTCTGGGGCCTCCTCGACGACAACCGGTTGCAGCACACCAAGTTCATCGATCGAGGCCGCCAGTTCTTCCAGAGACTCGTCATCAAAGCGAGAACGCGGTTGGTCAGGGTTGGCGGTGATCCGATCAACCGGGATCAGGGCGAAGCCCGATCCGCCCCCCGATCCCTCGGTGGGAATCAACGCTTCCAAACCCCGGCCCAAACCACTCTTGCGCACAGCCATGACCTAACCCATTCCCTTTCTCTCCCTGAACTCCTTGCCCAACTGTCGATAGGCGATGGCGCCCCGCGACATTGGATCAAACGCCTCGATCGGCTCTCCATAAGAAGGAGCTTCGGAGAGTCGTACCGACCGCGGAATCACTGTCTGGTAGCAAGTATCCCCAAAATGCTTGCGGACCTGTTCGGAAACCTCACGCGATAGCTTGGTCCTGCCGTCATACATGGTGAGAATCACCCCGCCAACCTTCAACTTCGGGTTGAGGTTTGTAGCCACCAGATTGACGTTCTTAAGCAGCTGGCTGACTCCTTCGAGGGCGTAGTACTCACATTGAATCGGAATTACCACCTCTTCCGCCGCTACCAGGGCATTTACCGTGAGTAGGCCAAGAGAAGGCGGACAATCGACCAGTATCAGGTCGAAATCCTGATCCATTCCCGCGATTGCACCGCGGAGACGTGTTTCACGTGAAAACAGGGAGACAAGTTCGATTTCGGCGCCAGCAAGATCGATGGTGGCCGGAACCACATAAAGGCCCTTGACGGAGGTGGGCTCTATGGCGTCCTCGAGTTCTGCCTCCTTGAGCAGAACGTCATATATCGACAGCTCAATCGTACTCCGGTCGATCCCCAATCCTGAGGTGGCGTTACCTTGTGGATCGAGGTCGATGAGGAGGACTTTCAGTCCCTGGAACGCCAGAGCTGCAGAAAGGTTGATTGCGGTGGTGGATTTGCCCACACCGCCCTTTTGGTTGGCCAGGGCTATAACCAGGGTAGTCTTAGAGGTCTTTCTCACGTCTGCCGCATCATAAGGATCCAAACGCTCCGATCAAGGAACGCTGAGCCGATTTCTTTTGTCTCGTATTCTGCCACGACGGGGGCCCTGGTCCATGAACCCCCAAGAATTGCCATTCCATCAGGAGAAACCAGGGCCCGTAAATACGGGAGGAGTTTGTCAGGCGGGAGGCTTGCCCGCGCTACCACTGTAGCAACGGGGCCGGTGTATTCACTGACATCGCCCTGGATCACCATCACGTTGTCCAGGTTGAGGATTCGACAAACTCTGCGCACCAGGTCGACGCGACGCCCGGATCGGTCGAGCAGGGTGAATTCGGTGCCGGGGGCCAGGATGGCGAGAGGAACTCCAGGCAGGCCGACCCCGGTGCCAATGTCGAGAATCCCGCTTTCCGGCGTCATGACCAGGGAGAACAGCAAAGAATCGGCAATGTGGCGGACATCAATCCGCTCCGCTTCGCCCGGTCCGATACCCCCGGCAACAACTGCCTCCTCGAGGAGCCATTGTCGGAAGAGATCGAGGCGATTGATGAATGCATCGGGAACCGGGAACGGTGAATTCTCTGCTATTTCCAACCAGAGCTGGTGGCGTTCCACGTGAAACATTCTACGCCCAACAAAGCAAAAGGCCCCGGGTTGGGAACCGGGGCCTGTTGAGTCTGACTGTTTCCTGGTTCGTGCTATTCCTCTTCACCATCGGAATCGCGGTCGGCGGCACTGGCCAACACCACATAACGTCGTGGTGGCTCGCCCTCAGAGTACGATGTCACTCTCTCGCTGGCGGCGGCGGCATCATGGATCACCTTGCGGTCTGCAGAGCTCATTGGCTCCAGCATCAATTCGCCCCCGTCCTCGGTCAATTGCTCGATGAGCTGATTGGCGTATATCGTAAGCGCCTCGCGGCGTCTTTCCGCATATCCGGCGATATCAAGCCGCAAACGGGCCGAATCGCTGGCATAACGTTGCATCACCGTCCGGGTCAACTCATGAATCGCTGATCGGACCGAACCGCGTACCCCAATCAGGGCTTCGGTCTGTTCGCCCTTGATATCTGCGATGATCACATCGTCTTCGATTCGGGTGACCACCTCGCCCTCGAGGCCGTAGACATCGACCAGTCCCTTGAGGAAATCTTCGACGATCTCAGTCTGTTTCTCGATGGAGAGATCTTCGCGATCGTCATCTCTCTTGTCGGGCATGTTACGACTCATGTCGCGTCCCCTATTTTCTCTATTTCTCTGGGATTCGGCCTGATTTTCCTGGGCTTTCTTGGCATTCCCGCCGCGCCCGCTTTCGCCACGACGGCCCCGGGGCTCGCCTGGTGACGACATTTCAGGTTTCTTCTTACCACGATCACGTCGTCTCTTGCTTGGCTGACGACGTTTTACCTGGACGATAGCGTCGCTGCCACCCATCCCGAGGAAGCCTCGCTCCGGCTCCTGGATCACCGTTACCGCCAGTTGCTCCCTGTCGTCGATGCCAAGTTCCTGCATCGCAGCCTCTATTGCCAGATCCACGGTCTTGGCCCTGACCTCTATCTCGACATAACTCAATTACTTCCTCCTGCGCCTGCGGCGCTTGTCTGCGGAGCCCGGTTGCGGTTTTCTCACCCGCGACTCGTCAGTTTCGGAGGGTTTCTTGTCATCATCCTCCGAAGCCGAGCCCGGTGGTGGTGGGCGACCGTCGATCTTGAAAATCAGTACCTGTTGACCAAGACGAAACAGGTTGGAGGTTGCCCAGTAGAGCCCGAGGCCTGCCGGGAAGTTGAAGGAGATAAATCCAATGAACAAAGGCATGATCTTCATTATGGCCTGAGTGGCGCCCGCCCCGGGCTGGCCGGTGGGACGATCCTGTCCGTAGGTGGAATGCCACTGCTGCACGTACTGGGTGATCACCATCGCCGCCATCAACAGCAGGTAGGGGAGTGCCAGCAGGAGTCCGTCGCCCGAGCTGACGGCTTCGGAGGGAGAGGTGCCCAACTCGAGCCCCAGGAATCTCTCGTCGACACCGCTGGCCAATTCCATACCCAATGCGGTGCCTGCGTCGATCCCGCTTAGAGGGTCACGGAGAAGTTGGAACAGGGCGAACCAGATCGGCATCTGCACCAGCATGGGGAGAAGGCACCCGCCCGGTGTGGCTCCGGCTTCCTTCTGAAGTGCCATCAGCCGGCGTTGCATCTCCTGAGGGTCTTCTTTGTATTCGGCCTGGATCTTCTTGATCTTGGGCTGAATCGCGGCGAACGCTCGGGTCGATCTCGTCTGCTTCAACGTGAGTGGGAACACCACAATGTTGATGGTGATGGTCAGCCCGATGATCGCGAGCCCGTATCCCCACGCCGGGCTGAACGCCGGGGTGAAAATCTCGTAGAAGAAGGCCAGCACCGAGCCGAGGACGCCGGCAATAAAGTGAAACATCAGCCTGATCTCCAATTCTCGGGAACCGGGTCGTAGCCACCCTCGCGCAAGGGATGGCACCTACCCACGCGCCTCATTCCGAGCCAGGTCCCCCTGGCGACCCCGAACCTGGTGATGGCTTCGGCAGTGTAAGCAGAGCAGGTGGGGGAGTACCTGCAGTTGGTGCCCAAGCCAGGACTTACCAATTTCTGGTAAATCCGGATAGCCTTTACCGCCAGGCTACGCGGCCGCAATCCGTCAAGCATCGGGCAGCTCCGCGACGGCGCGCTCCAACCACCCCAGGAGTGTGGAGTGGTCGGCATCGACAATCGACTTCCGGGCGATGATCACATAATCCATAGCTGGTTGAAGCTGCACATCTTGAACAATATGACGTAATCGTCTCTTGACCCGGTTTCGCGCTACCGCGCTACCGATACTCTTGGAGACCGTCAGACCCACCCGAGGCGGGCCTTCCTCGCCGTCGATCGCCACCAGGACGATGCCACCGACGGTCTTACGTTTCCCTTCCTTTAAGACTCTACGGAAATCCCGGGGAGTGCGTAGGGAGGCAACGTCATACTGCGAGACGCTTCCGGCCTTTCTCACGACGCGATTTGAGCACGCTGCGCCCGGCTCGGGTTTGCATCCGACTCCTGAAGCCGTGCCGACGCTTGCGACGCCGAACTTTTGGTTGATAGGTCCTCTTCATAGAAACACTCGAGGGTAGAGGTGGTGAACCACCACAGGATATGGTCGGAACAACGCCTAGTCAAAGCCATCTCTCCCCGCGGAGCGTTAGCGAAGGGGGAGAGATGGCTTTGTTCCCCCGAAGACGAAGTCGCACGGGGGAAAAGTCCCTGCCCGCCCTCCGAGGGCGGGGAGGTAAGGGGGGACGAGACCATCAAGTTGAGAGCGGACGCGCCCAATGCAGCGTCGAGCGGGACCGTCCCACCCTCCCCGGCGACGACTACCTCGCCGGTACTCTCTCCGCGAGCGGAGGGAGAGACGCGTGTTGCGGTGGGAGAGATTCACAGTCAGGTCGCGAAGAAAGGGCACAGGTCGCGAAAGAAAGCAGAATCGCTTCGCGGTCGGTTTTGTGGCCAATAGGCGTTCGCCAATTGCTGGAAAATGCCTCTACTACCTGGGATTTCGGCTGTGGATACTGTGGACCTGAGTCTTCCACAGCGACGATTCTCGCGATCTTGACGATGCTTGCGTGCCTGCCAATACTCGCCCTCCTGACACAACGGAAGCGTCCGAACTTTCCCAGCCATGATCTCATGACAGGTTTCGCTTCCGACGACGACAAGGTCCGGTGGCTGTCCGGAGGGCTTTCCACAGGTGTGGACTGCTCTGTGGACAACTTCGGTGGGAGGAGTAGGAGCTTGGCACAAGCGCTGCGTGCTGATGACAAATGGAAACAGTTCCGCGACGCGGTCCAAACGGGGGTGTCCAAGTCGAATTGGCAAACCTGGCTGTCCCGCATCGATATCGACCTCGAGGAGGACCCTCCCACATTGATTGCGCCCTCGGAGTTCCATCTCAGGTGGATCCAGGACAAGCATGGCGATCTGATCAAGGCTGCGTTCGGCAAGGTTTTCGGCACCACCGAACCCCCCCTATTCCGGGTCGTGGAAGGGATCATGCCCGAACTTCCGCTGGAGCCGGCGGACGACTTACCCGAACAACTGCCAGCGTCCATGCAAAAGGCAATGATGGGACCGGAGACAAACCTCGTCTCCCGCTATCAGTTCGAGAGTTTCGTGGTGGGACAGTCGAACCGATTCGCCTGGGCCGCAGCAATGGCCGTGGCCGAGCAACCGGGCGCCCATTACAACCCACTTTTCATCTACGGGGCTGCCGGCCTCGGGAAGACCCATCTACTCAATGCGGTAGGACACCATGCATCGGAGATGTACTCCGATCTCGTGGTGCGCTATGTCTCGTCTGAGAACTTCCTCAATGACTTCATCGACTGCATCCGGAGGAAACGCCCTGACGACTTCAAGCACCGTTACCGCGGGGTCGATCTGCTTCTTCTCGACGATGTCCAGTTCTTCGAAGGCAAAGAGCAAATCCTCGAAGAGTTCTTTCACACCTTCAACTCGCTGTATGAATCCGGCAAGCAGATGGTTATCAGCTCAGACCGGCATCCGCGAAACCTGTCCTCGCTGGAGAGCAGGCTGCGAAGCCGGTTCGAATGGGGGTTGCTCACCGACATCCAGCCTCCCGACGTGGAGACCAGGCTCGCCATCCTCAAGACCAACGCCGAGTTCGCTCCGAGGCCGGTTCCCATAGAAGTGCTCGAGCACATCGCCAGCCTGGTGTCGGACAACATCCGTGAGCTCGAAGGCGCTCTCACCAGGGTCACCGCCTGGTCGGCGCTCAACCGCCGTGACATCGACCTCGAGACCGCACAGCGGGTTCTCCAGGACATGGTCATCGCCAACGAGCCCGTCGCCCTCGGTCCCGATGAGATCATCCGGACCACCGCGACGTCGTTCGGATTCTCTGTTGACGACGTCCTCAGCCCCAGCCGCCGCCAACCACTGGTCATGTGCCGGCAGGTATCGATGTATCTCTGCCGCGAACTGACAGACCTTTCACTCCCCAAGATCGGCGAGGCGTTCAACCGCGATCACACCACGGTGCTGCACTCGGTTGACAAGGTGAAGCGGATACTCCGCTCTGATCGGGCGGTCTATGACCGCGTCACCCAGCTCACACAGGACCTGAGGAAAGGTGATGGCATTTCCACAGGTGATCGGGTACTCCACAGATGAAGCCCATTTGTACAATCGCCGTCCCCAGGAGCATCAACAGGCGAATCACCAAGCAACACCGTCGAAAAGGGGCGTACTCCACAATTCCACAGGCCTCTACTACTACTAATACTCTTTAAATGAGTAATTTCAAGTAAAAGAAGGGACTACCGCCTGTGAGAATTCGAGCCGAGCGAGACGATCTCGCAGACGTCTTTGCCCGGGCCAACCGGGCAGTGGGGACCCGGACTGCGCTACCGGTGCTCCAGGGCTTGCTCTGCGAGGTCTCTGGCAACACCCTCAGGGTGACCGGCACCGACCTCGATGTCACCGTGAAGACCTCGGCCGAAGTCGACGTTATCGAAGAAGGCCGCGCCGTCATCCCGGGTCGGCTCCTCGCCGAGGCGGTACGCAAGATGCCACCCGGCGATGTGACGATTGGGGTGACCGAGACAGAGATCGAGATCCAGGGCAACGGTCCGCGCTTCAACCTGAGGCCGCTCAACGCCGATGACTTTCCCACCCAGGAAGACATCATCACCGACGGGGTTGAGATCGACGGCGAAAAGCTCGCTGAGGCTATCGGCCAGGTGACGATCGCCGCCTCCGGGGATGGGGCGCGTCCGATTCTGACTGGTGTCCTATTCGAAGGCACCGAGACAGGGCTGCGCATGGTTGCAACCGACTCGTACCGTCTCGCCAAAAGGGAGGTCCCCGGTGTGGGGGTTGAAGGATCGGGGTTGGTCCCGGCACGGGGCTTGCGCGAGCTCCCCCGGACCATCGGGTCGGCGAAGGTGACTGCCCAGATGAGAGAACGTGAAGCCGTTTTCAGCTCCGACAAGGGCGTTCTGAGGCTTCGCCTGATCGACGGCAACTTTCCGAAATACCAGTCTCTTCTTCCCGAGTCGTACCCGAACCAGATGGTCATCGACAAGTACGAGTTGCTCGACGCGCTTGGTCGGGTGACCCTGGTCGCCGAAGACCACATACCTGTTCGCCTCAAGCTGCTTGAAGGCGGAGTCGAGGTCACGGTCACTCGTCAGGACGTTGGCGGTGAATCGGAGCACATCGCCGGCGAGTTCTCGGGGAGCGACGAGGATGTCACCATTGCATTCAACCCGCGCTATCTCCAGGACGGGGTAGGAGCAATCCCCGGCGACAAGATCAGGATCCGGGTGATCGATGCCTTCAAGCCGAGCGTGGTCGACTCCGGCAGTGACGAGGAGTACCTCTACCTACTCATGCCCGTCAGGGTCTAGAAAACCAAATGCATGTCACCGATCCCGACGACCAGGTCAAGGCCAACCCGCTCCGCTGATTGTGCCCTTTGAGAATCGAATGGCTGGCGCTCCGGGATTATCGGTCGTACCAGGAGCTCGAATGGACCCCTGAGCCCGGCGTCAACATTCTGGTCGGACCGAATGGGGCGGGCAAGACGAACCTCCTCGAGTCGATTTCCTATATGGCGACATTGCGCTCGTTCCGGAGGGCACCGGACGTCGCCCTGGTAGCCGACGGAGCCGAAGCAGCGATCGTCCGGGCTGGCGTTTCCTCCGGTGACAGGGACCGCCTCATTGAGATCGAGATCCCCCGGACCGGGGGCAGGCGCACCCAGGTCGACAAGCAACGTCTCCGGAGGACCTCAGACCTCCTCGGTGTGCTCCGTGTCGTGGCGTTTCTTCCAGAAGATCTCGACCTGATCAAACGCGGCCCCACCTACCGTCGCGACCTCCTCGACGAGGTGGCGGTTCAGCTCTGGCCTTCATCCCATGTAGAACAGTCCGAGTTCGACCGAGCGTTACGGCAGCGAAACGCGTTCCTCAAATTCGGCCAGCGTGACCATGCCAGTCTTGATGTCTGGGATGCCCGTGTTGCCCAGGCCGGGGGAAAAGTTGCATTGCGGCGCTCCCGAGTGATCGAAGGCATGGGCCCTCTCCTTGCTGAGGCATATAAGGAGATTGCGCGTTCCGATGCCGGTGCCGAGATCTCATACGAGACGACGTGGCCCGTTGACCGATTCATCGGCGGGAGCGCGGCAGCCTTCACTGACTCGATGATTGTGGGCCTGAAAGAAGCGCGACCCTCCGACTTCGATCGACGGGTAACCACCGTCGGACCACATCGTGATGAACCGGTTCTGCTCCTCGAAAGTTACGATTCCCGTATCCATGGGAGTCAGGGGGAGCAGCGGACATTGGCTCTGGCGATAAAGCTCGCCGCTCACCGGCTCGTCGCCGACGCGACCGGAGCGCCCCCCGTGCTTCTACTGGACGATGTTTTCAGCGAGTTGGATCCCGACCGATCCGAAGCTCTCGCCAGCGCACTCCCAGAGAAAACCCAGACAATTGTCACCTCTGCCCGTCCCGACGAGGTCCCGGTGGGAGGCGTGGTTTGGACCGTCGACGGAGGGCTGAAACGTGAGTGATGGCGCCGGTATGAGCTCGTTCAGTTCGGCGATGAAGGACATGTTCCGGCGCCTCGGGCTGCCTGATCCGATGCTGGTCGGGCGGATGCGAGCTGAATGGTCTGAGTTCGCCGGACTTCCCTGGGTGGGTAGGTCCGCTCCGGTGACCATTCGAGGCACCACACTTGTCGTCGAGGCCAGCTCCCCGTCCCTGGTTGCATTCCTCAAATACGGCTCGGAAGACCTGCTCAAAGCAATTGCGGAGAGGTTCGGCGCCGGGGTCATCGACAGCATCGACGTACGTCCTCCCAGCTGAAAAAGGGCTTCCTTTGATTCGGTTTTAGCTGTAGATATCAGTAGAATGACATCTGTGAAAGTTTCCCGCCCGGTGGCGGATTCCCTGCCGGTCACCAATTCCATTCCGGAATGACAAGTCAGCAACGAGGAGGGTCGTGACGGCGACGCGCGATAGCTACAAAGCCAAGGACATCACCGTTCTCGAAGGTCTCGAAGCGGTGAAGAGACGTCCTGGAATGTATATCGGGTCGACGGGTCCACGAGGTCTGCATCACCTGATTTGGGAGGTCGTCGACAACTCGGTCGACGAGGCGATGGCCGGCTACTGCGACCGCATCGATGTCACCCTCCTGGCCGATGGCGGGGTCGAAGTCTCCGACAACGGTCGGGGGATACCAATCGACCGGATTGCGAAGTCAAAACTCTCAGCTCTGACGACGGTCCTCACCACACTTCACTCGGGTGGGAAGTTCGGCCAGGGCGCCTACACGGTCTCCGGTGGGTTGCACGGAGTCGGGATCTCGGTGGTGAATGCACTCAGCAGTCGACTCGAAGCCGAGGTGCGACGTGATGGCCATGTTTACACCCAGCACTTCGAGGATGGCACTCCGGAGACCAAAGAGCCGAAGAAGGGCAAGCCCATCAAGAAGACCGGAACCACCATCAGGTTCTGGCCAGCGCCGGACACATTTACCGAAACCATGGAGTTCGAGTACGAGGTCGTCGTTTCCAAGTTGAGAGAGACCGCATTCCTCAACCGGGGGGTTGAGATCACCCTCACCGACGAGCGCGGCGAGGAGACGGTCACCGAGGAGTTCCAGTACAAGGGAGGGCTCGTCGACTTCGTCAAGCACCTCAACTCGAAACGGGAGCCAATTCACACCCACATCATCGACATCATCGACGTCAGCGACGATGCCGAGATGGACGTCGCGTTGCAGTGGACCACCTCCTACACCGAATCGGTGCTTTCGTTCGCCAACAACATCAATACCCATGAGGGTGGAACTCACGAAGAAGGGTTCCGCAAAGCCCTGACCAAGTCGATCAACGAGTTTGCCCGGGCCAAGGGCCTGCTCAAGGACAAAGACCTCAACCTCACCGGAGAGGATGTCCGTGAGGGTCTCACAGCCGTGATCTCGGTCAGGGTCAAAGAGCCGCAGTTCGAGGGCCAGACCAAGACCAAGCTGGGCAACACCGAGATCCGTTCCTACGTGGAGAAGGCGCTCAACCGCAAGCTCCCCGAGTGGCTCGAGAAGTACTCCCCCGAAGCCCGGCGCATCGTCGAGAAGTCGGTCAACGCCGCCAAGGCTCGTGAGGCAGCCCGCAAGGCGCGAGAACTCACACGGCGCAAGTCCGGGCTCGAGTCGGGTGGCCTTCCCGACAAGCTGGCCGACTGCTCCAGTCGCGATCCGGGAGAGTCGGAACTGTTCATCGTCGAGGGTAAATCGGCCGCAGGCCCGGCCAAGTCGGCACGTGACTCGTCGATACAGGCGATTCTTCCGATCCGGGGAAAGATCCTCAATGTGGAAAAGGCCCGGTTGGCCAAGGCACTCCAGAACGCCGAAGTACAGGACATCATCACCGCGATGGGTACCGGCATCGGTGACGAGTTCGACATCGAGAAGGCCCGTTATCACAAGGTCGTGGTTCTGACCGACGCCGACGTCGACGGATCCCACATTCGCACTCTTTTGCTCACCCTGCTGTTCCGACACATGCGCGGGTTGCTCGACGCTGGCTTCGTCTACGTTGCCCAACCGCCGCTATACCGGGTGAAGGTGGGTTCGAAGGTCCACTATCTCAAGGATGAGCACCAGCTCGACGAGTTCAAGAAGACCCACCCCAACGTCAAACCTACCCGCTTCAAGGGGCTGGGCGAGATGAACCCTTCGGAGTTGTGGGATACGACCATGAACCCGGAGACACGCACGCTGCTCCGCGTCGACATGGAAGACGCGGCACGAGCCGAAGAGGTATTCGTCACACTGATGGGCGACGACGTCGCTTCCCGCAAGTCCTTTATCCAGCAGAACGCCGACGACGTCCGTTTCCTCGACATCTAGAGAGCCAGACTGATATGACTGACGACACCACCGCACCGCTTCAGCACGGCGATTCCGAGATCGAGATCACCAGTGAGATGGAGCAGAGCTTCATCGACTATGCGATGTCGGTCATCGTTTCCCGGGCTCTTCCCGATGTCCGCGACGGGCTCAAGCCCGTGCAGCGCCGTATCGTCTACTCGATGTTCGAGAACAACATCGGACCGACCTCGGCGCACCGCAAATGCTCCAAAGTCGTCGGCGATGTGATGGGTAACTACCACCCCCATGGCGACCAGGCGATCTACGACGCACTGGTCCGGATGGGTCAGGACTTCTCCATGCGGCATCTCCTCATCGACCCCCAAGGAAACTTCGGGACCATCGACGACCCGCCCGGAGCCGCCCGGTACACCGAGTGCCGTCTCACCAAGCTGTCCACTCACCTTCTCGAAGGCATCAAGGAAGACACGGTCGACTTCGTCGACAACTACTCCGGGGAAATGCAGCAGCCAGCGGTCCTGCCAGCCCGTTTCCCCAACCTCCTCGTCAACGGTTCCCAGGGGATCGCAGTCGGGATGGCGACGAATATCCCCCCACACAACCTCAACGAAGTGATCGACGCCGCCCTGCACACAATCGCCAACCCCGATGCCAGCGCCGAGGAGCTGATGCAGTTCATCAAAGGACCTGACTTCCCGACCAGCGGCTTCCTCGTCGGGATCCAGGGAATCCGTGACGCTCTAACCACGGGACGGGGCTCGGTGAAAATCCGAGCTGCGTGTGACATCCAGGAAGTCCGGAAGGGGCGGACGGCGATCGTCGTGACCGAGTTGCCGTATCAGGTCTCGATCGAGCGAGTTATCGCCAAGATCAAGGATCTGGTCGACGCCAAGAAGATCAACGGCATCGCAGAAGTTCGCAACGAATCGTCCGACAGAGTCGGAACGAGGCTGGTCATCGAGCTGAAGCAGAACGCAGCAGTCCCACAGGTAGTTCTCAACCAGCTCTACAAGGGAACGCCTTTGCAGGACTCGTTCGGCTACAACATGGTGTCATTGGTCGATGGGGTGCCGCGCACCCTCAATATTGCTGAGATGATCGGCTACTACCTCGACCACCAGATGGAAGTCGTCGAGCGAAGGACGAGGTTCCGCCTCGACCAGGCCGAGGCACGCGCCCACATCCTCGAAGGCCTCATCATCGCCGTCGACAACATCGACGAGGTCATCAAGATCATTCGCGGCTCCCAGGACACGGCCGAGGCGCGGACCAACCTCATCGAGCGGTTCGAGCTTTCCGAGATCCAGGCCAATTCGATCCTGGACATGCCGCTACGCCGCCTCACGGCCCTGGAAGTGGACAAGCTCCGATCCGAACTGGCCGAACTCCACGATACGATTGCCGACCTGAACCGGATCCTGGCAGATCCCCAGGTGCGTTGGACGATCATCAGCGACGAGTTGAAGGAGATCAAGGAGAACTTCGGCGAGTCCCGTCGCAGCAAGCTGATTCCTGACGAGGGCGACCTCAGTCTCGAAGACCTCATCGCCGACGACGAGCTGATCGTCACGGTATCCGAGGCCGGGTACGTCAAGTCGGTGCCGGCGTCGACCTACCGCACCCAGGGAAGGGGCGGCCGGGGAATCAAAGCGGCCGAGGTCCAGGAGGAGGACGTCGTACGACACCTCGTCCACACCACTGCTCATGCCTACCTTCTCTTCTTCACCAACAAAGGGCTCGTGCACAGGGTCAAAGCGCATTCCATCCCCAGGCAGTCACGCACCGCCAAGGGGGTCATGGCGCAATCGGTGTTGCCGCTGGAGCCGGAGGAGAAGATCCAGGCAATCATCGACACCCGCGACTACGAGACCGGCCGCTATCTGGTCATGGTGACAAAGAATGGCCAGGCAAAGAAGACCGGATTCCAGGAGTACGACTCGAGGAACTCGACCCTGGTCGCCATCAATCTGACCGACGGCGACGAACTGGTCTCGGTCCGCACTACCAACGGCCAGAATGACTTCCTGATCTTCACCAGGAGCGGACAGGGAATCAGATTCGCAGAATCCGACCTCAGGCCGATGGGTCGCGCTACCCAGGGTGTGCGCGGAATAAAGCTTCGGGCCGGCGACGAGGTTGTGGGTGCCGTCTCGGACGTCGACGCAGACGAGCTGTTGCTTCTCACCTCCGGCGGCTACGGAAAGCGAACCGCGATGGAAGGGTTCAGGCAGCAGGGTCGCGGTGGCTACGGAGTGAAGGCCTACAAGCTCACCAAGGCCCGGGGTGAGCTCGTGGGGGCCCTCGGTGTGACCAGAGACGACGAAGTGTTTCTCATATCCTCCAAGGGCACCGGACTCCGACAGACGGTGGCGAAGATCTCGCGGCAAAAGAGAGACTCGACGGGCGTCAAAGTCGTGAATCTTCCCGAAGGATCGAAGCTGACGGCATTCGTTATCGTCCATCCCGAGGACGAATGAGAAACCGGTCCAGGGCCGGAAACGTTGGGATAGCGACGATCTCTCTTAGACTTCGCTGAGAACCAGGAGCGTATATGGCCACTGTTCGCCGCGTAAGGCGCATCATTCGAAAGATCGACCCCTGGACCTCGTTGAAGGTCTCAGCCCTGGTCTGGGCTGTTCTGGCCGTCGCCTTGGTGCTGGGAACGGTTATCTTCTGGTCGGTGCTCGACCGGGCGGGGATCCCGGCCAGGATCACCGAGTTCATGGTGGAGATCACGCTCATCGAAGAGACCTCACAGCCGTTTGCCAATGTCGAGCAATTCTTCCGGGCTCTCGTTTTCGGGTCAATCGTCTGGTGGGTGGCAATGACTGGGGCAACCGTACTGGGTGCTGTCATCTACAACCTGGTCTCCGACGTAGTGGGAGGCCTTGAGATCGTGGTCCTCGAAGAGACCTACAACCCGACGGCACAGCCAGCGCTTTCGCCCGTGCTTCATCCTCCGGCCGACTACCGCAATGATCTCCCCGAGGGGCAAGCGGACATCCCCACCGAAGAGCACCAACCGGTGGATTCTTCCGGCTGATTCTCGCGCCGGAAGCTGTCATCCTTCATCGCCGATGACTCGCATCGGAAGAGTCGCGGTATCCGGCTTGGCCCAACAGCGACATAGACTGAGCCCATGAGACGGCTGTCACCACTCCTCGTTCTCGGCGCCGCAGTGGCAGTGGCAGTGGCCCTGTTCCGTCGGGCCGCCGATGACGTTCCAGAACCGGCATGGCGGCCGGTCGAACCGAAGTGAGAGTTGGTGTTCTGATCGGTGGCGGTGACCACTCGGTCCGGGCCGCCCACTCCCTGGCCGCCGACCCCTTGGCCGACCTCGTGGTGGTCGTCGGACCCGCCAAATCGCACAGTTTCAAGGTTGTCGCCGACCCGTCGGGGCTCGATTTTCTCGTCGGGTCTGGTCCCGCGGCTCCGGCCCGGGCCCGGGAGTTTGGCCTCCCCCTGATCTGGGATGGGAACCATTCCGTTGAGGGAGTTGGAATCTGGGGGGCTTCAGTTGCCGGCCTGGCCGCGGCAATGGCGTCGCGTGAGCGGAAGGTGGAGATTGCTGCCGCGGCCCATCCCGACCATGCCCCGGGCGGTGGCGAGTCGGTTCGCTTCGCCCGTCCGGTGGGCGCAACTCAGGTCGACAGCCTGGATCTGGGAGC
>DATKCM010000045.1:0-13587 GCA_035513195.1 Acidimicrobiia bacterium | reverse complement strand
TCGCAACCGCTGCCGGTGTCCTCGGACTCGTGTACTGGATCTTCGGCGAAAAGGCTGAAAACCCGCTTGGCCTCTGGGTTGCGGTGGTGGCCGGGCTGGTCGTCGGGTGGTTCGTCGGCAAGATCTCGGAATGGTTCACCTCCGATCACTTCAAGACTGTGAAGGAGATTGCCCGCCAGGCCCAGACCGGACCGGCGACAGTCATCATCACCGGTATTGCAGAAGGGATGAGGTCGGCCGCCTTCTCTGTAATCGTGGTTGCGGGGGGAATCGGCGCTGCGTTCTTCGCAGGCGATTGGGCTCTGGGGGAAGGCGGTGGCATCTACGGTGTGGCCATTGCAGCCATCGGTGTTCTCGCCACGCTCGGGATCACCATCTCGGTCGACGCCTACGGTCCGATCGCCGACAACGCCGGTGGAATCGCCGAGATGGCACATCTGCCGGCCGAGGTTCGCGAAGCTACCGACGCACTTGACTCGTTGGGCAACACCACTGCTGCGGTGGCAAAAGGATTTGCTATCGCATCGGCGGCAGTCACCTCGCTCGCCCTCTTCGCCGCTTTCACTCAGGCCGTCCGGTTGGAATCGATCGACATCACCAATGTCGAAACCGTGATCGGGCTGTTCATCGGGGGCATGTTCCCGTTCCTGTTCGCCGCCATGACGATGAATGCCGTGGGTCGGGCAGCGAACAAGATGATCGACGAGGTCCGCCGTCAGTTCAGGGAGATCCCCGGGCTCAGGGCCGGAGATCCGGATGCCAAGCCCGACTACACGACCTGTGTAGACATAGCCACTGCCGGCGCGTTGCGCGAGATGGTCATCCCCGGGTCGCTGGCAGTCGCCCTCCCGCTGGTGGTCGGGTTCATCAATGTCGAGGCTCTTGGCGGCCTGCTCGCCGGTGCCCTCGTGACCGGTTTCCTGCTGGCCATTTTCATGGCCAACGCCGGTGGTGCGTGGGACAATGCCAAGAAGTTCATCGAAACGGGTGCCTTCGGCGGTAAGGGAAGCGATGCTCACCACGCTGCCGTCATCGGGGACACCGTCGGAGACCCGTTCAAGGACACTTCCGGCCCGGCGATGAATATCGTTATCAAGGTGATGACCATCGTCTCGCTGATTTTCGCGTCGGCATTCATCGGTTGAGGCCCCTGTTGGAGAGACCTGCCGTTTCGTTGCGCCCGCAGGGAATGTCTCTTCGTTGCTGCACTCCGCGGCGACTGCTGGTTGTTGGGAACGTGCCCCCCTACCGCTGCCTGCCTTTCGGCGGGCGGAGGGACCTTCCTCCCGCAAGCGGGAGTACAGCATCTCTCCCTCCTCTTGCGGAGGGAGTACCTCTGATCGCAGATCGGAGGGGAGGGTGGGACGTTCTCACCGACTCTGCCTGGGGTGGGTCAGGGTTGACGCGTCCGTGCTCACAGCCCGAGGGGACCTCTCCCTCCTCCCTCCGCCCGCCTTTCGGCGGGCGCCGGGACCTTCCTCCCGCAAGGGGGAGGACATTGGGATGACGTTGGCGGGACATTGAAAACGATCAGCTTTATCCGCCATGCCGAGTCGGCCGCGAATCGGGTCGGAATCTGGAACGGAAGGTCCGACGGGCCCCTCAGCGAAGAGGGGCATGCTCAACTGAGGGCATTGGGTGCCAGACTCGCAGACACCAGATTCGACCTCGTCGTTTCCTCACCGTTGGAGCGTGCCCGGCGCACGGCGGCGGTCTTCAGCGACGAAGTGGAGATCGATGCCGAGTTCATCGAGATCGACCTCGGCCGATGGGACGGGTGGACCAGCGAAGAGGTACAGAGCCAGGATGGAGCTGCTCTCCGTGCCGCGGTCACCGACCGCACCTCGCCAATGGGTGCAACCGGGGAGAGCCTCAATGAGGCAGGCCAGCGGGTCCTCAACGCAGTTGACAAACTGGTTGCTTTAATGCCCGACGATTCGACGGCAGCAGTTGTCACTCACGGCGGGCTGCTCCAGACCGTTCTTCACCAGTTTCTTCCCGGAGACACCCACCGCGTCCATTCGTTCGTCGACAACACATCCATCACCACCGTGAAGGTGTTCGATGAATACTCCCGTCTGGCTTCGTTCAATGACACCGGCCATCTCGGCCCGCGATCGAGCCAGGTGGCTGAGTTTCTCGCTGCCGGTCAGGCGGTTGTCTCGTTGATCCGACATGGCCAAACGAAGGCCAATGTCGAACAGCGCTGGCAGGGCCAGGGCGACTGGGATCTCGACGAGACCGGCTACCTCCAGGCAGAGGCGCTTGGCACCTACTACGGCCGGTGGGGGAGCGTTTTCAGCTCGCCCTTGCAGCGGGCACGGAACACCGCTGGCTTCGTCTCTGCGGCCGCCCCGGTGGTGGTCGACGACCTAAAAGAGGTGAACATGGGCGATTGGGAAGGTTTGACAACCACCGAGATCGCTGCCCGCTGGCCCGACGTGCTGGAACGGATCTATCAGAAAGGCATCGATCTGAAGAGAGGTACGACCGGGGAGTCCTGGGCCGAGCTCACGGCGAGGGTCAGGTCGGCGCTGGAGACGATAGAGCCGGCTATCGGGGAGCCGACCGTTGTCGTCGCGCACGGTGGGGCGATACGCGCTTACATCTCGTCGCTCACCGCTTCCAACGACACCTACGCCGAGAGCCTCTACACGCCGCCGAACACAAGCATCAGCCATGTCGCGTTCACCGACCGGGGACCATTGATCCTCGACTACGGGGTAGCCACCCATCTCGAGGGTCTCCAGTCGTGAGAGCGGAATACAACTCCGAACGGTACGCCGTCATCAACCGATGGGACCCGTCGCACCTCGAGAAGATCGACCGCCTCCTTTCCCTCCAGCCCGGTGAGCGCGTTCTCGAGATCGGGTGCGGGAGAGGGCACCTCACCAAGCGTCTCGCGGAGAGGGGTATCGACGTCACAGGCATCGACGCCAACCCGAACGCCTCACACCTCTCGGAGTCCGAACGCGTGGTCTTCATGAGGGCCGAGTCCCTCGAATTCGACGATGACCAATTCGACTCGGTAATAGGGGTGCATTCAATCGAGCACATCCCGAATCTCAGAGAGGCGTTCGCCGAGATGGCCCGTGTCCTGAAACCGGGTGGCCGGGCATTGTTCATTTACCCCGCCGAGCCGATCATGGGCCTTTACGCAATACCCACGGCGTTGATCCTCCACAAGAATCCTCTGATGGCACGGGAGATCCACTGCCACAAGCTGACTCCAAAAAAGCTCAGGCTGATGTTGGGCCGGCACGGCTTCGAGGAGCGTCATCACGAATTCAACTTCTTCAAGACCCCCCAGTTCGTCTCCGTGCTCGAGAAGGCGGCATCCTCATGACACTCGTGGCACGGTCGGTGTCCTCATAGCCTTGCCTTTCACCCCGGGAGATGGATAGATCGTGGCTGAGTTCAAATGCCAGGATTGCGGTAGGGCCTTCGAGCTCGGTCAGGACGTGCTCGATCGCTATCCAGGGTGGACCCCGCGGCAGTGCCTCGACTGTCGAAACCAGGGGAGTCAACCGT
Source organism: Acidimicrobiia bacterium (assembly GCA_035513195.1). Classification (GTDB taxonomy): domain Bacteria; phylum Actinomycetota; class Acidimicrobiia; order Spongiisociales; family ZC4RG35; genus MA-ANB-1. The sequence continues at coordinate 10,056 of DATKCM010000045.1, read as the reverse complement.
CCCGTCAGAACACCAAACGACCGCCCTCTCAGAGTAAGAACCGCGACCTGACGATAGACGAGGTGCTCGGCTCGTTCACCGAGGGCCCTGAGACCGGGGTTTTCACCGACGGAGCGGCGGAGGGGAATCCGGGACCGGGGGGCTGGGGAGCGGTCCTTGTCGTCGACGGCGAGGTAGTCGAGGAGAAGATGGGATCCGACCCGCACACCACGAACAACCGGATGGAACTCACCGCGATGATTGCAGGCCTCGAGATGCTCCCCCTCGATGCCGAAATAAGCGTCTACACCGACTCCAAGCTCATTGTCGACACCCTCACCAGCTGGGCAGAAGGCTGGAAGGCACGGGGGTGGCGCAGGAAATCCGGCCCGATCGCCAATCTCGAACTGGTCCAACGGGCTTTCGAGCTGTATGAGGAGCGCCCGGGTGTCACTGTGAAATGGATCCAGGCACACAGCGGCTACCGTTGGAACGAGTACGCCGATGCCCTGGCAACGTCCTATCGGCGGGACATCCATTGACCGTGCCCGAACCTGTCAGTGAGGTGTATCTGCGGGCCTGGTCGCGCCACACCCATCGCTCCCCCCTCTACCAGCACCTCATCAAGGTGACTCTCGGCAACCCCGCCCTCATGAGCGTCATCCAGCGGATCTCGAAGCGGCCTCCGCCGAATGTCTACCTCGCCGCCATCCACTATCTGCTCATGGATGGCCGCTCCCCGCGCTTATCGAGGTACTACGGGTCCATTGTCGAAGACCCTCTGCCGGTGTCCGACGTTGACGAGGCATTCACCGATTTCGTGCTCGAGAACCGGGACGACATCGTGGAACTGGCGAATCGCCGTTTTACACAGACCAATGAGTGCCGTCGGTGTGTAGCACTGCTCCCGGGAGTGATGGCGTCTCCTTTCGACAGCTTTCATCTCGTGGAGATCGGGACCAGTGCCGGCATCAACCTGGCTCTCGACCATTTCAAGTACGACTTCGAAGATACCGGATGGGGTCCGGATTCACCGGTCCGCCTCAGCCCAGAGGTTCGGGGAGATCCTCCACGTCTGCGTCCGATCGATATTGGCCAGCGGGTCGGAATCGACCTCCATCTCATCGATCGAAACGATCCATCGGATCGGCAATGGCTCGAAGCTCTGATCTGGCCCGAACACGAAGAGCGCCGGGAGCGGCTTCGGCGCGCCTTGGACCTGACATCGGAGATAGAATTCAAAATGGTCGAGGGAAGTGTTCTCGATGAGCTTGCCGCGGTCCTCGGCGACCTCCCTCCGGGCGAGCCGGCGGTCGTGATGAACAGCTTCGTTCTGATTCAGCTGGACCCGGACCAGCGCGAGCGGGTGGAAGACATCGTGGAACAAGCGCGCCAGACGCGCCCGATCTACCGGGTTTCGTTCGAATTCATCGACAAGGACGACGACTGGGCGCGACTCCGGGTGGGTTCCGGCCGGGAGCTCGTCGACCTGGGGACCGCTCACCCCCACGGTGAGTGGATCGACCTCGACTACTCGGTCCTATAGACGGACCGGAGCGCGTTTTCGACCACGATGGCGCCGATAGCACCGGGAATGGACACTCACACGCAGACGCCGTCCGCGTCCACCCCGCGGGTGGGGTCGCAAAGAACCGTCTGCTCGACGGTGCGCAGGGTGAACCCGCCGTTGGAGGGCTCCCCGAAGACGTGGAGTCGCAGACCCCGCACCGAATCGTCGCCAAGACCGACGACGTCGAAGGTGACCTCACCCAGATCGCCCACCGAGGTCTCCACCACCTCGACGATGTCAGAGGGGGGATCCTCTGAGGAGAGCGCCTCTGCCACCATCCTCCCCAATTCGGTCATGGTGGCGGCCTCGGGCCTGCCACCCATCTCGGAGATCACCTGTGAGGTCATGTCGTCGGTGGTGCCGAGGTAGGCCAGATACCTCAGGTTGACCCATCCTTCATTCCCTTCGTAGCCCACCTTGGTCCAGAAGGCGGGGAGGGAGCGAGTTTCACCTTCGGCGACGAGGCCATCGTAGGTGGGAGGGATCTCGTCGACGATGGCTTGGTCGGCGCCCGGCGCCGCCCTGAGATTGAGCACGTCGTCGTGGGCCACCCCAACCACCCCCAGCTCAGCTCCAGCTGATGGGCCCAGGTCGACGGGATCGCCGCGCATTACGGTGGTCGTGGTCGAAACGGTTGTGGTCGTCGTAGCGATGGTGGCCTCGGTGGTAGTAGTTGTCGGTTCCACCGCCGTGGTGCTGGTCTCAGACACCCCTGAATCGACGCCGCATGCCGCGACGACGAGCCCGAGAGCGGTTACAACGAGTGTGGCCTGGAGTCTCATGTTTCCTCTATCGCTGTCGACCATAAGACGGATCAGGTGCCGCAGTAGGGTGACACCTTCTTCTGTGCGACCCACGGCCATATCTCGCTTACACGATTAGGAGGCGCCTATGTCGGCCCGTAGACCGGGACGAGGGCGCCGGTCATCACTCCGGAGTCGTCGCTGAGGAGAAATTCGGCGACTGCGGCGATCTCGTCGGGGGTGGGCCAGTCGACATAGTCGGCGTAGGGGAGTGAGGCTCTGGTGGCCGGGGTGTCGATGACCGACGGCATTATCACGTTCGCCGTCACCCCGGAGCCATCCAACTCGTCGGCAACGGTCATGCCCAGGGCGACCACTCCGGCTTTTGCGATGTTGAAGGCAGCCTGCCCGGTCGGGTAATCGACCGCTCCCCGGCTTCCTACCAGGAGGATCCGCCCCCATCCGGCTTCGCGCAGGTAGGGCACCGCAGCCCGGACCGCATAGAAGGCCGACCTGAGGTTGAGGTCGAGCATCCTCTCGAAGCGGACATCGTCGGTCTCCTCGACATCGCGCCCCCCGGCCCAACCACCGACCAGCGAGCACAGGCCATGAATCCCACCATTGGCTTCAGCCACCTCCTTCATGAAGTTGGCAACGGCCTTGGTGTTGGTGGCGTCGACCCGGGTCAGGGTCAGCCGGTCCTCGGTCACATCGAACTCCTCTTCGAATCGGGCTGCTTCTTCGGGGAGCAGGTAGGTGACCGCAAGGCGATAGTCTTGTTTGAGCAGGCGGCGGGTCAGCGCGGTGCCCAGACCACCAGTTCCACCCGTGATGACAATGGTTTTCCTCAACTGAATCCTCGTTTGACCTCCGACCACTCTAATCCTCGTGCTGTCGTGGCTGGGGATGTCTCGGCCGGGACGAGGATGGTCAGGAAATCAGGTCCCGGAGCCATCTTCCCTCGGGATGTGCTGTTGCAGCATGAAGGTCGTCGATCGAATCGAGGTCGTGGAGCAGGCCGGTCCGGGCCACAATCACCGGATTGCTCAGCTGTGACAGATGCCGGTGAGCGCTTCCCTTTCCGTAGCGGAATACGATCGGTTCCGGTGCTGAGAGCGCTGTTGTACCACCATCTGCAGATGGCGCGAGCACTGCGGCTCCCCTCCGGATGCCATCCGCCACGTCGGCCAGATCGGTAGCAATGACCAACGGGAGATCGGAGTGGAGGATGAGCCATTGGAGACCGCTCTCCGTCGCCCAGTCGACACCGGCCCGTGCGGCACCATTGAGCCCGCCGCCTTCCTCGGCTACGACGGGGATTCCCAGATTGACCGCCCAGGAAGCCACTCCTTCATCGCTGGTGACGACAGCCGGCAGCATCGCGGCCGATTCAACCGCGGTGACGGTGCGGAGGGCCATGGCCATTGCTATCTGTGTCCGAACCCGCGGGGCGAGCGCCGCCGAGAGCCGCTCCTTGCCACCGGCGAAGGACCGGATCGGGACAATGGCGGCGACAGGCATGCAACGAGCGTAGACCGGGAATATCCAGAACTTGCTCGGGTTGTCACAAGCAGGACAGACTGGAGTATTGATCGCAACTGCGACTTGGAATGGCCGGGTAATCGCCCAATCAGACGAAACCGAGATGGTGGAGGGCAATCATTACTTCCCACCCGAAACCATCAACCGTGAGTTCTTCCGCGATTCCGCCGAATCGTCGGCTTGTCCATGGAAGGGAACCGCGAGTTATTTCGATGTGGTCGTCGACGGTGAAGTGAACCGTGGAGCTGCCTGGTATTACCCGTCACCTTCACCGGCCGCAGCAAACATCAAGGACCACGTCGCCTTCTGGCGTGGGGTGAAGATCTCGGCATAGCGGCGGCCTTTCAGGTCAACCCGGAAACAAGAAAGCTTCTGCGAGGAGCCCCGCAACCAAGCCGTAGACACCGGCAACCACGTCGTCTGCGGAAACTCCCATGGCGCCCGGGATTCGCTCGGCGTACGCCACCCCCGGGAAGGCGGTCTTGAAGATGTCGGCAGCCCGGAAAACAATGAGCGCAACCAGTCCCGGCCCCCATCCCAGGCTGATCGTGGCGATGAAAGTCCCTGCTGCTTCGTCGATGACGATCCATCCGGCGTCGCCCTCCTCGCCCACGAGCGCTGAGATCGACCACAAGGCCAGGGCGAGCACAACCGCGGTGGCGAGGAGCTGGGGAACCGTTCCATAAGTACCCAGCCAGATCGCCACCGGGAAAGTCAAAACGGAGGCGAGCGTGCCGGAGCCCAGGTCGGAGCCACGGATTCGCCTCAGGATCAGCCCGGTCCCGAACCAGGATGCAAAAAGTCTTGTCACCGCCGGGACAGTAACGGCTCGGATTCTGCGCAACGGACAAGTCGCGAACATTGCGGTCGCAATGTCGTTTACCCTTGCGGGATGGAAAAGGCAACATTCATCTGGGATGACGGCGAGATGGTCCCCTGGGCCGACGCCACCGTCCACTTCTTATCGCATGCGCTCCACTACGGGACAGGCGTGTTCGAAGGCATTCGGTCCTACGAGACGGCGGATGGTGCTGCCGTATTTCGCCTGTCCGATCACATGGTCCGCCTCGAGGCGTCGGCACGGGCTTACGGGATCCCGCTCGCCTGGTCGGTCGACGACCTGAACAAGACCGCAATCGAGTTGCTCCGGGTCAACGAGCTCAAAGGCGCCTACATCCGGCCCCTCGTCTTCCACGAGCTGGGAGAGTTCGGGCTCAACCCTGCTGGAAGCAAGGTGAAGACGATGATGGCCGCCTTCGCACTCGGCAGCTACCTGGGCGACGACGGAGTCGCCAACGGGATCCGGGCCAAGGTGTCCTCGTGGCGGCGGATCTCCCATGACGACTTCATACCCACCGCCAAGGGCTCGGGTCAGTACCTGAACTCTTCATTGGCCAAATCCGAAGTGGTTCGCTCCGGTTACGACGAGGCGATCATGCTCAATCAGTCAGGTTCGATCTCGGAAGGAAGCGGGATGAACCTGTTCCTCGTCTCCCAGGGGATCGTCTACACACCGCCGGTCTCCGCGGGGATTCTCAAAGGGATAACCAGGGACTCTGTGATGGAGATCCTCCGTGATCGCGGTTACGAGGTGCGGGAGGAGGAGCTGGCCCGGGGATCGATGTATGTGGCCGATGAGATATTCCTGACAGGCACTGCCGCCGAGGTGACACCAGTTGTCGAGGTCGACGACCGCAGAGTCGGGGTCGGTGCGCCGGGGCCGGTCACTTCCGAGGCACAAACCCTGTTTTCGAAGGCGGTGCGCGGCGAACTCGAGGAGTACCGCAAGTGGCTGGAAGTCTTCTGACCGTGACAGACCACTAGTGGGCCAGCAGCCGAACCTCGAACTGACGGAGTCGGATCTTCCCCGACGAACCCTTGAGCCGGGGCCACCGCGCCGGTGGAGGCCGTCGAAACCTGGTCTGGTCACCTCGCCCGAGGAGAGGCCCAGCGGCGGGGTGTTCGGCAATATCGGGCCTGACCACGGGTATGCGCTCCGATTGATCAGCGACTACGAGCTGCCGGATGAGGACCCCGATCTCAGGTCGGTGGTAACCGGCCTGACGATGGCCCGGGCGGCGGCGTTGGGTAGGGCTGCCGTACGTGACGACATCGAGGTTGCTCTCATTCTGTGCGGATACGGGGAAGAGAGCCCGCCATCCCTCATCGAAAGACGCGAGGGGTGGCTCGCAGCGGCGCCGCACGATCAACGCCCGGGCCAGACGGCGGTGGCCGAAGTCGACCCTGACCACCTCGTGATGAAACCGAGCGATCTGCGTTACGCAATCAAGCATCACTGAACTGCCGAGAGTCCAGGCGAATAACTACCGTCGGGTCCTATGAAAATCGTTCGTATGAAGTCCGGCGACGACATCGCCTACGGAGTCGCCGATACCGACGGGGTCCAGGTTTATCGGGGCTCACCCTTCGTCGCTTGGGAGCCCACCGAGTCTGTTGTGCCCTGGCCAAGCGTTCAACTTCTCGCTCCGGTGATCCCCACAAAGGTGCTCTGTGTCGGCAAGAATTACGAGGACCATGCAACGGAGATGGGTGACCCGCTACCCGACGAGCCGCTCATCTTCATGAAGCCGGCGACTTCGGTGGTGGGCCCTGACGGGTCAGTGGTTTACCCGGCGATCGCCCAAGAGTTGCAACACGAGGCCGAGCTGGCTGTGGTGATTTCGAGAGTAGCGCGGCACGTCAACGCCGAAGACGCCGGCGGGTTCATCCTCGGCTACACGGCAGCCAACGATGTGACGGCGCGCGATCTGCAGAGATCCGACAGACAATGGACCAGGGCCAAAGGCTTCGACACCTTCTGCCCGCTGGGCCCGGCGATCGAGACCGAGCTCGACCCGCTGGAGCGTCTTGCGATCATCTGCCGGGTCAATGGGGAGGTCCGCCAGGCCGGGTTCACCTCGGACATGATCTTCGGGGTAGGTGCGATCATCGAACACATCACCGCGGTGATGACGCTGCTTCCTGGCGACGTGATCCTCACCGGGACGCCGTCGGGTGTGTCGGCGGTGAACGTGGGCGACACGATGGAGATCGAGATCGATGGCATCGGGACCCTCACCAACCGGGTCGTGAAACGATGAGCGTGAGGGTGCGAATCGCGCCTTCGCCCACCGGCAACCTCCACGTGGGCACTGCTCGGGCCGCGCTGTTCAACTGGCTCTACGCCCGGGCCAACGGAGGGGTCTTCATCGTCCGCAGCGACGACACCGATCAGGAACGCTCGACAACCGAGTACGAGGAGAGGATCCTCGAGTCCCTCCGCTGGCTGGGGCTCGACTGGGACGAGGGTGTTTCGGTGGGCGGTCCGCACGGGTCCTACCGGCAGTCCGACCGCTACGACAGGTACCGCGAGGTCGGTGGCCAACTGGTGGCCTCAGGCGCCGCCTACTACGACCAGCGACCCCCAGATGAACTCGAGGCGCTTCGCCAGCGGGCCCAAAACGAAGGCAAGCACCCCGGCCACTACATCCGAAGGCCCAAAGAGGAGGTCGACGGTGGCGTCATCCGGCTGGCCATACCTCAGGGCGAGCCGGTCGTCTTCGATGACATGATCCGGGGAACGGTGAGTTTTGAGCCCCGGGATGTGGACGATTTCGTGATTCTGAGGACCGACGGCATCCCCACGTACCACCTGGCATCGACGGTCGACGATGTCGACTACGAGATCACCCATGTTGCCAGGGGAGAGGACCTGCTCCCCTCGACGCCCAAGCACATCCTGATCACACGGGGGATGGGAGCCGGCGAACCGGTGTACGCCCATCTTCCGCTCCTTTTCGGGACCGACGGGAAGAAGCTGTCAAAGCGCCACGATGCGACATCCCTCACCGAGTTCCGCGACGCCGGCTACCTTCCCGACGCCGTGTTCAACTACCTCTGTCTGCTCGGATGGTCAGTTGACGGGGAGACCACCATCTTCACCCGGGAAGACGCAATCGCCGCCTTCGACCTGGCCGATGTCTCGAAGAACCCGGCGACGTTCGACCCCGACAAACTGGAGTGGATGAACGGTGAGTACGTCCGGGCAATAGAACCGGAGCGCTTTGTCGAGATGGTTGTCCCGTTTGTCGAACGGTCCATTGGTCGTGCTCTCGACGAATCTGACCTCGCCCGTTTCCGCGAGATCTCGGGGCTCGTCCAGGAGAGGACCAAACTCTTGCCCGAGGCGGGGGAGCAGGTGACGTTCCTCTTCGGCGACATCGACGAATACGACGAGAAGTCGTGGGAGAAGGTGATGACCAAAGACGGCGTCGCCGACATCCTCGCCGCCTCATCTGACCGCCTCGGAAGGCTGGCGCAATGGTCGGCCGACGCGATTGAGAACGAACTAAGGGCGATGCTGGCAGAGATGGAGATCGGCGTCGGCAAGGGACTGCAGCCGATGCGGGTGGCGGTCACCGGTTCTTCGGTAAGCCCGCCCCTCTTCGAGTCGATGGCAGTGCTGGGTCAGGAGACGACGGTCGCCCGTCTCGATTCGGTACGCTCACGCCTCACCGGGTGACCGCCACCGGTTTCCTGATTGGAGAGTTGGGCTGGTATCTGGAGGGGCTGTATCCTGATAGCTTCTCCACCCCTTTGGTCCCGTCGTCCAGAGGCCTAGGACGCCGGCCTTTCAAGCCGGAAACGCCGGTTCGAATCCGGTCGGGACTGCAACCGGTCGACAACCGTCGGCCGCCATTAGTGATAGTTGAGGGTCAGGAATGTCCGCACAATCAGTTGATCTCTACAACACGTTCCTGGCGGCACTTGCCCTGATCTCCCTTGCTGGAGCGCTGGGCTTGATCGTCTACCGATTGGTGAAAGGCAAAGAGGCCGCCTTTTCGCTGCTCGGAGACTCAGCTCTCTGGCTGGCATGGCTGGTGGCGGCGGTCGCCACCGCAGGCTCGCTGATCTACTCGGAGGTGATCCACTTCGTCCCGTGTCGGCTCTGCTGGTTCCAGCGGATCGCGATGTATCCGATGTCCATAATTCTCCTGGTCGGTGCGCTCCGCAAGGAGTTGGTCGTTCGTTACTACGCCCTCCCCCTATCGCTGGGAGGTGCGCTCATCTCGGTGTGGCATTACCTGACGCAATTGAACCCCTCCCTCGAGGGTGGCGCCTGCGATCCGAATAATCCCTGCTCTCTCAAGTATGTCGATGTCTTCGGCTTCGTCTCGATCCCGTTTATGGCAGGGTCTGGGTTTATCCTCATCTCCGTATTACTTACTTTCTACATGAGAACTGAACGTGAATAAGAAACTCCTTGGAATCATCGGCGGTGTCGTCGGTCTCGCATTAATCGTTGTCCTGGCGCTCGCAATCGCAGGGGAGGAACCGCTCGACGCTTCGATTGGATACGGGGACCCGGTGGTCACCGGCGACCCGCTCCCTCTCTTCAACAGCGCAGCAGCCGACCCGGTGGTGGGCTTGGCCGCCCCCTCGGCGGTGGGCGCCGACTGGGAGGAGAATGAGGTCAGGATCGAGGCAGACGGCCGGTCGAAGATCATTATCTTCCTGGCCCATTGGTGCCCGCACTGCCAGGCTGAAGTGCCGGTCGTCCAGAGCTGGCTCGACGGCGGGAACCTGCACGACGATGTCGACATGTACTCGGTGGTCACCTCAACCGATCGTCTTCGTCCCAACTGGCCACCCCAGGATTGGCTCGAGGAGGAGGGTTGGACTGTCCCGGCGATCATGGACGATGAGATCGGCACCATTGCCGCCAACTACGGGATGTCGGGAACGCCCTTTTATGTTGTGCTCGACGGCGACAACAACGTAATCCGCCGTATCTCCGGCGAGATCGGCACAGCAGGTCTCGACGTCCTCGTCGCCGAAGCCCAAGCCGCCGGATAGCTGGTCCCCCAGAGGCCATCTGTCCTCCCGCTTGCGGGAGGAAGGTCCCTGCGCTCGCCGAAAGGCGGGCGGAGGTAGGAGGGAGAGGTCCCCTCGGGCTGGGAGAGACGTCGCGCCGCCAGCAGCGTTGCGGGGATCACCCCACCCTCCCCTCCGACCTACGGTCGGAGGTACTCCCTCCGCAAGCGGAGGGAGTAGTCGCTTTGGAGAACTCAGTTCTCCAAAGCTTTGATTTTTTCCACCCGTCTTACGTGGCGGTCTTCTCTGGAGAATTTGGCCCTGAGGAAGGCGTCTATGAGGTCCTTGGCCAGCTCCGATCCGATCACCCTGGCACCGAGGCAAAGCACATTGACGTCGTCATGTTCG
>DATKCM010000044.1:0-5538 GCA_035513195.1 Acidimicrobiia bacterium | reverse complement strand
TTGAGACGGAAGGGATGAGTAATGACTGTCTTTGACACCAGAGGGTCGGCTCGGGTTAATCCCCCGCCGATCGTCATGTTGATAGCGGCGATCGTGATGCTGCTGCTCCTTGTGTGGAGCCTTTTCGGGGACCTGATCTTTATCATCTCACCAGGCCAGCAGCTATTGCCGGGAGAGGTATTCGAGCAACTCCGCCTGGCTGACTCTCCGACAACGCCAATAACCACTACCGGCTGAGTGGCCAGCGTCGCTGGGGCCGCCTCGGTATTATGTCGCCCGGTCTGAAGGAGGCCGAAGCGTATGGAAGAGTCATAGACGATGACTGCCGCGAATCCTGAACCCAGCTTCCCCGGAGGCATGACGCTCTCGTTGTTTGCCGTCGCGGTGACCCTGGGTGGTGCGAACTTCATCGGGGTGCGATTCAGCAACCGGGAGCTGGACCCGTTCTGGGGAGCTGGTCTCCGGTTCAGCCTCGCTGCGCTTCTCTTCATTGGTATTGCCGCTGCACTCAAACTCCGGTGGCCTCGCGGTCGACAACTTGGCTACACGATGCTGTACGGGTTCCTCAGCTTCGCCTTGTTCTATGCCTTGATGTACTGGGCACTGGTTCGAGTTACCGCGGGGGTGGCGACTGTCGTTTTGGCGGTGGTCCCGCTGGTGACACTGCTGCTCGCGGCCGCCCACGGGATGGAGAGTTTGGGCTTGCGCTCTGTGGTTGGCTCGTTTCTTGCGATCGCAGGAATCGTTTGGATGACCTTCGGCCCTCAAGAGGTGGTCCTGCCCTTCGCGGCACTACTGGCGTTTCTGGCTGCAGCTGTGACCGCTGGTGAGAGCGTCATCCTCTCCAAGAAGGTCTCGGGCTACCACCCGGCGATGACAAATGCTGTGGCGATGGCGACAGGTGCAGTGGTACTGCTGGCGATATCCGCCGTGACCGGGGACCGCTGGGCCCTCCCTACCCAAGGAGAGGTGATCTGGTCGTTAATCTATCTGGTGACTCTCGGCTCAGCCGGTCTCTTTGTTGTCCTTTTACTGGTAGTCCGGAAATGGACCGCCTCAGCCACCTCCTACGCGTTCGTCTTGTTTCCGGTGTCGACCATGTTATTGGGAGCGTGGATCGCCGACGAGCCCATCACCGGTCAGGGAGTGGCAGGGGCGATTCTCGTGATGTCCGGTGTTTGGTTCGGCGCTCTCTCGCCGGGCGCGCGTCGTGCCCCGGTCCCAGTGGAAGAACCCAGGCCCGCCGTCTGAGATGGCTCCGGAGAAAATCGAACGGGACGATTGACATGGCGAAGGCGTTCCTGCCTCACCTACCTCGAGGTCGCCGGGTTCAGCAAGCCTCCGGCTGCGGCTCGGACGCGATTGAATCCTGTCGACTCGTCGTAATCACTGTCCAGCCCGCCTCGCGGAGGGCGCGGTATTTTTCCGCCCTGACCTCGTCGTCGTAGACGGTGGTGCGATCCCATCCCGTCTCCTCTATCCCCGCAAAGGCATGATCGATTGCCTCCTCAAGAGACATCGGTTCGTAACCCGACCCGGTCCACCGGTGGGCGCCGCCGTCGGCGTCGAGGTTGAGGTAGTGACGGGTGATCCCGTGTTTGTACAACTCGATGACCACGCCTTTGTCCACCACCAGGTTCATCCACATGAAACCCCCACACCATTCTGCGGGTAGCACCGCTTCGAGAGGCTTCCAGTTCGGGTCGTCACCGAGGTTCTCCTCCGCCCACTGGTCGAGCATCTGGCTTAGCGCAAGGATCTTCTTGTGTTTCTCCAACGATTCCATGATCTCCCTTCCCGCCCCGATCGTGCATGATCCGTCAGACGATTGGAAGGGGTCCGTCAGCCGTCTTCGCGGAGCGCTTTCGACAGTTCGACGTAGCGTTTCATCTGGGCGACGTAGTCGGTCGCGTCGTCGGCAATTCCGGGGTGACGGCCCCGCAGCGCCCGCACCGCGAACATGGCTCCGCGGTAGTAAGGCTCCATGGTCTCGACTTTCATCGCATACGGTCCCGGTTCCGCCGGCCCGACCTCGAATTCCTCAGGAGTAGTAGGGGGAAGTCCGAGTTCGATGAGGCTGGCAACCGCCGCCTCCTCCGAAGTTCGGTCCGCATAGTCGCGGCTAACCGCGCTGTACACGACCTCGCGATCTGGTGCCACCACGAATATCGCCGGTCGGGCGATGTTCCTCTCGTCTTCGGGGTCGGCCACTCCGTACGGTTCGATGGCGCCACTGCGGTCGGGGTCACTGAGGATGGGGAACGGCAGCTTGAGCTTTTCGATCAACGCCGCATTACGGAGCGGTGAGTCAACCGAAAGGCAGACAATCCGCCCTCCGGCCCCGGTGATGGTCTCGTAACGATCCGACAAGCTGACCAGCTGTCCGTTGCAGTACGATCACCAATCGCCGCGCAGGAAGACGACGATCCGGGCCGTGTCAAGGTGCTCGGACAATGCCCAGGGCACACCCTTCTGGTCGAGAAGCGTGAAGTCGGTTGCCTGCAATGGGTCTCCTTCGGCCTCACGATAGCCACCGGGCGACCGGGCTCTGGCAAGGCGTAGTCCTGGCGGCACGGCGCGAGGTCGCAGACCGCTGGTACGGCGCGAGTAGTGTCGCTCCATGCCACGCGGCGCCCCAGCCATGAGCCGAACCGCTTTCACCATCCTCCTTGCGGCAGCGATGGCGGTCGCCACCTTCGCCGGGCCGGCATTCGCGGTGCTGGCACGGTTCATCATCGACGAACTGGCTCTCACTCGTGCCGAGTTCGGTTGGATCGTCGCCTCGTTCTCCACGGTCGGTGCGTTGGCTTCTCCAGCAATTGGGAGGCTCACCGATTCGATAGGGGGTCGGAAGGCACTGGCTGCCATCTTCATCCTCGGCGGGACCGGCATGCTGGCGATCGCATCAGGCCCCACCTATCTGTGGCTGATTGCCGCGGCGGTTCTTTCTGGTTTCGGGCAGGCATTCGGCAATCCTGGCACCAACAAGCTGATCTCAGTGCACATACCCATAGGGCAGCGAGGTGCGATCACCGGTTGGAAGCAGTCGGGGGTGCAAGCCGGGGTATTTCTGGCGGGAATGCTGCTCCCGACCGGTGCTCTCGCCTGGGGCTGGCGCCCCACGATGGCTATCGCCGGCGCGTTCTCCCTGCTCACAGTGGGCGTTGTCGGCTTCGTCGTACCCCCCGACCCTCCCCGGACTCCGGGGCCGAGAGCCTCGAGCCGGTTGATATGGTCCGCTCCAATCGTTTGGCTCACCTTCTACGGGTTTCTGATGGGAGCGGCCGGCGGTGCGGTGTATGCCTACGTCCCCCTGTATGGAGAGGAGGGTTTGGGGCTTTCGGTGGCCGTGGCCGGTTCGGTGGCAGGGCTGGCCGGGCTGGTGGCGTTTTTCTCCAGGGTGATTTGGGCTCGCCACAGTGAGAAACGGGCGAGCTACATCCGCTCGCTGATCCTGATTGCCGGACTGTCAGTTGTCTTCACCGGGGCCTTGCTGGCTGCGTCGGAATGGGGAAGCTGGCTGCTCTGGGTGGGTGCGCTGGGGCTGGGAGCGTCGTCGACCTCTTGGAATTCGGTGGGGATGCTGGCCCTGATGGTGTACGCCGGAGAGGATCAGGCAGGCGGCGCGTCCGGCGTGGTTCTCTTCGGCTTCCTTGCCGGGCTCGGTCTGGGACCTCCCGCCTTCGGGTGGTCTGTCGACCGTTTCGACAACTACGGTCCGGGGCTCTGGAGCGTGGTCGCCGTGTTCCTGATCGCGACCGTCCTTGCTCTCTCGTGGCGTAGATCCACCAAGCGCGCAGACGCCGAGCCTGCGGTGGCGTGATCGTTCTTTCATTGTTTTTGAGGTTTTAACACGGCGTTGACCACCACCGACGAGACCGCAGTCGTCGGCTGATCACAAGGAGCTCAGGGGCGCATGCTTATGCGTGCGTCCCTGGTTCCATCCCGGGGGGGCGTCCCGCGGCGTGCCCTCGCCGTCCCTTGGCTGTCCGGTTAGCTGTGTTCGCTGACCGGGTAGATTTCGTCGGCGACCAGTCCGTGCGCCTCGCGGTGCACCGTGTTTGCGTCCTCCGCGTCGTCGGCTTCGACCAGACAGAAGATCTTCCCTGCCCCTTCGTCGACCCAGTACCGCAGATAGTTCACTCCGAACTTGCCCTGCGTCTCCAGGTCCTTCTGATGGGCTGCGGCCACGTCCGCTGCTCCTACCCCGCCTTCGATGGTGTGAACATCCATGAAAAGTGGCATTGATCGTCCTCTCGTTGTGCCGAAGGGCCTTGAGCGCCTCAGCTGTGTAGTGATGAGCTTACCGCCTTGGCGATGCGGGCTTCGAGGAGATATGTGCTCATCTCGCCCTTGCCCCGGATCTGGACCGGGCCGCGGGGTGTGAAGCTGTACCGGTCGCGGAGGGTCTCGTATACGTCTTCGGTCACCTGGATGGCGTCGGGGATTCCGTGTGACTCCATTCGCGCCGCGGTGTTGACCGTGTCGCCCCACAGGTCGTAACTGAACTTACGTTTCCCGATCACCCCGGCGACCACCGGGCCGGTGTGGATCCCGTACCGCATCCGGAGCCGGCCGAACCCGGGGACAGCATGGCTGACCAGCTCCTCCCTCATCGCCAGGGCCATGTCGGCGATAGCCTCGACGTGGTCGGGACGGGCCAGCGGCAACCCACCCACGACCATGTAGGCGTCACCGAGCGTCTTGATCTTCTCCAGGCCGAACCGGTCGGCGAGGTCGTCGAACGGGGTGAAGATGTCGTTGAGCACCTTGACCAGCTGGTTGGCGGTGAGCCGCTCCGACAACTCGGTGGACCCGACCAGGTCGGCGAAGAGGATGGTGACACCTTCCACCCGGTCGGCGATTATTTCCTCGCCCGCCTTGAGCCGGGTGGCAACCTCGGAGGGGAGGATGTTGAGCAGCAGTCCCTCCGACTTCTCCTGTTCCCGCTCGAGGGCAGCGTGGGTGCGTTCCCGCTCTCGGACGAAGTAGCCGAGTGAAAGGTAGGTGACGTAGGCCACGCCGAAGAAGTTGAGGACGAACATCCCCGTGACCAGGCCCTGGGGGATAGGTGGTGGCGATGCCGCCAACGTGCTGTCGAGGAGCCCTGAGATGACGGAGAGCCCGACGAATCCAATGAACCAGGGCCAGCGCACCGCCCCGATCAGGGAGGCGAGGAGAGGAGCGCCGACCGCCCAGACACCGACCGCACTTCCGTTGGCAAACCCCCCGAGGCTCCACTGGAGAAAGAAGGGAAGGGTGAGCCACATAGTCATCTGGATCGCCCGGAACCGGGCAATCCGCTTAGTCCTCGAGATCACCATCAATCCGACCGCGGTGAGAACTGCATAGGTGGAGGGGAAGGCGGCCGCGAGGGGAACTCCCAGGACCCAGTACATGACCGACCATGCCGTGCCCATGGCCGCCGTGACACTCGACATCAGGACGTGAGTCGCCTTGTACGCCTTCTCCTGCGGAGTGTCCGACGGGCTCGCCCCCAAATCGAGAAACCCCTCGGAGAGGGCACGGAAGCCGGAT
>DATKCM010000043.1:0-9865 GCA_035513195.1 Acidimicrobiia bacterium | reverse complement strand
AGATTGTTGGATGCGGCCCGGCGGGTCCATACCAGTGCCGCCCTGAGCTCATCAGCAGCGAACTCGTCGATTGCGGCGTGGCGCTCAGGTGGGGAGCCGGCATAGCCGGGGGCACAATGGGCCAGCTCGGTCATCGTTTCGAACGATGCGGCTTCGTAGTGGGCGACCTGACGCCGCTCCGCCTGAACCAGTATCACCAGCTCATAGCCATTCAATAGCGACCGGTCGATCCCCGCCAGGGTGGCGGCCAGTTCCGGTCCAGGAGCCATGGTGGACAGTCCTTCCGGCAACACTCCGCGCACACCGGTTGGTGCACTCTCCCAGCCATCGACCACAGCTGGTTCCGCGTCACTTCGTGGTGATCTCCCCGGTCCGATCCCCGAAGACTTATCCTGTCTTCCCGTATCGAACATATGTTCGAATCTACAAACGGCCACCAAATTCAAGGGGTCTGCAACGGGATCGAAGATTTTTTTCTGAAGTCGCATTGGGCGGTTGTGCAAGAATCGATTGTCATGAGCCCGGACTTTCTCGCCAACCTGGATATCGCCAAGGAAGACGAACCGGAGGCGGATCCCGACCTCAGGAAGTTGTTGACCAACTGGCTCGACTACCAGCGGAGGGTCTTTCGACGGAAGCTGCGCAATCTCGACCCTGAAGGCGTCGCCAAAGTGTCGATTCGACCGGTGGGTCTTTCCATCCTCGGTCTGATCCGGCACATGACACAGATGGAGCATGTCTACATGTCGTGGGGCCTCGGAGGAGGCGACCGCGTCATGGTCTATGGCGACGACGACTTCGAAGGCGGCTCACCCGACACGCTCGAATTCGATCTCGCCCTCTACCTGGAGGAAGTCGAGAAGGCAGACCGTGCTATTGCATCGTTGCCGTCGTTGGAGTCGGAGGGTCTGGGGCACGGCCGCCCGCTTCAGGCGACGCTGATCAAGATGGTTCAGGAGTACGCGGTCCACAATGGCCAGGCCCACATGCTCCGTTATGCCGCTCTCGGCGAGGTGATCCGCTGAGTGGACTTATTGCGCAGGCTGATCCCGTTACTTGCGTTGGCACTCGTCGGCTGCACCACCGCCGGTCCTGGTCTGGGGACGACAACCACTACACAGCCCGGAGCGACAACCACGACCGCCGGTACGACGACCACCGCGCCGTGGACGGCTCCGGAGCATCCGATCCAGATCGCCGGCACCGGCTTCGTCGATGCCCGCACGGGAGAAGAGTTCGTCCCGAGAGGTGCCAACTACCTGACCAGGGTCCAGGTGGGCGGGGGGTATCAGGATCGCACCCTGTCGCCGGCGGTGTTCGATCGTGCGGCGACCGCTGACGATTTCGATGCGCTCGCCGCCAGGGGCTACAACACGGTCCGGGTCTTCCTCGACAGCTGCAGCTCGGGCCCCGACTGCATCGGCAACCCTGACGGCGACGGACTCAATCCGGAGTTCCTGGACACCATCGTCGAATTCATGGAGCTGGCCGCGGAGAAGGAGATCTTCGTCCTCTTCACCTCCAACGACCTGCCCGGCGACGGCGGATATTGGGCGATCAGCGATCGTGACAACGAGGAAGGCGTGTTCCCCGGCTATCGCAACTCGCATTACCTGACGGCTTCCGGCGAGGAGGCCGCCGTGACCTACTGGAACGACCTCCTCGATGGCCTCGTCGAACGGAAGGCACCGTTCGCAGTCGTTCTCGCCTGGTCGACCCTCAACGAGCAGTGGATGTTCACCGACCAGCCGCCTCTATCCCTTGCCTCAGGCGAAGTCGAGACCAAGACCGGAACATACGACATGGGCAGCGCCGACGAAAAGCGACAGATGGTCATCGACGCCACCAGGTCGTACTTCGCCGCCGTCGCGGAGGTTATCCGCGAGCACGACCCTCATGGTCTGGTGACGTCAGGATTCTTCTCTCCCCAATTCCCCAACCCAACCGGGATCGGAGGGAGCTGGTACGTCGACACCGCACCACTCGTAGAAGACTCAGCCCTCGACTTCTTCGACTTCCACGCCTACCCGGGCGAGGACATCCCCCTCAGCCAGATCGGCGAGAACTTCGGGTTGCCCGCGGACAAACCGGTGATCATGGGCGAGTACGGCGCATTCATCGATCGTTACCCCGATATCGCCACCGCCGCCCTCAACCTCCAGGAGTGGGTGGCTCAGTCGTGTGAGATCGGATTCGAGGGGTGGCTCTACTGGGAGTACAACCCCGCCCCGCTGTCAGTAAGGGACGCGACCTGGGCACTCACCGCCGAAGGCGACTTCCTGCTCGACGCACTCGCACCGGTCGACCAACCGGACGCCTGCACGCCGACACTCGAGAACCCGAACCTTGCCGCAGGCTCCACGGCGAGCGCCTCACAGTCCCTCCCTGAAGAGCCACCCGGGGCTGCTGTCGACGGTGATCCGACCACACAGTGGGGCTCAGGAGGCGACCCGACCCAGTGGATCGAGATCGACCTCGGCGAACCGGTCGAGATCGGTCGCATCGTGCTCACCGTCGCACAGTTCCCGGATGGGCTGACCAGGCACCTGATCGACATCGACGGCGTGCGGGTGTGGTCGTTCGAAAACGACACCGCCGACAACGAGGTGCTCGAACTGGTTCTCGACACCCCAATTACCGGCCAGGTGATCCGGGTCACCACGATCTTCGGTCCCTCCTGGGTTGCCTGGAAGGAGATCGAGGTGCTTGCCCCTACGCCCTGATCGCCCCGCCGAGTGCTGAGACGTGATCGGCGATGATCCGGTACACATGATTGGTCAGTTCTCCGGAGTCCGGCTGACCGAGCCCGTCGGTCGGGACCGGCTTGTCGACGATGACAGTCACCCTCCCGCCCCTCACCCAAAGTGTCCCCGGGCGCCATGCATGGTAGGTCCCGTAAATCGCCACCGGCAGCACCGGCAGCTGGCTCGAGATCGCCATGGTGAACGCCCCTTTCTTGAACGGATCGAGTACACCGTCGCGCGGCCTGGTTCCCTCGGGGTAGATGATGAGGCTCCGTCCCTTCTCGACCAGCTCTCTTGCCCTCCGGTTCACTTCGGTGTGGACCGCCGACCGTGCCAATCGGTCGACCTCGATGATGCCGATGGCCCGCATTCCCTGGGCGAGGAGAGGGATACGGAACAGCTCCTTCTTGGCGAGGTAGCGGATGGGAAGCGGCACTGCGAGGAAACAGGCCATGATGTCCAGGGTCGACAGGTGGTTGCATACGACGACATACGATTCGTCCGGGTCGACGTTCTCCTTACCTACAACGGTCAATTTGGTACCGGAGGCCGCGAGCCAGGCCCGGCTCCAGGTGCGGATGATCCGGTCGATCCATCGAGAGGAATCATTGAACGCGGCGATGATCACCACCGTGGGTGCCGCGATCAGGGTGACAACGAGGCCGACGACGGAGGTCAGAGCGGTCCTGAGGAGTGTCACCAGCCATGCCATCCCACGAGCGTAGTTGCGATCTAGTCTCCTCACCGTGGACAAACGCGAACTCAGGGCAGACCTAGCGCATCTTCCCGGCGTTACCCGCGAGCAGAACGAAGCGGTGGTCGATCAACTGTTCAACTGGCTTTCCCCGCGCCTACCCGGAACCATCAGCTCCTATCGAGCGCTGGGCGACGAGGTGTCACTCGACTCGCTAATCGAACGGCTGCCGGGGTGGCGGTGGATTCTGCCCAGGGTCGAAGACGACGGTTCGATGACATGGCGTGACGCCCGGCTCCCCCTGGAGGTGCATCGGTGGGGGATGGAGCAACCGCTCGAGTCGGGGCCGGTGATCCCGACGATGGAGATCGATATCTTTCTCGTCCCGGGTCTGGCCTTTGACCGTCGCGGGACCCGTCTCGGGCGCGGCGGGGGGTTCTACGACCGTGAGCTGTCGGCGAAACGCTCCGATGCGGTGTCGATAGGCGTAACCGTTGACAGCCGGCTCCGCGAGGCCCTCCCGGCCGAGAACCATGACATCTCGGTGATGTATGTCGTCACTGAGTCCGGGGTTATCGAGTCCACTCCCACGAACTGACCCCGGTTATCTCGATGCGGATTGCCGGCCCATCAGGCGATTGGTCCCGGTACTGGGAGTACTTCTCCTGCAGGCAAGAGCGGGCGATTGCAAGGTCATTGTCCTCGGAGGAGACGGTTGCGTGGCCGTCGACCCGGACCCACCAGAGAGCCGTCCAATCCTCCTCGTAGTGGTCGACGAGCAAGGAGACACCCGGGTTGACGTTGATGTTGTCCAAGCGCTGCAGGGCCGTGGTCGTTTTCGGTTTGCGGTCGACCATGGTGTAGATCACTTCGTCAACGACGGCGAATGTCACAGGAACGACGTGCGGTGCCCCGGATGGCCTGGTGGTGGCGAGGGAGGCAGCCCGCGCGGATTCGAACCTGGTCAGCGCGGGGTCGCGCTCAAGCGTCATGCAGGTCGAGGGCCCTGGCGACCGTCTTCCATCCGAGTTCGCCCCAGACCTCGTGTCCTCTCGCGCTCACATGGAAGAGGTCAGGGGACCACATATCCTCGTCGCGCCACATTTTCATCGGACTGTCCCGCTGCGGCACTACCCAGGAGCCGTGACGTTCGGCGACTCTCACATGAGCGGCGTTGAATTGGAGTGCGCGTCGGGAGAACACCTGGCGCAGCGGGGGGAGAAGCCTGGGGATCGTCCCCAGGTCGCCGACTCCGCTCTGCACGACGTTGGCGCCGGTCTCCCGGAATCTCGAGACGAGGACATCGAGATTCTCCTCGAAGGCCTTTGTGTTAACACCTTTGAGCGCATCGTTGGCTCCGACCGAAAGAATGACGAGGTCGGGCTCGAAGTCGAGCGCTGGCTCCAATTGCTCGGCGATCAGATCGTGCGCCATCGAGCCTCCGACAGCGAAAGATTTCAGCACGACTCGATACGACTCGGCAAGTTTGAGGCAAATGCGGCTGATCCAGATCTCATCGGGCCCGCCCACCCCGGGCGCGGTCACCGTCGAGTCTCCGAGCACGGCGACACGGATTGTCGGATTCGCCTCGTCGCCAAAGACCGCTGATGGGTCGAACTCCTCCTGCTTTGGTGCCGGACGGAGGACCGCGTAGGCCAGTTCGGCGCTGACGACGGCAAAAGCCCCCAATACGCCCCGGTATATGACCCTCCGGATCATCTCGTGGCTGCCATTTTGTTCAGCGGGATCGTTCGATCGCCTCTTTCAGGCTGAACCGTGAGGTGCGTGTCAAGTCGATTACGGCTCCGATCGCATCGGAGAAACCGAGCGGGTCTTCGGGAAAGAACTCGAACACTTCGCCATCGATATCGAGCGAGAACCTGTAGATGGAAGTCCGTTCGGCGGAGACGCGAGACATCGACCAAGACCCCACTGCCACCGGCCCGGCAAAGATTCGGAGTCGCTTGTCGTCGTCGAGTCGCAGCGTGACATGACTGAGTTCGAGCGATGCCCCTCGCATTCTTCCTTCGTAGATATCCATATCCATCCCATCGCATAATCTAGTCCAATTTTAGCCGGGATGGTCGCGAAATTTTGCCGGAGTCAAATTGACCTGATCGCACTCAGAGTGGTGACAACTCTCTCCAGGTCACCGGAATCGAGTTCAAGGGTGGAGAACACGTCGTTGATCCGCATGGTCGCTTCCTCCAGGATGGCCTCTCCGGCAGGGAGCAACCTGGCAAGGACAATCCGGTTGTCGTGGCTGCCCGGGCGCCGCCTGATCAACCCATCGCGTTCGAGGCGATTCACCGCACTGGTCACCGAGGCGGGATGGACCTGGAGGCGGTCGCCGATCTTGCCCATCGGCAGCTGTTGTTCCCGGGCAAAGCCGAGAAGGCGGAGAATCTCGAATCTGGCGAAGGAAAGCCCGAGCGGGGCCAGCGCAGCCTCGATCCTGGTGACGAGGATTCGGTTGACCCTGGTGATGGTAGTCACCGCCGCCATGCCGGGTGCTGCCTCGTGCCAGCCGTGGGCCTGCCACTGCCTGGTGGCTTCGGCGATGGGGTCGTCGAGGGCTGTGGTATCGGTCATGGCATCGAAGAATACTTTGACATCAAAGTATTTTATCGCGTAAAATGGAAGAGTCGATGGAAAGCTCCTCGTTGGATCAGACCAAGCCCACGAACAATGTCCGGTTTGTAACCGCCACAACGCTTTTCGACGGCCATGACGCATCGATAAACATCTTCCGGCGTATCCTCCAGGCATCGGGCGCCGAGGTGATCCACCTCGGTCACAACCGGACCGGGCTCGATATCGTCGAAACCGCAATCGAAGAGGATGCCCACGCTATCGCCGTCACCTCTTATCAAGGCGGTCACAACGAATTCTTCCGCTACATGTGGGACCTTCTCGTCGAGCGCGATGCAACCCACATCCGCCTCTTCGGCGGGGGAGGAGGGACCATCCTCCCCGAGGAAGGCGAAGCGCTGGCCGAATACGGGGTGACCAGGATCTACTCGCCTGACGACGGGCGCCAGATGGGGCTGACCGGGATGGTCGCCGACATGATCTCGAAGTCGGACTTTCCTCTGGGCGAGCTGGATGGTCTCGACCTCGACCGGCTCAGCGTCGAGAATCGCGCCGTAGTAGGGCGGCTGATCTCCGCTGCCGAGAACTACCCCGATAAGTACACCGATGTCTTCGAAGAGATCTCCCAGCGCGCCGGCAAGTCGAGCGCGCCCGTGGTCGGGATCACCGGTACCGGCGGCTCCGGGAAGTCGAGTCTCGTCGACGAACTGGTGCGCCGGCTCCTCGCCGACTTTGAGGAGATGACGGTTGCGGTGATCTCTGTCGACCCGTCGAAACGGAAGTCGGGAGGAGCGTTGCTCGGCGACCGGATCCGGATGAACTCCCTGCCCCATCCCCGGGCCTATATGAGGTCGCTGGCAACCCGTCAGGCCAACCTCGCCCTGTCGCCATATGTCTCTTCGGCGGTCGAAATCGTCAAAGCGGCCGGTTACGACCTGGTGCTGCTCGAGACGTCGGGCATCGGACAGTCTGACACCGAGATCGTCGACCTCTCCGACCAAAGCCTCTACGTGATGACCCCCGAATACGGGGCGGCGACCCAGCTGGAGAAGATCGACATGCTCGACTTCGCCGACATGATTTCGATCAACAAGGCAGACAAGCAGGGTGCCGACGACGCCCTCCGCGACGTCCGCAAGCAGTACCGGCGGAACCACCTCGCCTTCGACGGACCTGACGAAGAGCTCCCCATCCACCTCACCGTCGCCTCCGACTTCAACGACCCGGGCACCAACCGGTTCTATCTGGCTCTCACCAAACGGCTCGGGCTGGAGTCTTCGATCGACCTCAACGTATCCGATGCGGCGAAACATCACGTTGTGCCTCCGAACCGGGCGCGGTACCTCGCCGAGATCGAGGAGGAGATTGCCCGCTACGACGAGTGGGTGGAGGAGCAGGCCGACGCCGCCGAGCAGCTCTACCGACTGGAAGGGGCGAGAGAGCACCTCGACAAAAGTGTGATCGAGGCAGCTGAGGAAGCGCTCGACCCGGAGAACAAAAAGGCCCTGGAACGATGGGAGGGGCTGGTCGCCGAGTATGCCGGCGAGGAGTTCATCTACCACGTCCGGGGCAAGGAGATAAAGGTCCCCCTGCACCGCGAGACCCTGAGCCACACCCGGGTACCCAAGGTAGCCCTGCCCCGGTACCGGTCCTGGGGTGACCGGCTCAAGTGGCTCCTCCAGGAGAACGTGCCCGGTGAGTTCCCCTACACCGCCGGCGTCTTCCCGTTCAAACGCGAGCTGGAGGATCCCACCCGTATGTTCGCAGGTGAAGGCCCGCCCGAGCAGACCAACCGCCGCTTCCACTACCTCGCTGCCGACCAGCCCGCCATCCGCCTCTCGACCGCCTTCGACTCGGTGACCCTCTACGGCGAAGACCCTCACGAGCGTCCCGACATCTACGGGAAGGTGGGCAACTCGGGGGTCTCCATCGCCACCCTCGACGACGCCAAGAAGCTGTATTCGGGATTCGACCTCAGCGATCCGGCGACGTCGGTCTCGATGACGATCAACGGGCCGGCGCCGATGATCCTCGCCTTCTTCATGAACGCCGCCATCGACCAGGCATGCGAGAAATACATAGTTGAGAACGGGCTCACCGACGAGGTGGAGGCGAAGATCGCCGACATCTACGGCGATCGTCTCCGACCGGAGTACCACGGCGAGTTGCCGCCGGGCCACGACGGACTCGGGCTGATGCTGCTCGGGGTGACCGGAGACCAGGTGCTCCCCGCCGATGTCTACGAGACCCTGAAGGCGGAGACGATGTCCCTGGTAAGGGGAACGGTCCAGGCAGACATCCTCAAGGAAGACCAGGCGCAGAACACATGCATCTTCTCCACCGAGTTTGCCCTCCGGATGATGGGAGACATCCAGCAATACTTCGTCGACCACGACGTCCGCAACTTCTACTCGGTGTCGATCAGCGGCTATCACATGGCCGAGGCCGGGGCCAACCCGATCACCCAGCTCGCCTTTACCCTGGCCAACGGGTTCACCTTCGTCGAGTATTACCTGGAGCGGGGTATGGACATCGACGATTTCGCCCCCAATCTCAGTTTCTTCTTCTCCAACGGGATCGATGCCGAGTATGCGGTGATCGGCCGGGTGGCGCGGCGGATCTGGTCAAAGGCGATCAAACACAAGTACGGGGGCAATGAGCGTTCCCAGAAGCTCAAGTACCACATCCAGACCTCGGGACGGTCCCTGCACGCCCAGGAGATCAGTTTCAACGACATCAGGACCACCCTCCAGGCACTGTATGCGATCTACGACAACTGCAACTCGTTGCACACCAACGCCTACGACGAGGCGATCACCACGCCAACGGAGGAGTCGGTGCGGCGGGCGATGGCGATTCAGCTGATCATCAACCGGGAGCTGGGGCTGGCCAAGAACGAGAACTCGTTGCAGGGGTCGTTCATCATCGAGGAGCTCACCGCCCTGGTCGAGCAAGCGGTGCTGTTGGAGTTCGACCGTCTCAACAGCCGGGGTGGGGTGCTCGGGGCGATGGAGCGCCAGTACCAGCGGACCAAGATCCAGGAGGAGTCGCTGTATTACGAGCGACTGAAGGAGTCGGGGGAGTACCCGATCGTCGGGGTTAACACCTTCCTCTCCAAGGAGGGATCGCCGTTTGTCATCCCCACCGAGCTGATCCGCTCGACAGACGAGGCCAAGAACCGCCAGATCACGAACCTCCGCGCCTTCCAGGAGCGCAACTGCGACGTGTCGGAGCAGTCGTTGCGTGATCTGCAGGCTGCTGCGGTCGGCGGGGAGAACCTCTTCGCGCAGCTCATGGAAACATCCAAGACCGCATCCTTGGGCGAGACGAGCAACGCCCTATACAACGTCGGCGGCCAATACCGACGCAATATGTAGGCAGCCGGCGGTCGCTCTAACCTTCGTTCTGTCATGCACCGGATTGTCGTCGTCGGTAACTCGGGTTCGGGGAAGTCCACCATCGCCAGAGCATTGGGCGAGAGGTTGGAGTTTCCGGTGCTCGAGTTGGATAGCATCTACCACCAGAGGGGTTGGGAGCCGCTGCCCGAAGAGGAGTTCCGCGTGAAACTGGCCGACTTCGCCCTCAACCGGGAGTGGGTGATCGACGGTAACTACACCAGCCTCGGTATGAAGGACCTGATCTGGCCGGTTGCCGACACGTTGATCTGGCTCGACCTGCCCCGCTGGGTGGTGATGCCGCGCATCATCTGGCGGACCCTGAAGCGTGGGTTCACCCGACAAGAACTCTGGAACGGGAACCGGGAGCCGATGACCAACTTCACCAGGCTCGACCCGGAGAAGAACATCATCAGGTGGTCGTGGACCCGCCACGACCA
>DATKCM010000042.1:0-3297 GCA_035513195.1 Acidimicrobiia bacterium | reverse complement strand
GCCGGCCGTGTCGCCGTGGACCTGTCCCTGATGATCGTCCTCGCCGCATTGCGGAGGAGCGAGTCGCGCGGCGGGCACTATCGCGCCGACTACCCCGAGCCTGATCCGCTCCAGGCACACCGAACGCTTGTCGACCCGACGCTGGTCAATATGGTGGCGCTCACATGATCACCGAAGAGATGTACGCCGAGATCGTTGCCCTGGCCATGAGGGAAGACCTCGGTGCCGTGGGCGACATCACAACCGATACCACGATCGCTTCCGATGCCTCTGCTTCAGCTGAGTTCAGGACACGCCAGCCGGGGGCGGTTGCGGGCCTCGACGTTGCCCGATACGTGTTCGCTGTTTTTGACCCGGACCTCGAGTTCGCGACCAGGGTCTCCGATGGCGACCGCGTCGAGGCTGAGCGGGTGTTGGCAGTGGTGGAGGGGAAGGCGCGTTCGATCCTTTCGGCAGAACGCACTGCGTTGAACTTCCTCGCCCGGATGTCCGGGGTGGCGACCCAGACCGCACTCCTCGTTGACGCAGTTGAAGGGACGGGAGCCAGGATCTCGGACACCCGGAAAACCATGCCCGGGCTCCGGGCCCTCGACAAGTACTCGGTGTTGATGGGAGGAGGGGTCAATCACCGCTTCGGTCTCTACGACGCGGTTCTGATCAAGGACAACCACATCGCAGCAGTTGGTTCGATTACCACCGCGGTGGAGTCTGTCCGTGCCCGGTTCGGCCATACAGTCACTGTCGAGGTCGAAGTCGAAACGCTGAGCCAGCTCGAGGATTTGATCGGAACCGACACCGATACGGTGCTCCTTGACAACATGTCACCGATGGAACTGGCCCACGCGGTGGAGATGGTCGATGGCCGGATGACGACGGAGGCGTCAGGGGGCGTAACCCTCGAAACGGTCAGAGAGATCGCCGAGGCGGGCGTCGACGTGATTTCGGTGGGCTGGATCACCCACTCGGCGCCACAGCTCGACATCGGCCTCGACTTCGTTTGAGCTGGCCGACTACCGGATTCGCTATGACCGGGTACGCTCAGAACTATGAGTGAACCTCTGAAAATTACCGTAACCGGCGCTGCCGGACAGATCGGATACAGCCTCCTTTTTCGGATCGCATCTGGTCAGATGCTGGGGCCGGACCAGCCGGTGGTCCTCCAGATGTTGGAGATACCACCCGTCCTCCCTGCGCTGGATGGCGTCGCGATGGAATTGGAAGACTGTGCCTTTCCACTGCTCGCCGGGATGGTCAAGACCGCCAGTCCCGAGACCGCCTTCGACGGTGCCGACTTCGCACTCCTCGTCGGCGCGTTGCCTCGCAAGGCGGGAATGGAGCGGGGAGATCTTCTCTCTGCGAACGGTGCGATCTTCACCACGCAGGGTAAGGCGATTGCCGCGGCCGCTTCCGACGACGTCAAGGTGTTGGTCGTCGGCAACCCGGCTAACACCAATTGCCTCATCGCCGCGGCCAATGCTGAAGGTATGGCCCCTGCGAATTTCACCGCGATGACCCGACTCGATCACAACCGGGCGATCAGCCAGCTTGCAGCAAAGACCGGCAGGCCGGTCTCGTCGATCCGGAGGATGACAATCTGGGGCAACCACTCGGCAACCCAGTATCCGGACCTGTTCCACTGCGAGGTCGACGGGGAGAACGCCTACGAACTGGTAGCCGACCACGACTGGGTCGACCAGGAGTTCATCCCGACCGTGTCCAAACGCGGTGCGGCGATCATCGAGGCGAGGGGAGCGTCGTCGGCCGCATCGGCTGCGAACGCCGCCATCGGCCACGTCAAGGACTGGGTCAACGGCACCGCGGAGGGCGACTGGGTCTCGATGGGAGTTCCGTCGGATGGCTCCTACGGGGTGCCGGAAGGTCTGATCTCCTCGTTCCCCTGCGTCACCAGGGACGGGACATGGGAAATAGTCCGCGGCCTCGAAATCGACGAGTACTCAAGGTCGAAGATCGATGCTTCGGTGGCCGAGCTGGCAGAAGAGCGCGACGCCGTTCTCGAATTGGGTTTGATCTGATTCAGGTCGGGTGACGGGAGCTCTCCGTCACCCCGACCGTGTGGCTCAACCCTCGAAGTCGATACAGGGTCTGACCTCTATCTTTCCTTGCCATGCCCCGGGTATCTGCTGCGCCCACTTCAGCGCCTCGTCAAGGTCGGCGCAGTCGAGGAGGTAGAAGCCCCCGAGGACTTCTTTTGTCTCTGCGAACGGCCCATCGGTGAACACGGCGTCTCCGCCTTTACCGCCCGGGACATGGACCGTGGTCGCGGTGTTGGTGTCGTGAAGGGCCTCGCCACCGGCCATGACGCCTGCGTCGCTCACGTTCTTCGTGAACTCGTTGTACTCGTCCATGATCTTCGCCATCTCTTCGTCCGGGATGTCGACGCCTTCGGCATCGGCCGGTCCGTAGATGAGAGCTGCGTATCTGGGCATCATTTCTCCTTGTTCTCTTGACGCCTTGCAACAATATGACGAACGACGCCGACCCATTTCGACAGCCAAACAAAATGGGCCGGGTCGTGAGAAGACCCGGCCCCTCTTCGAAGAGAAGTGTCTAGAACTTGACGTTCATGTCGCTGACCGCGGCGCTCCACTGTTGGACGGCGCTCTGGTGCATCATCAGTTTGGCGAGGTTGCCCGATACCTTGAGTTTGCCGGTCATGAAGGCGGTCTGGGTGTTGAGCTCACCCTTGGCAATCGCGGCCGCCGTGTCGTAGTTCTGCTTGACGGTGACGTCAGCGCCTTCGAGGGTCCCGATGGCCTGGGTGGCCACGCCACCCGATGTGGAGAGGTAGTAGTCGACTTCCCCATCGGGGGTGTCGGTGGTGTTGAACTGGATCCCGAGGTCAGCGGCGCCGATCGCATTCTTGAATCCTTCGTGGCTGTTGAGGGCGTCGGTAGCCTCCTGGGCCCACTCCTCACTGAGAAACTTTGACATTGATGCTCCTTGTCATGTCGTTACTGTGGCCAAGGCTAGTCGAAGCTTCCCAAGTTTGAGCAATCGCTCAAATCATCGTTCGGAGGCTGACGGTGGTTTGAAACCGTTCTGTGTCGATTTTGGTTCGGACGTGGTGTTCCAAATCGACACAGTTTGGTTCGAGGGTCGGTCTCTGCTCGTTCTGTGTCGATTCGCATGAGGACGTGGTGTCTCAGATCGACACAGAACGGTTCAGTTGATCAGCTTGATCAACGAGGTCTCGTGGCCGCGGGAAAGACGGGTGAGGGGGAGGCGGGGATAACCGGGTTCGAGGCCGGCAGCTTTGGCGGCGGCCTTGACGCCAGG
>DATKCM010000041.1:0-7058 GCA_035513195.1 Acidimicrobiia bacterium | reverse complement strand
GGCGAGAGCCCCCCGGGCCTGGCCGATCGCCCTCATCTCCATCCAGTGTCCGAGCAGCATCACCGTGATCAGGGCGGCCAGTTCCCACCAGAATTCGAGGTCGAACCAGCCCAGGGACGTGGCAACCGATGCCACGAAGGCGACTGTTATGGCCATGCCGATGAGAAGCATCATCCCCGGTAGGCGGTCCCGGATTTCCCCTGCAGCGCCCTTGAGGAACGGTGAGCCACCGTAGACGAATATGACCGTGCCGAGCACCGGCGCCACCAGGTCGGAACCGGGGAAAGAGATAGCGGTGTACCCGAACCACTCCTGGATCAGTTCGCTGAAGTAGATGACCGGAAGTGACAGCAGAAGGGAGAGCCAGAATCTGTCACGGAACATCGCCGTGCTGTGGCCCTCGTGTTTGTCATGGCCCTGGTGAGTTTGTGGGTCGCTTTTCTCGTGGCTCTCGTGATTGTGGTGGTCCATCTATCCGCCTCGGATTCGCCCTGTGGGTATCACGCCACCCTTTATACACCTTCCACCCTCCTGGAAGGTCAAGCCGGTCCCGAGCAGCTGTTCCCCCAAGCGAGCGAAGCGAGCGGCTGTTCCCCCAGAGGCGGAGCCGAATGGGGGAAAAGTTCCTGCCCGCCCTCCGAGGGCGGGGAGGTAAGGGGGCTTGAAAGCCAGCAGGTTGAGGGCGGTCGCGTCTCAAGCAGCGTTGGTGGGTTACCAGCCCCCCTCCCGGCTCCTCCGTCGCCGTACTCCCCCCTGTCGCTTCGCTCCGGTGGGAGAGATGGATGAAGTCGAATGGGGAAAAGGTCGGAGCGAGGAGCATTAAGTTGAGAGCGGAGGCCTCCCAAGCAGCGTTGTTGGGTGCGAGCCCCCCTCCCGGCTCCTCCGTCGCCGGTACTCCCACCCTTTCGGGCGGTGGAAGAGATGAGGCGGTCGCCGGGACTTCCCCCACCACTTCTGTGGCGGTGGGAGAGTTCTTTTACGTCAGTTGGTTTTCTCCGGGGACCGGGGTGCGCATCAACCAGACCGAGTTGGCTATGCCCAGGGCGAGCGTCATCGCCAGGTAAAACGAACCCCCCTGCGAGAGGAAAGGCAGCGGCAATCCGGTGACGGGCATGATCCCGATTGTCATGCCTACGTTGACAAAGACGTGGAACATCATCATCGCTGCAATCCCCACCGCAATGAGGGCACCGAAGCGATCACGGGCATTGACGGCAATCACGAGTAGTCGCCAGACAATCACCGCGAAGGCGACGAGGACAAGCAATCCACCGACAAAACCGAGCTGCTCCCCCACTGCGGTGAATATGAAGTCGGTCTCCTGTTCGGGTACATATTCGAAGTTCGTTTGGGTCCCGGCGAAGAGACCTGAGCCGAACAGCTGGCCCGAGCCGATTGCCAACTTCGACTGAGCCAGGTTGTAACCGATCCCCTGTGGGTCGATCGTCGGGTCGATGAGGATCCTGATCCGATCCATCTGGTACTCCGCGAGGAGACCAAACTCCCAGATGGCGATGGCGCTGATGGCTCCCCCAATCCCGAGCGCGACCATCTGGCGCCACGTCGCTCCTGCAGCGAAGAGCATCACATAGACGATGAAGGCGAAGACAAGTGTGGTGCCCAGGTCTGGCTCCCGCAATATCAGATAGGCGGGTATCGACACCAGCAACATGGCCTGACCGATTTTGGACCATGCCAATGGACGGCGCTCCATATCACCCCGAACCGGAGGCGCGAGGATGCTGGCAAGGGCGACGATGACAACGACCTTGGCGAACTCGGCAGGTTGCAGTTTGAAGAAACCGAGCTCGATCCACCGTTGTGCCCCGTTCACCGGTTCGAAGAAGAACACCACCACCAGGAGCACCATGATGAGCAATGATGCGATAGGGATCCATAGCCGGTATTCCCTGTAATCGATGTTGGAGGCGACGATATAGACGATGATCCCCGCAGCTACGAAGATCATCTGGCGCTCCATCGAGAACGAGCCGGTGCTCTGGGTTGCCGACAAGATCATCAGCAGGCCGAAGCCGGACAAGAGCAGCATCGTCCCCATCAGAACCTTGTCCGACCTGTTGTCGCGGCGGACCACCGCGACTTCGCGAATCCTGGTCAGGACAGCCATCAGTCTGCATCCGCCCCTTCGACAATCGGCGTCGGCTCGTTGCCCATGAGGTACTGGAGGATATGGCGGACAACCGGCGCCGCAATCCGGCTACCGGAGCCGCCTTCGTCGACCAGAACCACAACCACGAACTGCGGATCGTCGATTGGTGCAACAGCAACGAACCATGCATGGTCGTCTTTGTTCTGGGATGACTCTCCTGTCCCCGTCTTACCGCCGACCAACTCGAGGCCTGGACCGAAGTCCTTGAAGGCCCTGCTGGCGGTGCCGGTGGTGACCACCCGATTGAGGTCGGTCAGCAGTGCCTGGCGAATCCCCTCCGAGATCTCGACCTCGCGGACTACGGACGTCTCAACAGGTGTGACATCGCCGTTGGGGGCAACGGTCTCCTTGACAACGCGGGGCTCCATCACGAGCCCACCGTTGAACATCGAAGCGTAGGACACGGCAACCTGGAGTGGGGTGGCGACAAATGCGCCCTGTCCGATCGCAAGGTCGAGGAGGTCACCGCCCAGCCAGGGACTGGCGAATTCGAGTCGGCTCCGGTCCAACCTCGGAGGCTGGTCGGGGTTCTCAAGCTGGAATTCCTTCCACTCCTCGAATAGCGCCCGGGTCGGAACGATCCCCGAGGCCTCTCCGGATAGGTCGATCCCGGTGGCGCCTCCATAGCCAAGGTCCTGGGCCCACTCCTGGATCACATTCTCGTTCTCGAAGTGGCGGTGGGTGCCGAGGGCGACATTCCAGAAGAAGATGTTGCATGAGTTCTCGATGGCGCCGTGAATGTCGAGCCATCCCAGATTCCTCGGTGCATACCAGTCGTTCTTTTTGTTTTCAGTTCCCGGCTCGTCGTCGAGGAAGAGTGTCCCGTCACAGTGGACCTTCTGATTGGCGATGTCGACTCCCTCGACATCTTCGGGCAGGGGAAGGTTCTCTTCCTCTTTGACGAGATATGTGATTGCCTTGAAGGTGGAAGCCGGCGGGTATTGGCCGGCAATCGCCAGGTTGTTGAACGCCTGGGTGGTTTGAAGGTTGGCGAAGGTATCGGGGTCGAGGCCGGCGACGAAGAGTTGAGGATCGAAATCCGGGTACGACGCCAGCGAAAGCACCTCGAAGGTCTTGGCGTCGAGCACGACAGCGGCGGCACGCTGGGTCTCATTGAAGACTTCCTTGCCTGCGTTTCTCAGGTCATCCTTGACGTCGTTGGAGAGGCCGACCGCTTCTTCGAGTGCTCGCTCTACAAGCTCCTGAAGCTTGAAGTCCAAGGTGAGAATCACAGAGTCTCCCGCTTCCGGCTCGCGGCCGGGACGTTCGGCGATGATGTCTCCCGAACGCACCCGGTATTGGACCTCCCCGGGAGTGCCCTCGAGGAACTCGTCATACACCTTCTCGACCCCGAGCTTTCCGATCCGAACACTCGGATCGAGATCGGGTCTGGCGTCGATATCGGACTGTTCGGGTAAGCCAAGATGCCCGATCACATGGGCGAGGGTGTCGCCGGAGAGATAGACCCGTTCCGGGACATTCACGATCTCGACCCCGGGAAGCATGTCCAACCTCTCATTGATCCGAAGCGAAGTTTCAGCCGAAACCGCGGTGACCTGGAATCGCCCGTTGATTCCGGCTTCCTCGTATAAGTGATCGAGCGCCGCCGGCTCCATACCCAGGAGGGCCGAGAGGGTTTGAATCAGGTCTTCGCGCTCCTCGGGTTGGACAAACGTGCGGTCGACCACGACAGCCGGAACGAGGCGACTGGTAGCCAACAGCGTGCTGTTTCGATCGAAAATGTCTCCACGTGGGGCGTATGAGTTTCGGGATATCCAGGTCAGCTCCGCGGCAGCCTGGGCGTACGCTGGGCCCTCGGCCACCTGCACGAACCAGAGGCGCAGACCGACGATCGAGAACATCACCATAAAGGCAATGCCGAGACTGGTGAGCCGGATTGCAAATTTCATCAGTATCTAAGCGCTGCCGGGTCCTGGTCCACCGTTCTGACCAGGACCGGCGCGATTATGAATGCAAGAAGCATATTCGCCAGCGGGACTGTGACGAGACGGCTGAGAACATGTTCCCCCAAAATCGTGGACTGACCAAACAGTGTCCCCAGCAACACTAGAAGCACCACCCCGATAAGCGTCATACCACCTGCCCAGAGTGCAGTGGCGATCCGCCCGATGTCGGCGCGTTCGCGTGTGCGCAGCGCGATGTATGCGGCCGACATGAAGACGATTGCCCGAAGGCCGAGAAGTGACGAGCCGAGTAGATCCACCACCAGGCCGGCCGAGAACGCTATCGCCAGGACGAGCTCGGGTTTGATCCGGGTCAGGGCGATGAGGATCGCCACAAGCAGCACTAGGTCGGGGGTAATCACCCGGATCCTGCCGAACAACGTGGATTGCAGGACGACGGCAACAAGGAGGATGAGGAACACCGCGGCAGGGGTCCGGACTCTCATGAGCCACCGTCAGTGGTTGTGGTGATCTCGGTCTGTATCTCATCTTCACCCGAGGCGGAGATCGGATCCGCTGGCCAAGCCAGGACGATGACGATCCGGAGCGTGTCGATCTCGACGTATGGCCTCACGGTGGTGCTTACCGCAGAGGTAGCCAAAGCGGCGTCCGACACCACCTCACCCACTGGAAGTCCGGCGGGGAACAACACACTTCTTGCCGACGTGAGCACCCTGGCGCCGGCAAGAACCGGCTCTTTCGCATCGGGAATGTCCAGGCGCATCTCAGAAGACCCGGCCTGGGAGGAAAGGTTTCCGATCTGGCTTCCGACGAGCACGGCCAGACCCTCGCGGTTGCCGGTGATAGGCACCACCGTTGAGCTGAACGGGGTCACGCTTGACACCGACCCCACGACGAAGCCGTTCGAGTCGATCACCGGCTGGTCGACTGCGATCCCATGGATGCTTCCTCGATCGATGATCAATCCGACATCAAACGGATCAGGTCGTCCGATGACATTCGCCACTGTCCTGCCCAGATCCGTCTCGAGTTCATCGAGGCCGTAGAGCGCCTCGAAGAGATGCAATCGTGCCAGTTGATCCTCGACTGCAATCAACTGAGCCTGCGATTCCTCGAGGGCGGCCTTGAGGAATCGGTTCTCCTCACGCAGACCCGCGATTTCCCCGAGCCCTTCCACGGCATCGGCAATAGGGGTCACTACATAGGAGACCCCTCGTTGCACCGGCGAAACAATTGCCTGTGTCCCGGTTCTCAACACGTTGACCACGCCGCCGCCTTCGAGCCGCACGTGAAACGTCATCAGAAGAATCCCGAGCACCACCAGGGTGATGAAGGTGGGTAAGGCGCGATCTGATCGGGGCTGTCGATCCCGGGTCAGCATGCTGCGGGTTGGATCGAAGGAATCATGGCCGGGACGATGAGACCAACACGCTCTGCAACGTGTCGAATTCCTCCAGACATTTCCCCGATCCAATCACCACGGACTGCAATGGCCTTGCCGCAGTCACGATCGGCATGCCGGTTTCATGGGCAAGACGATGGTCCAACCCGACCAGCAATGCGCCGCCGCCGGTGAGCACGATTCCTCGCTCTACAACGTCAGCCGCCAACTCAGGCGGTGTTTTGTCCAACGTGTACTTGACGGCATCGACAATCGCTTGCGTGGGCTCCTCGATCGCCTCACGGACCTCTTGGCTTGAGAGCAATATCGTCTTCGGCAGGCCTGTCACCAGGTCCCTCCCTCTGACTTCTGCTGAGGGCTCATCGGCGTAAGGCCAGGCGGACCCGACAGCCATCTTGAGCTGCTCGGCAGTTCTCTCACCGATCAGGACGTTGTACTCCTTCTTGATCCAGTCGATGACAGCGGTGTCGAGCTCGTCGCCACCAACGCGAATGCTCCTCGAAACGACAATGCCCCCAAGGGAGATGACGGCAACCTCGGTGGTGCCTCCACCGATGTCGACGACCATCGAACCTGCGGGCTCACCGATGGGTAGACCCGAACCGATTGCCGCAGCCATCGGTTCCTCGATGGTGTAGGCCCGGCGGGCCCCGGCGTGATATGCAGCCTCCTCGACGGCCCTCCGCTCGACAGGCGTGATTCCGGATGGGACACAGACGACAATGCGGGGGCGCGCCCACTTCCGCTTGTGGACCTTCTGTATGAAGTAGCGGAGCATCTTCTCTGTGATGTCGAAGTCTGCGATCACTCCATCGCGAAGCGGCCGGATGGCGGTGATCGATGCCGGGGTGCGGCCGATCATCCGCTTTGCCTCCATACCGACAGCCAGGGCCTTGCCAGTCAGCGAATTGATCGCAACGACAGACGGCTCGTTGAGCACGATGCCACCACCCCGCACGTAGACCAACGTGTTGGCCGTGCCGAGGTCGATGGCCATGTCTTGGCCGGCGAATGAGAGAAGGGTTTCAGCCATTGATGGAAAGGACTCCTTGGCGGACTCCATGAGTGTAGAGTGCACCGGAACCTTCTGCCATGTGGCAAATCGTGTTAATGGCGCCGCCTGTGCCTTTTTCAGCCGAAAAAGATCTCCAGTTCGCGCTGGGCGCTCTCCACGCTGTCCGATCCATGGACCAAGTTGTGGGTCACGACAAGACCGAGGTCGCCGCGAATGGTCCCCGGCACGGCCTGTTTCGGGTCGGTGGCGCCCATGATTGTGCGGGACACTGACACCGCCGATTCCCCGGACCACTCCATCGCGACCACCGCACCGGAGGTGATGAACTCGAGGAGCTCTGGAAAGAACGGCTTGTCGACATGCTCGGCATAGTGGCGTCGGGCGAGGTCCTCATCGATGTCCAGCTTTCTGATTCTCTCGAGATTCAGACCTTTGCGTTCGAATCGCGAAATGATCTCGCCGATGAGCCCTCTCCGTACGCCGTCGGGCTTGACCATGATGAAAGTGTTCTCTTGGGACATAGGCGGCAAGGGTACAGCCTGGAGT